>JAQGNS010000165.1 GCA_028291705.1 Nevskia sp.
GGGTGTCTCCCGCCTGTGCCGTCATCCGTCTTCGACCTTGAGACAGCGTCTCAAGTGGGCGCCGCGCCGCGTATTTGGGCTTTCCGCTGCAAGGCGGACCTGCGCTCCCTACGCGGGTGAGGCTCCCGTTGCATAGCAATTAGGCTCAAGGGGTTCTGAGAAGGACCACGAACACCGCAGGAGACACCGGTAATAAAGATAACACCAAAGGGGTGCAAAGACGAGCCTTGCGCATCGGATGAAGCCGGGCGGATGCAATCGACCGACTCGCGGAATCGGCGGATCAATCCGCGGTGTTCAGCGTGTGGTCGATGTCCAGGCCCAGTTGATGGACCTTGTCGATGGCTTCGGCGTCTTGCGGCGTGACGCCGCTGTGGCCCTTCATGGCCAGCAGTTCGCGCGCGAGGTTGAGCGCGGTCATCACGGCGATGCGCTCGGCGCCCAGCGCCTTGCCGCGGCGGCGGATGCCGGTCATGCGTTCGTTGAGATAGTCGGCGGACGCGACGAGGGCCTCGTGCTCCTCCGCCGGACAGGCCACGGTGTATTCGCGGCTCATGATGCGCACGGTGACGGTCAGCGGATCGTCCTTGCGCGCGCCTTCCACGATCAGCGCGCCTTCCTTCCTGGGGTCCTTCGCAGCCTCTTTCATGATTCCCTGATCGCCTCCGTCATTGCGCCTGATCGCTTTCGAGCAGGCGGATGCGTTCGACCACGCCTTCGATGCGGCGTTTCAGTTCGGCATTGAGCGCAAGCAGGCGATCACGTTCCTGCAGCGCGCGCTTCCGCTCCAGGCGCGCCTGACGATATGCGGCGATCAGGCGCTGTACCCGCTCGTCGAGTTGCGCGAGTTCCTTGTGGAGCATGGACAAACCGGCGGTTGACTCGTTGCAGTATAGCGTAGGGTTTGCACCGGAAGCTGCCTGTGTACCGGCTTGCGGCACAGGCCGTGTGACGGCAGCCCCAAAGCAAACGCCCGGCTTTGCGGGCCGGGCGTTTGATGCGGCGCGGTGAAGCTTATTGCAGGGCGAGGTATAGGGCGCCGTCGCCGCGGCGCACGTAGAGCAGCAGGTCGCCTTCGCCGCTGGCCAGCTTCTGGAAGTCGGCCAGGCCGCTTACCGGGTGGCGGTTGACGCTGAGGATGATGTCGCCCGGCTGCAGGCCGGCTTCCGCCGCCGGCGAGTCGCGGTCGAGGTCGATCACCTGCACGCCCTTGCTGTCGCTGTCCTGCACCGGCCCGAAGGTGGCGCCTTTGAGCTTGGGATTGAGGCCCTTGCCCGGGGCGGTGCCACTGTCCTTGCCGTTATCGTTGCCGCCGGCGCTGACTTTTTCGTCCGGGCTCTTGCCGACCACCACGGTGACCTGCTTGGTGGCGCCGTCGCGCAGCACGGTGAGATCGACCTTCTCGCCGATCTTGAGCAGGCCGATCAGGTTGCGCAGCTCGGGCATGTCCTTGATGGTCCTGCCGTTGGCCTGGATCACCACGTCGCCGTCCTTCAGCCCTGCCTTGTCGGCTGGGGTGCCCGGGGCGACCTTCGCCACCAGCGCGCCGTGGGTGTTTTCCTTCAGGCCCAGGGCCTTGACCAGTTCCGGGGTCAGGTTCTGACCGACGATGCCGATGCGGCCGCGCTCGAACTTGCCGGTGGCGATGAGCTGGCTCATCACCGACTTGGCCAGGTTCACCGGAATGGAGAAGCCGATGCCGATGCTGCCGCCGCTCTGGCTGTAGATCTGCGAGTTGATGCCGACCAGTTCGCCGCGCAGGTTGATCAGGGCGCCGCCGGAGTTGCCGGGGTTGATCGAGGCGTCGGTCTGGATGAAGTCCTGGTAGCTGCCGTCGTCGGCGCCGGTGTTGCGGCCGAGGCCGCTGACGATGCCGGAGGTGACGGTCTGGCGCAGGTTGAAGGGGCTGCCGATGGCGACCACGAAGTCGCCCACCTGCAGCTGCGCCGAGTCTCCCAGCGGCAGCGCGTTGAGGCCGTCGGCCTTGATCTGCAGCACGGCCAGGTCGGTCTGCGGATCGGTGCCGATCAGCTTGGCGTCGAACTGGCGATCGTCGTTGAGGCGCACCTTGATCTTGTCGGCGTGCTCGACCACATGGTTGTTGGTCAGCACATAGCCCTTGGCGGCATCGACGATGACGCCGGAGCCGATGGCCTGCTCCTCACGTTCCTGCGGCTGCTGCTGGCCGGGCGGGACGTTGAAGAAGCGGCGGAAGAACGGGTCGTTGAGCAGCGGGTTCTGGATCTGCACCTTGCTGCTGACGGCGATGTTGACCACGGTCGGCAGCACGGTCTTGAGCATCGGCGCCAGCGACGGCACCTGGCCGGGGGCGCTCGGCGCCAGCAGGGCCGGCGGGATGTCCGCGTGCACCGGGGCGGGGGAGGTGGTGGTCAGCGCGAGGGTCGCGACGGTAGCCATGAGGGCGGCACCGCCGGCAACTATGGTGGTTTTCAGAAACGACATACGGGCCATATTGTGAATAATCCTTATGGATAAACGACCGCGCGGTAGCGGCGTGCGCTTTCAGACCGTGCGCCGGACGGCAAGTTTCCCGCCGCCGACATGGTTTTTTCTTACTTTAAGCTGTTTGTTCAGGCTGTTTGGGGGTCAGCGCAGCCGAATCAAGGGGTTGAGGGCATAGCGGCCGCCGATGGCGGCACTGGCCAGGATATGGCCGGCCAATGCCTTGCGCACCTGGGCGGCGGTGAACTCGCCGTCCACCGGGCAGCGTTCCAGGTCCACCGCCAGCAGCTCGAAGCGGTAGTGATGGGGGATGCTGTCGTTCCAGGGTGGGCAGGGGCCGTCGTAGCCGAAATACGGCCCTTCCATGTCCTTGTCGCCGGCGAACCAGGCGGTGTAGTCGTTGATGCCCTGGCGGCTGCCTTCCGGGCCGTCCGGCTGGCGCTTGCCGCGCGGCGTGATGCCGGAGCCGCAGGCGCCTTCGGCGATGCCGGTGGTAGTGGGCGGCATGTCGACCATGACCCAGTGCACGAACTCGCCGCGCGGCAACGTCGGGCTGAGGATGGCGCCTTCGGTATTGACGTCCGCCGGCTTGGGCGAGGGTGCATCTGAGTCAGTGCACAGCAGCACCAGGCTGCGCGTGCCGGCCGGCACGTCGCTCCAGTGCAGTTCCGGGTTGAGGTTCTGCGACAGGCGCGCGTGACCGACCGGCGCCTTCGCGGCGAAGGCGCAGCGGCCGGGGATGACGCCACCATCGGCGAAGCTGCGGCTGGCAAGTTTCATTTATATCTCCGTGTGACGTCCTGTCGGGTTCCGGGCCATCCATGGCCCGGACTGTTAAACCCGGCTGCTGCGCAGCCGGGTACTTTGGATTTGATGGTCGGGAATTCTAAACGGGTTACAGCATTCCGGCGGGCCGTTGCCATGGCAGGGTGGTGCGTGCCGAAAGGCGGGCGAGGCCGCCGAAGAGTTGGTCGCGCAGGCTGCGGCGCACGCGGTAGTGCAGTTCGTAGACGTCGGTATCCTTGGCCCGCTGCAGCAGCCAGTCGTCGCTGGTGCGCACTTCGTCGATCAGCTTCAGCTCCAGCGCCTGGGTGCCGTACCAGTGTTCGCCGGTGGCGACCTGGGGCAGCGACAGCTGCGGGCGGTTGGCGGCGACGAAGGATTTGAACAGGGCATGCGTCTCGTCCAGTTCCTCACGGAACTTGGCGCGGGCCGCGTCGCTGTTTTCGCCGAACATGGTCAGGGTGCGCTTGAATTCGCCGGCGGTGTGCAGCTCGTAGTCGATGTGCTTTTCACGCAGCAGGCGGTTGAAGTTGGGCATCTGGCCGACCACGCCGATCGAGCCGACGATGGCGAACGGGGCCGCGGTGACGTGGTGGGCGACGCAGGCCATCAGGTAGCCGCCGCTGGCCGCGACCTTGTCGATGGCCACCACCAGGCGCAGGCCGTGGTCGCGGATGCGCCGCAGTTGCGAGGCGGCAAGACCATAGCCGTGTACCACGCCACCGGCGCTTTCCAGCCGCACCAGCACCTCGTCCTGCGGCTGCGCCACTTGCAACAGGGCGCTGATCTCCTCGCGCAAGGCGCTGACCCGGCTGGCTTCCAGGTCGCCGTGGAAGTCCAGCACGAACAGGCGTGGCCGGGTTGGGGCGCCTTTCTTGAGCGCCTGCTCGCGGGCCTTGTCCTCGCGTTTGAGCCGCTTGTGCTCCCGCTTCAATTGGTCGGCGCCGAGGAGTTCATGGTTGAGGATGTCGGCCAGGCGCCGCAGGCGCTGGTTCAGGTTTTTGACCTCCAGCCGTTCGCTGCTTTCCTGGCGGGCGGCACGGATCAGACCCGCCAGGGCGATGCCGATAACGATGAAAGCTGCGACCCAGGTCACAGTCTTGGCAAGAAACAGGCCGTATTCCAGCAAAAATTGATGCACAGGGGCTCCGGGGGCACTACCATGAGGGGGTTGCAGGCGGCGGCAGCGGGCCGGCGCAGTTCGAAAATGTCATGATCCTTGCGTATACTAAGATGGCACGGGCGTGGCTGCTCGGGGATTCCACAGGATAGGGATAAGCACAATGAACAAGCTCATGCGTTCGGGGATTGTCGGCACCGGGTTGGCCTTGGCGAGCGTCCTGCCGGCTCATGCCGACGACGTGACGATGCGTCCATTCATCAGCGAAAGCTTGATGTACACCTTTGCCGACGACAGCCGGCACTCCGATGGGGGCATCGGCGGCATGCTCGGCGGCGGTATTCCGATCAACCGCTTCTACACCGTGGAACTGGATGGCGCGTATTCGCATTTCAATGCGAATGACGATACCGGCAGCAACCCGTGGAAGCAGTACCTGGCCAAGATCGACAACCAGTTCTATTTTTCGCGCAGCGCGGCCTTTTCCCCGTACTTCGGCCTGGGCCTCGGCTATTCCAGGGAAAAGCTGGACAACTCCGGCAGTGACGGCGCCTTCATGGCCGACGCCGGCGTCGGCGCCATCCACTACTTCAAGGTCTTCAACACCGACTTCGGCGTGCGCGGCGACGTCCGCTACCGCTGGGTCGATACCGACAGCTCCAAGTTCCCCGGCAAGAACGTCAATCGCTTCGGCGAGCCGGTGGTCAGCCTCGGTCTGCTGATTCCGCTGTCCTTCGGCGGCACCACTGCGGTTGCCCCCGAGACCCTGCCGCCGCCGCCCGCAGTCGTGTCGACCCCGACCGACACGCTGGCCGCGAACCATCGCTTCGAGGACGTGCATTTCGCCTTCGACAAGTACAACCTGACCGAGTACGCGCAGGCCAGCCTGGACAGCGACGTCACCACCATCAACAAGCTCAGTGGCACCTACCCGAGCCTGAAGGTGGACGTGTCCGGCCACACCGACTGGATCGGCACCGACGCTTACAACCAGGCTCTGTCCGAGCGCCGCGCCACCGCGGTCAAGGACTACCTGGTACGCAAGGGTGTCGACGCGGGCCGCATCCGCACCTACGCCTACGGCGAAAGCCAGCCGGTGGCCCCGAACACGACCGCCGAAGGCCGTGCTCTGAACCGCCGCGCCGAGATCAGCACCAAGGGCGAGTAAGGCTCAAGAGGTTTGCAGGACCCGACCCCCGTCGCGATGCGACGGGGGTTTCTTATTGGGCGGGCGGAAAGCGGAGGCGGGAAGCCGGCGCCTTCCGCGAATGATCAGGCGGTAGGGGTGTTTCCGGAAAAGCCCGGTCGCAGTGCGGCGGCGCGCTGCTGGCGCGCTGCGAGGTCCGCCGTACTGACGGCAGTGGGAAGCCAGCCCTGCAGTTGCCGCAGGACGATGCCGCCCAGGACGTCGAGGTGCGCGGCGCTATCGTTCAAGGCCGGGATGTAGCGCAGGGCCGTCCCGCCGGCGGCGGTGAAGGTCTCGGCATAGCGCAGCTGGATTTCCTCCAGCGTCTCCAGGCAGTCGGCGGCGAAGCCGGGGCAGATTACGTCGAGCTGGCGCACCCCGCGGGCCGGCAGCGCGGCGATGGTCGGTTCGGCGTAGGGCTGCACCCAGGGCAGCTTGCCGAAGCGGCTCTGGAAGGCCACGCTGAATTCGCCTTCGCGCAGTTCCAGGGCCTCGGCCAGCAGGCGGCCGGTCTTCTGGCACTGGCAGTAGTAAGGATCGCCGGCCAGCACCGTGCGCTGCGGCAGGCCATGGAAGGACAGCAGCAGGTAGTCGCCGCGACCCTGCGCTTGCCAATGGGCGCGGACGCTTTGCGCCAGGGCGGTGATATACGCCGGCTCGTCGTGGTAGCTGTTGACGGTGCGCAGCTCCGGCACCCAGCGGCGCGTGTTCAGTTCGGCGAACAGCGCATCGAGCGCGGCCGCGTTGGTGGAGCAGGAATATTGTGGATACAGCGGCAGCACGGCGATGCGCCGCACCCGCCGCGCCTCCAGCTCCGCCAGGGCAGTGGCGATCGACGGCGTGCCGTAGGTCATGCCCAAAGCCACCGGCACCTCCTGTCCCAACTTTTCGCCCAGATGACGCTCCAGCCCGCTTGCCAGCCGCTTCGAGATCGCCAGCAAGGGCGAGCCTTCCCCGGTCCAGATCTTCGCGTAGGCATGCACCAGGCGGCCGGGCCGGAACGGCAGGATGAAGCCGTAGAGCAGCGGCAGCCACAGCAGCGGCGTCAGCTCCACCACCCGGCGGTCCGACAGGAACTGCGCCAGGTAGCGGCGGATCGCGGCGGGCGTCGGTGCATCCGGCGTGCCGAGGTTGATCAGCAGCACGCCGGTGGCGGGGTCAGCCCGATGTTCCAGAACTTCGACGCTCATGTGCTTATTTGAACAGTCGTGGCCATGGATGGCCACGTTCTTGACAGGATGTCATATCGCGCCTGCACGCCGGATTTTTCCGGCGTGCAGGCGCCGGAAGTAGTCCTTGTAAGCGCTCATCGCCCGCGAACCCAGCACCAGCATCAGCGGCAGGTTCACCAGGTACATGAAGCCCATGCCGACGGTGCTGATCGCATCCAGTTCCACCGAGGTGCGGATGAAACCGAAGCAGGCGGCCGCGGCGGCGAAGCACCATAGCCAGCGGTAGATGGTGACCGCGCCGGCACCGAACAGGTAGATCACGCCCTGTTCGCCGTAGTAGCCGTAGCTGATCACGGTGGAGAGGGCGAAGACCCAGACCACGATGGTGATCAGCCAGCGGCCGAAGCCGTCGTGCACCGTGTCGAAGGACTTGGCCACCAGGGTGGCACCGCGGTAGTCGGCGAACAGTCCCGGTTCGGCAACGTGCGGCGCCGCGGCGGCGGAGATGCTTTGCCAGATGATGGCGGGGACGCCCTGCTCCAGGTGCACGGCGCCGTAGACGCGGACGCGATGGTCGCCGTTGTCGGCGATGACGAAGACCGGCGCGTTCTCCTTCCATTCGACCTTGCCGTTTTCGCTGGGCGGGTTCGCCAGTTGCGGCTGCCATTGGCCGGGCATCACTTCGACGAAAGCCGGCGGCGTGTCCCAACGCGCCGCCGGCGCGCGGTTCCAGATGCCGCTGCACAGGATCACCAGGCCGGTGACGGTGCAGACGAACATGGTATCGATGAAGGGCTCGAGCCCGGCCACCACGCCTTCGGTCACCGGCTCCGGCGTCTTCACCGCGGCATGGGCGATCGGCGCGGTGCCGAGGCCCGCTTCGCTGGAAAACAACGCGCGCTTCATGCCCCACAGGAAGGCATTGCCCATGACGCCGCCGGTGAAGGCGCCCACCGCCTGCGACTTGGAGAAGGCCGAGACGAAGATCAGCCGGACCAGGTCCGGCAGTTCCTGCGCGTGCAGCAGGATCACGTAGAGCCCGCACAGCACATAGATGCCGCACTTCAGCGGCACCAGCACGCCGGTGACGTTGCCGATGCGTTTGATGCCGCCGAGGATGACCACGCCCGCCAGCGTGGCGAGGATCACGCCGGTGATCCAGGTCGGCACGCCGAAGTATTCGCGGGTGACGTCGGCAGCGCTCCAGGTCTGGAACATGTTGCCGCCGGTGACCGCGAACAGCAGCAGTGCCACGCAGAAGAAGCCGCCGACGAATTTGCCGAAGCCCTGCATGCCGGGAAGCATCTTGCCGAGTGCATCGCGCGCCACGTACATGGCGCCGCCGTGCGGGTTGCCCGGTTCCGAGGTGTCGCGGTAGAGCAGCGACAGCGTCACCTCGGTGGTCTTCAACGCCATGCCGAGCAGGCCCACCAGCCACATCCAGAACATCGCACCGGGGCCGCCGAAATCCACCGCGATGGCCATGCCGGCGATGGCGCCCAGGCCGACTGTGCCGGACATGGCGGCGGTCAGCGCCTGGAAGTGGGTCAGGGCGCCGCTGCCGTGGCCGGTGTCGATGCCCTTGCCGGCCACCAGGGCGATGCCGTGGGTCAGCGAGCGGTACTGGCAGAAGCCGCTCCACAGGGTGAACAGCAGGCCGATGGCCAGCAAGGCCAGCAGCATCGGCACCGACAGCAGGGTGTTGTTGATCGCGTCAACCGCGGTCCAGAAGCCGTTCATGGCGGACGTGTCCGAATTGGAGTTTGCTTATTTGAATAGTCGTGGCCATGGATGGCCACGTCTTGGACAGGACGTCATTCTGCTAGTTGGCTATGACTGCGTGAGTAGAGGAAGAAGATTGCCAGTCCGAACGCCGACCAGATGGCGAAGCCGATCCAGGTGATGGTGGGCAGCCCCGCCATGAGGAAGGCGCAGAAGCCCATGCCCAGCAGCGGTATCAGCGGCACCCACGGCGTGCGGAAGGGGCGCTTCAGTTCGGGACGGGTCTTGCGCAGCACGATGACGCTGGCGCAGACCAGGAAGAAGGCGGCCAGCGTGCCCAGGTTGACCAGCTCCGCCACCTTGCCGATGGGCGACAGGCCGGCGATCAGGGCGATGACCACGCCGGAGCCGAGAATCAGGCGCACCGGCGTCTGCGTTTTCGGATTGATCCTGGCCATGAGGGTGGGCAGCAGGCCATCGCGCGACATGGCCAGGATCACCCGGGTCAGGCCGAAGTACAGCACCAGCATGACGGTGGTGATGCCGGCGAGGGCGCCGATCGAGATCAGGGCCTCGGCCCAGCCGATGCCGAGCTGCTTCAGTGCGTCGGCGATCGGTGCCTTGATGTCGATCTGGTCGTAGTGCACCACGCCGGTGAGGATGCCGGAGACGATGATGTAGAGGATGGTGCAGATCACCAGCGAGGCGATGATGCCGATCGGCAGATTGCGCTGCGGGTTGATGGTTTCCTCCGCCGCCGTGGATACGGCGTCGAAGCCGATGTAGGCGAAGAAGATCAGTGAGGCGCCGGTAAGCACGCCGCCGTAGCCGAAGTGCGACTGGCCGCTGGCATCGGTGGTTGCCGGCGGAATGAAGGGGTGCCAGTTGGCCGGGTTGACGTGGGGTCCTGCGACGATAATGAAGATGGCGACGGCGGCAAGCTTGATGAACACCATGACGGTGTTGAAGCGGGCCGATTCACTGACACCGATCGACAGCAGCACCGACAACAGCAACACGATGACCATCGCCGGTACGTTGGCGATGCCGCCGTCGAGCGGGGCATTGGTCAGGGCATGCGGCAGGTGCAGGCCGAGCAGTTCCAGGATCTTGCCGAAATAGCCGGACCAGCCGATGGCCACGGTGGAGGTGGCGATGGCGTATTCCAGGATCAGGTCCCAGCCGATGATCCAGGCGATCAGCTCGCCGATGCCGGAATAGGCATAGCCGTAAGCGCTGCCGGCGCCGCCGATGGCGCCCGCCAGTTCGGCATAGGACAGGGCGGCGAAGGCGCAGGCGGTGCCGGAGAGGATGAAGGACAGCACGATCGCCGGGCCGGAATGCTGCGCCGCGACCACGCCGGTCAGGACGAAAATGCCCGTGCCGATGATGCAGCCGATACCCAGCATGGTCAGGTCAAAGGCGCCCAAGGCACGTTTCAGGCCCGTATCGGCATTGACATCGATCGGTTTGGTGCGGAACAGACTCATGCGTTCTCCCTCGGAATTCTGTGGTTATTGCAGGTGCGAGGCCTGCTTGATGCCAGAAGTATGCCCGGCGCGGGGCTTGGCCGCATAGCCGGGCCGGTCCCCCCAGCGAGCCACCTGGGTGCCCCGGGTGGACAGGGGTGCCGAGCTTCCGTCCCGTCGGCGCTCCCCGCATACCGTGGCCGGCTTGTGACCGGGGTCACTTTCCCTGGTCCGTGTTCAGGGTAAGGTCTACGGGGCGCCGTCCCGTTGCGGTCCGGCGCCTCCATCGTTGGCGCCGCAGCCGGTAACATCCGGTCCTGGTCAACCAGAACAACAAACTGCCAGGGATTGGCTCCGTACCCGTACAACGGGCAAGGGGACAAAGTGACGCGACGCAAGCGGATCGTGATTCTGGGCGGCGGTATCGGCGCGCTCACCACTGCCTATCACCTCACCAGCGCCCCCGACTGGCGCGAGCGTTACGACATCACGGTGTACCAACTGGGCTGGCGGCTGGGCGGCAAGTGCGCCAGCAGCCGCAACCCGGAGCATGGCCTGCGCATCGAGGAGCACGGCCTGC
>JAQGNS010000208.1 GCA_028291705.1 Nevskia sp.
GGCACCTCCGGCTCAACGGCTACAACATCAACAACAAGCTGTACTTCCGCGCCCGCAACAACGACTCCACCGACAACACCGCCACCGTCATGCCGGGCCAGACCTACCAGTTCACCGCCAAGCTCGACTTCTGAAGCCGGCCGAGCTCCACGCGTTCCGGAATTCCGCCATCCGCATGCGCCAACCGCCCACGTAGGGTGGCGGCGCCCTCGCGCGTCTTGAAAGGGAGACGCAGGTGATCGCGGGCGCCAGCCCGTCGACCCTCCCATCGAACAGCCGCGCCGACGGCAAAGCGAGAGACGGTGAACGCATACCCCAGGGACAGGATGGCTACGGCCTATACGCGGCTCACGGCCGGCATCACCGCCGCGCTGCTGCTGGGCCTCGCCGCCTCCGCGCCGGCCACCGCCGCCGGCAAGGCACACCGCTTCCACGTCGAGGAAGCCGGCATCGAGGACGTGCAGCACGCCATCCAGTCCGGCGAGACCACCTGCGCAGGCGTGGTGCAGGCCTACATCGACCGCGCCAAGGCCTACGACGGCATGTGCACCAGCCTGGTGACGCAGGACGGTGCGCCCGTCTCGCCCGGCCCGGGCATGGTGCGCGCGGGCGCCCCGCTGAAATTCCCCACGAACACCGTCGCCGCCTCCACCCTGCTGCCGGACCTCGACCAGTACAAAGGCCTGCCGCTGGAGTACGGCCACATGGGCAACAGCCAGTCCGATCCCGCCGTGCAGTTGCAATACGGCATGCTCGTCGGCCACCCCCACGCCGGGCAGGTCAACGCCCTCAGCACCCTCAACATCCGCGGCGAGCGCTCCGAATCCTGTCCGATGGATTGCGATGCCGCACCGGGCACCGGTGCCCTGCCCGCCCACTGCCCGGCTGAGTGCGAGGCCCTGCGCCAGCAGCCCGACGCCCTGGAAACCGCGGCGGCGATGGACAAGAAATACGGCCGCCATCCGGACCTGAAGAAGCTGCCGATGTACTGCGCCGCCATGTCCTTCAAGGACGTCTACGACACCAGGGACATGCGCTCCACCGGCGGCGGCGACGTCAAATACGCCATGGACGTACCGAAAGAAGACTCCACCATCGTCGCCGAGCTGCGCGCCAAGGGCGCCATCATCTACGCCAAGGCCAACCTCGACGAATACAACGCCGGCAGCGGCGATCCAGGCGGCGCCGCCAAGATCTCGCTGCACGCCTACGGCGCCGGCGCGCGCAGCACCTGGGGCGGCATGGTCTGCAATCCCTACGACACCGCGCGTGAAACCGGCGGCTCCAGTGCCGGCTCCGCCGCCGGCGTCGGCGCCAACCTCGCCGAGTGCTCCATCTGCGAAGAGACCGGCGGCTCCTGTCGCCAGCCCGCCTGGCGCAACGGCGTCGTCGGCCTCGTCACCACCAAGGGCCTGCTGCCCTACGGCGGCGCCATCGGCGCCGATCCCTACCTCGACCGCGCCGGCATCCAGTGCCGCACTGTGCGCGACACGGCCATCGTGCTCGACGCCGTGCGCGATCCGCAGCGCGGCTACTTCGATCCGCGCGACATCTACAGTGCCCTGCCCAACGGCCTGATCTCGAAAGAGCCCTACGCCAAGTTCACCGAAGCCAACCTCAAGGCCGGCAGGAAGCCGCTGGCCGGCATGCGCATCGGCATCGTGCGCGAATACATGGTCAAGCACAGCGCCAACGACGCGGCGATCAGCGACCAGATCGACGCCGAGATCAAGAAAGTGCTGCGCGACCAGCTCGGCGCCGAACTGGTCGAGTCCCACGACCCCCTGTACCCGGACGATCCCACCGTCCCCAACATGCACTACACCTTCCAGCAGGCCATGGCCGAGATCCTGCCCCTGCATATGCCCGAGTACGTACAGAAGAAGAACTCGGACGGCGCCCTCAGCTTCGCCGTGCAGGGCTACGACGTGAGCAACCGCGACTACGCGGTGAAAGTCGCCGAAGGCCAAGCCCCGCTGTCCGACAAACTCAACCTGCGCACCATCACCAACTCACCGCCCACCTTCAGCTTCGCCTTCGACTTCGCCGACTACCTCGTCCGCCGCGGCGACGCGCGAGTGAACGACTGGGCCAGCCTCAACGCCAACGCTACCTACTTCTCCGAGCGGCGCACCGTGGCGATGAAGAACTGGGAAGACCGCACCGACCTCGCCTCCGCCGGCATCAACCAGCGCGTCAAGATGCGCGACGCCATGCGCATGGTCATCCTCAAGGTCATGCGCGAGAACAATCTCGACGTCCTGGTGAACCCCACCACCACCATCCCGCCCGCCCTGATCGGCCACGCCGCACAGCCCGTGGTCAACAACCGCCCGGTCGGCCGCTTCCCCACCAGCGCCGACCTCGGCATCCCCGAACTCACCGTCCCCGCCGGCTTCAACTCCGTCATCTACGAACCGGGTTTCACCCTCAACAAGGCCAAGGACGCCTACGTCGACCTCGCCAACGAAACCCAGCCCTCCACCACGGCCGAACCCATGCCCGTAGGCCTCTCCTTCTGGGGCGGCCCCGGCGACGAACCGGTATTGTTCAAAGTGGCTTCCGCCTACGAAGCCGCCACCCACCACCGCAAACCGCCCCCTGATTTCGGCCCGGTCAGCAAACAGCCCTGAAGTACTTCAAAACCCGTAGGGCGCAATAAGCGAAGCGCATTGCGCCGGATGAACGCTCAAACAATTCGGCGCAATACGCCGACTCAACGCAAATCCATCCCGTTCAATTTGGTTAAAGCAGGCGTAGGGTGCGCACCGCGCACGCGTCACTCTCCGAAGTCACCGGTCATATCCGGGACGCCGCCCCAGTCTTCGGCGTAAACGCCGGAGCGGGCGTAGCGATGAATTGCGGCCTGACGAATGTAGCCATGCTTGACCGGGTTCCAGTGAATGCTGCCCACCTTCTTCAAGCCTTCTCGAAGTGCCGCGCGCACCTGATCGTGTAGCTTGCCGGTGAATCCAGACAAGGCATCAGGAATGACATTACGCATTGGTAACGATACCGTATAGACACGGCGACGAATCGCTCTCTCGGTCGGATCGTATTGAATTAAAACAGGTTCGCGAGAGAGAGCCCGGATCAGACGGTGGTGGCCGCCGCTTCCGGCAACACCAGCCTGTCACATAAGCCCAATACCGTACGTTCGCAGTTCAAACTACGGACGGGGACGATCATGAGGTTTGCATATATTGTGGGTTGCGGGGTTCTGGCGCTGTTCCTCGCCGCCTGCGGCAACGACAACAACGGCAGCAACTCATCCTCTTCCGGCATAGCGGTGCCTGCCTCGGTAGAGGGCACACAAGGCAGCGCCTATTCGATCTCGGTATTCGCCAAGGCGCCCGGTACGCTTCAGCCCGACGACATGGTGCAGGTGGGCAACTCGTTGTTCGTGGTATGCCAGGATACGAACGTCAATCCCGACGGCACGCTCCCGTCCGGCGTCACCTCGGCGCAGGCCGAGGTCATCGAGTACGACCTCACCGGCAACGTGCTGCATACCTTCGACGTGGCGGGGCATCCGGACGGCATCACCCTGGTCGGCACCAACACGCTGTGGGTAAGCAGCAACGAGGACGCGAACACCATCATCACGGTGATCAATATCAGTAGCAACGCGCTGCAGTCCTACACCTATGACCAGGCGCCGGCGCAGCTGCCGCACGGCGGCGGACTGGACGACATGAAGGTGATCAACAACGTCGTCTATGCCAGCGCTTCCAACCCGACCACCACGGCCAGCCCCAGCCCGGACCAGTCGCCGTATTCCACGGATGGCAGCGGCGCCACAGCCGAGTACGGCGTCAACGCCGGGCCGGCGCTGTATGCGATCTCGCTCAACAACGACGGCAAGACATTCCACGCCGTCGTTGCGCTGGGCTCCAGCACCGCGGCGACGCTGCTGACCGACGGCAGCGCCGTGACCCTCAACATGACCGATACCGACTCGTCGATGCTCGATCCTTCCGGCAACCTGGTGATCGACAGTCAGCAGGATTCCGAGCTGGTATTCGTCAAGAACGCCGGCACGCCTTCGCAGTCGGTCAGCGTGCTGCCGATGACACTCTACGGCAACCCCTGGCCGCTCGACGATACACGCTGGTCGCCGGCCAGCGGCAACTCCTTCATGCTGGTGACGGACACCCCGGCGCAACTGATCTACCGCATCAACGCTGCCAAAGGCTTCCCTGCCAGCACCGCCTACAGTTCCGGCCAGGGTACGGTGCTGCAGGCCGACACCAGCACCGGCGCGCTGACCCCAATCTACGTCGGCATGAACAATCCGCACGGCCTGATCTTTGTTACGCAGTAAGTCTCGGCTGGGGCTCATAGCCCCGCTGTTGATCGGTACAGTTCTTATAGCGGGCGCCTGCCACCGTGCACCGCCCGCCGCCCCGGCGCAGGGTCCGATGGTCAACCCCGCCGTGGTGCAGGCTGCGGCAGCGCGGCTCGATGCGCCGCCGCGGCCTCTGAGCCCGATGGCCCAACTCGGGCGCAAGCTGTTTTTCGATCCCGGCCTCTCAGCCTCCGGCAGGATGGCTTGTGCCTTCTGCCACAACCCGGATCATGCCTATGCGCCGGGCAACGCATTGCCGGCGCAATTCGGTGGTCCCGGCATGAACCTGCAAGGGAGTCGTGCCACGCCCTCGCTCACCTACCTGGAACGCACGCCGCGCTTCATCATCCGCCCACCCGTGCGCTTCGATCCCGACGAGGGCGGCACGCCCAAGGCCGCGCGTCCGGCTGTCCCCGAAGGGGGCATGGACTGGGATGGCCGCGCCGCCAGCCTGCCCGATCAGGCCTCCGGCCCCTTGTTCGATCCGAGGGAAATGGCCAACCGGGACGGCACGGTGGTACTGGCCCGGCTCAAGGCGACGCCCTACGCCAACGAGTTCACCGCGGTATTCGGCGCCGGAGCGCTGGATTCACAGGAAGCCGCCCTTTCCAGTGTCTACCAGGCTCTGGCGCGCTTCCAGATCGAGGACCGCAGTTTCCACACCTACGACAGCAAGTTCGACTACTATCTTGCCGGCCGCGCGCAGCTCAGTGCGCGGGAACTGCGCGGCCTGAAGCTGTTCAACGACCCACAGAAGGGTAACTGCGCAGCCTGCCATCCCGACCGGCCGACCAAGAACCGCCTCGCCCCCGTCTTCACCGACTACGAGTTCGAAGCCCTGGCTGCGCCGCGCAACCGGGCGCTGGCCGCTGATGGCGACCCAGCCTATTTCGACGAAGGCTTGTGCGGCCCGGCACGCAAGGACCTGATCGAGCGGCCGGAATATTGTGGCTTGTTCAAAACGCCGACTCTGCGCAACGTGGCAAAGCGGCAGGTGTTCTTCCACAACGGCGTATTCCGTTCGCTGCAGGACGTGGTGCGCTTCTATGTGGAGCGCGAGACGCGGCCGGAAAAGTGGTATTCACTCCATGGCGATGGCACGGTGATGATGTATGACGACCTGCCACCCGGACACCGGGCCGGCATCGACGGCAGCGATGCGCCATTCAATCGCCGCCGCGGGGAGGCGCCGGCCCTGGACGAGCAGGAAATCCAGGATCTGGTCGCTTTTCTCGAGACGCTCACCGATGGCTACAGCAGGAATCAGACGATAACAGCGGCGGCCGGGAATCCGGGGAAATGAATCCATAGGATTTTGTCCCGTAGACAGGATGGTCCTGAAACGAAGGAGACTCACCCGAATTTTGGTTAAAGTGGGTAAAGACGCACCCGCCAGGCACAGGATTTGATCTTCGGAGCGAACCACTAATTTGAACCTCCCGAAGCACTCGACCGGCGTGCTGGTCACCACTGTCCTTGCATCGAGCCTCGCCTTCATCGACAGCTCCGTCGTCAACGTCGGCCTGCGCGCGATCGGCGACAGCCTGCATAGCGACGCCTCCGGCCTGGACTGGACCATCAACGCCTATCTGCTGCCTCTGAGCGCCCTGCTGCTGACCGGCGGCGCCCTCGGTGATCAGCTCGGCCGCCGCTTCATGCTCGTCGCCGGCACCTCGATCTTCGCCGTGGCCTCGCTGATCTGCGCCCTGGCGCCGAACCTGGCATGGCTGCTCGCCGGCAGGGCCGGACAAGGTCTCGGCGCCGCCATCCTGATGCCCAACAGCCTGGCCGTACTCAGCGATACTTTCCAGGGCGAAGCGCGCGGAAGAGCCGTGGGTTTCTGGGCCGCCGCGGGCGCCGGCGCCTCGGCCATCGGCCCCCTGCTCGGCGGCTTCCTCATCGACCACTTTGGCTGGCGCTCCATCTTCATCATCAACCTGCCGCTGGCCGCCGCGGCCATCATCGGCGCCCTGATCTTCGTCCCCGCCAGCCGGCACAAGGGCGCCGTGACGCTGGATGCCGGCGGCGCCCTCATCATCACCCTCAGCCTGTTCTGCCTGACCTGGGGCATCATCCTCGCCAGCGTGCCCGGCACCCGGGGCCTCACCTCCACCATCGCCATCGGCACCGGCCTGGCAGCCATGGCCGGATTCCTGTTGCTGGAGCGTCGGCTGGGCAGCCGCGCCATGATGCCGCTCGCCCTGTTCTCGTCCTACGAATTCGCCGGACTGAACGCGCTCACCTTCCTGCTCTACGCGGCGATGGGCGGCCTGTTCATGATCATCCCCTTCATCCTCATTGGCCTGGGCGGATACGACGCCACCTCCGCCGGCGCCGCCCTGCTGCCCCTCCCCGTCATCCTCGGCATCGCCTCTCCGACGTTCGGCCGCCTTGCCGGGAGAATCGACGCGCGCCCCCTGCTCATCGCCGGACCGCTCGTGGCGGCGGCGGGAACGCTGCTGCTGCTCCGCATCGGCCCACAGCCCGACTACCTCACCACGGTCGCTCCAGGCCTGATCGTCATCGCGATCGGCATGTCCTGCGCCGTAGCGCCGCTCACCACAGCGGTACTTTCATCTGTCGACCAGGCGCACACCGGAGTCGCCTCCGGCCTCAACAGCGCCGTGGCCCGAACCGGCAGCCTGCTCGCCATCGCCATGCTGTCCGGCGTACTCGCCGCGCAAGGCGCTGAACTCCTGTCGGCCTTCCACGCCGCACTCATCTGCATCGCCACGGCCTGCGCCCTCTCAGGCTGCTGCGCCTTGATCCTGCGCAAAGATCGCCGCTAGCACTGCGCGCACATCACCTGATATCAGGTACTCGCCACCAGCAGCTCTTCCGAATTATTCGGCGGACGCAATCCATCCGTCCTCCCCGAGAAGTAGCGTTCCGCAAGCACAGCGGTCGATACATGCCGGACCTCTTTGAACCCGGCCTCGCGCGCCAGCGCCAGCATCTCCTCCGGCCTGAAGAAACTGAGGAAGGGCGTACCGTTCGCCTTCGCTCCCGCGATCGCCCGCTCGATTCCGGGCCGCACTGCCGGGTCCGCCATCTCCACCGGCAGCAGGAACGACATGGCCAGCGTGGAGCCCGGCGCCAGCGCCGCCACCTGCCGCAGCGTCGCCATGATCGCCTCAAGAGTCAGGTACATGCTGACACCGGTGGAAGCCACCACCGCGGACTTGCTGGAGTCGAAGCCCGACGCCGTCAGCCGCTCCCACCACGCATCGCCCGCCTCGAAGTCCACCGGCACCAGCCGCAGGTACGCAGGAACACCAAGGCCCAGGTCGATCAGCCGCTGCCGCTTCCACGCCTGCGGGCCAGGCTGGTCGATCTCGAACACCGTCAGACGCGAGGCAAGCTCCGGCCGCCGCTGCGCGAAGGTATCCAGCCCCGCGCCGAGAATGACGTACTGCCCCACGCCACGCCCCGCCTGCTCCACCACCAGATCCTCGATGAAGCGCGCACGGCCCACGATGGAGGCGCGGAAAGCCTGCGTGAACGGCCCCATGTCCGGCCGCTCGCGCCATCCCGCGTCCGGCGCCACCAGCTTCAAACCGACTTCGTCCTCGAGCACATGCGGCGGCGCATCGGCCAGCACATGCAGTGCCCGCCACAAGGCAACCCGTACCGCCGTGTCTTCCGGCGCAACCGTGTTCTTGTCAGCCATGACGTTCTCCTTCCTGGTTTCGACTGTTATTTAGTCTAACCACAAAACGACATCAGCCACCCTTGGCGCTCTCACGCCAAGGGTGGCTGACTTGAACATCTCCGGCGAGACAACTCCCTCAACCCCGAGGGAGTTTCACCGCGACTCAGGCCAGATCAAACCGATCCAGGTTCATCACCTTGCCCCAGGCCGCCACGAAGTCCTTGACGAAGGTCTCCTTGGCGTCATCGCTGGCATAGACCTCGGCGATGGCGCGAAGCTGCGAGTTCGAACCGAAGACCAGGTCGACACGCGAGCCCGTCCACTTTACCGCGCCCGTCGCGCGATCGCGTCCCTCGTACTCGCCTTCCACGGAAGAGGGCTGCCACTGCGTCTTCATGTCGAGCAGGTTGACGAAGAAATCATTGGTCAGCGCACCCGGCCGTTGCGTGAAGACGCCCAGCTTGCTGCCCTTGAAGTTGATGTTCAGCGCACGCAGGCCGCCAACCAGCACCGTCATCTCCGGCGCCGTCAGGGTCAGCAGCTGCGCCCGATCCACCAGCAACTCCTCCGCCGGGCTCTTCTGCCCCGCACGCAGGTAGTTGCGGAATCCATCGGCAACCGGCTCCAGGAAGGCGAACGATTCCACATCCGTCTGCGCCTGCGTAGCGTCCACGCGCCCCGGCGAGAACAGCACCTTCACCACATGCCCGGCCTTCTTCGCCGCTTCCTCCACCGCTGCGCAGCCGCCTAGCACGATCACGTCGGCGAGCGAGACTTTCTTGCCACCGGCGTTGAACGCGGCCTGCACCGCTTCCAGCTTGTGCAAGGCAGTCGCCAGTTCGGCCGGCTGGTTCACCTCCCAATCCTTCTGTGGCGCGAGGCGAATACGCGCGCCGTTGGCGCCGCCACGCATATCGGAGCCGCGGAACGACGAAGCAGCGGCCCAGGCCGTGGCGACCAGCTGGGAAGTCGTCAGCCCGGACGCGATGATCTTCGCCTTCAGCGCGGCAATGTCCGCCTCGCCGATCAGCGGATGATCCACCGCCGGCAGAGGGTCCTGCCACAGCAACTCTTCCTTCGGCACCAGCGGACCCAGGTACCGCGCCACCGGCCCCATGTCGCGATGCGTGAGCTTGTACCAGGCCCGCGCGAACGCATCGGCCAGGGCCTGCGGATTCTGATGGAAGCGCTTGGAGATCGGCCCGTAGATCGGGTCCAACCGCAAGGCCAGGTCCGAGGTCAGCATGAACGGCGCCTGCCGCTTGGACGGATTGTGCGCATCGGGAATCGAGCCGGCCCCGGCGCCGCCCTTCGCGGTCCACTGGTGCGCGCCCGCCGGGCTCTTGGTCAGCTCCCACTCGTAGCCGAACAGCGCGTCGAAGAAACCATTGCCCCACTTCGCCGGCGTCGTGGTCCAGGCGCCTTCCAGGCCGCTGGAGATGGTCTGCTCGCCGTTGCCGCTGCCGAAGCTGTTCTTCCAGCCGAAACCCTGGTCCTCGATATTCGCGCCTTCCGGCTCGGGGCCGACGTACTTGCCGGGATCCGCCGCGCCATGGCACTTGCCGAAAGTATGGCCGCCGGCAATCAGCGCCACGGTCTCCTCGTCGTTCATCGCCATGCGGCCGAAGGTGTCGCGGATGTCGCGCGCCGAAGCCAGCGGGTCCGGGTTGCTGTTGGGCCCCTCCGGATTGACGTAGATCAGGCCCATCTGCACCGCGCCGAGTGGATTCTCCAGGCTGCGATCGCCGGTATAGCGCTCGTCACCCAACCACTTACCCTCGGGGCCCCAGTAGATATCGTCCTGCGGCTCCCACACGTCCTCGCGGCCGCCGGCGTAACCGAAGGTCTTGAAGCCCATCGACTCCAGGGCGACGTTGCCGGTGAGGATCATCAGGTCGGCCCAGGAAATCTTGCGGCCATACTTCTGCTTGATCGGCCACAGCAGACGGCGCGCCTTGTCCAGGCTCACATTATCCGGCCAGCTGTTCAACGGCGAAAAGCGCTGCGTGCCGTAGCCCGCGCCACCGCGCCCGTCACCCACGCGATAAGTGCCGGCACTGTGCCAGGCCATGCGGATGAAGAACGGCCCATAGTGGCCGAAATCCGCCGGCCACCAGTCCTGCGAGTCCGTCATCAGGACATGGAGGTCCTTGATCACCGCATCCAGGTCGAGGCTCTTGAATTCCTCGGCATAGTCGAACGCCTGGTCCATCGGATCGGACAAGGAGGAATTCTGATGCAGGACCTTCAGGTTGAGTTGGTTCGGCCACCAGCCCGGATTGGTCTGGGCTCCGGCCAGCGAATGTTTGCGACCACCGCCCGCAACCGGGCACTTGGATTCTGCTGACATGATTCCTCCGCTTGTTAGGTGATACGAATGAGTGAACCAACCATAACGTCTGCGTATGGATTTAGAAAATCATTTTTATCTTGAGTCGCTCATAGGTTACGCCTATGAAGTTGCCTGCGTGTGACCATCGCTGACCGGCACGGAACCCATCCTGGATGGCACCAGGGTTCAGCGTCCGCAGCTAATGTAGCCCTCAGGCGCGCAAGTTGTCTTGCTTCGGCTCCACCCTGGCCCTTCCCGCAGTGCGCCGCCGGGCGCAAGCCGAAGATGAATCGATTGAAAAGGTGGCCGCGCCAGGCGCCCGGAACACTCCACCACCGGCGCTTCACACGACACTGATCGGCGCCGCGTCGCCGGCCCTCCCCCAGCCTTCCCATGCGCTCTTTCTTCGAAGCTCCATCGTTAGGACTAGTACGCCGGTACTAGTACTAGTTTCCAGCTGTTCTGCGCCGCGCACAGGCCTAGTATCGACCACAGGTAAAGCAGTACTCATCGGGATCACAGGTCCTGATGGCAAGTACCAAGGGATGGCGCCGATACCGCAATGCATCGCATCGGCTAGGGAGGGGAAGCATGGATCATGCACAGCAACCCGCCGCACAGGCACCGCAGGCCGCCGCGCTGTGCCGGAATCCGGCACAGCCCGCATCCGCAACCGCCGTCCCTTCTTTCCGCACCGCCTGGATTTCATGCAGCGTCCTTCGGACGCGGCATTACCGTGGTAAGGCGATTCACCGCACACATCGTTGCTGCTCATGGAGGATTGGAATATGAATACACTGACCGAACTGCAGGCGCTGTACCAACAGAAGGGCTTGCCGGAAAAGCCCGACATCATCGTCATACTCACCGACCAGGAACGCTACCCGACCCACTGGCCCGCCCATTTTGTGAACTCGCTCTCGAGCTGGAAACGGCTCAAGGACCACGGCCTGACCTTCGAGCGCGCCTATACCTCGGCCTGCATGTGCACGCCGTCGCGCGGCGTGATGATCACCAGCAATTACGCCAACCTCACCGGATTGTCGATGACGCCGGGCGAGCTGTCCTATGCCGATCCGCGCGTCCCGCAGCTGGCGGCGCTGATGCAGAAGCAGGGCTACGACGTGATCTGGAAGGGCAAATGGCACCTGTCGACGCCGGCCGACGTCATGCAATGGTCGCCGTACGACATCGGCAACATGCAGACGCAGTACGGCTTCTCCGACTGGAACCCGCCGGATGCCGGCACGGTGACCGGTTTTTCGACCTACGAATCCTGGGCCACCGCCGGCTCCGGCAAGCCGGGCCACGCCAATCCGGCCAACGACAAGCGCTACCTGCGCAAGTACGGCGAAGGCGTGGACGCCCACGGCTTCGGCGAGGGCGCCCTTGATTTCCTGAAGTCGCGGGCCGAGGGCCGTCAGAAGAGTGACGTCGCGGCCCGGAAGCCATTCCTGATGTTCATGTCGTTCGTGAATCCACACGACATCAACTTCTTTCCCGACGGCTGGCAGAGCCTCGGCTATTCCGAGGAGGATCTGAACCACCGGGATTTCAAGGATATCGATCTGCCGCCCAACGCCCATGACAACCTGCTGAACAAGCCCACCATCCAGTCCCATATCCGCAACATCATGAACAGGGGGACGCCGCTCCGCGGTCAGGACAAGCTGGCCGAAGGCACCACCTGGCCCGCTGTCCAGCCGGACTCGGCCGACACCACGCATAACTACGTCAAGTTCTATGCCTTCATGACGAAGTACGCGAACGACCGGGTCGATGAATTCCTGCACCACCTCGACATATACGGCTTCACCGACCATGCGCTGATCATCCGCACCGCGGACCACGGCGAGATGGGCCTGTCCCACGGCATGCGCGAGAAGGTCTACAACGTCTACGAGGAGACCATCCACATTCCCCTGGTCATCTCCAATCCGAAGCTGTTCCCCAAGCCGCAGACCACCAAGGCGCTGTACGCCCACGTGGACTTCCTGCCGACCCTGCTCAATCTCGCGGGCGGCCACGCCACCCGGCTGATGAAGGGCAAGAGCCTGCTGCCGGCCATCATCGACCCAAGCAAGGAAGTGCAGGACACGGTGCTGTTCTGCTACGACGACGAGTCGGCGATGATCAGCGACCTGCAGTACCTCAGCCATATCCGCGCGATCCGGCATCTCCACTACACCTATGCCGTGTACTTCTCGCCGAACCTGCCGGGCCAGTACCAGTACGAGATGTACGATCTGGAGAAGGACCACGGCTGGCAGATGGACAACCTCCTGGCCCATGCCGAGCCGGCCAATGCCGAGGTCAAGCGGCTCTGGCCCAAGCTTCAGGATCTGCTGAACGAGAAGCTGATCGAAGCCGGCCAGACGCCGTTCCCGCCGATTGTCGACGGTGTCGGAATGAAGGCCACGGGCTGACAAGCCGGAAAGCAGTCCTTCCGCGTCTCGAAAAGGACGGCGAGGCGTCGCAGCGCGACGCCTCGCCCCTGTCTGTTCGCTCGACCCGCTCGATCCGAGGGCCATGCCGGCCACCGTGCCGGCAATAGACGCGGAATCCGCTCGAGGAAGCACTCGTTACCTCTGCATCGCCGCCTTACTGGTTTGAACAGAACCCTTGCGACGGTCTCCAGTCGCAGCCCGAAGACTCCGCCGCCCGGATTTCAGGATCTCGTCCGACAGCGTCGGCGCCGACACGGCAACCGCGCGCGACAGCAGCAGCGCTCCCAGCATTTCGCTGAACACCGCGACGGCCCGGGCGCGAGCTACGGCCGGCGACTCGCCCGGCTTGGCGACGATGTCGGTGAAGTACGCCAGATTGGTTTCCAGTCCGCGCGCGTAACGCTCCCGTGCGGCATCGTCCAGGCGCCGCACGTCGCCGGCAAAGCCCGATAGCGGGCAACCGTGCTCGACATCGGCGCGGTGCCCGGGCGACAGATACCACTCGATCTGGCCTTCCAGCGGATCGCGCCCCTTGGCGCGCGAACCGGCGATAGCCGCGTCCAGCGCAGCCGCGCCTTCCTGCATCGCCTTGTCCATCACCGCGGCGACCAGGGCGTCCTTGGACTTGAAATGATTGTAGAAGCCGCCGCGGGTGAACCCGGCCGCGTCCATCAGATCGTTGAGGCCGACGGCGTCCACGCCTTTTTCGCGGAACAGCTTTTCGGCGGCGCCGATGATGGCTTCGCGATTGTGGGCGGCCTGCTGCTTGGAGATGCCCATGCCGGGCTCCGATGACGAGTTGGCCTCAAGGATAGAGCCGGCCCCTCCAAAACACAATGTCGCTTGACATTGATAAAAATGAAGATAACAATGTCACTCGACATCGTCATCTGGAGACATCGACATGAGCACCAAGACCACCCCCGAGCAGAACAAGGCCCTCGTCCTGAAGGCCTTCGACGCCCTCTTCAACCAACGCGACTACGAAGCCGCCAGCCATTTCTGGTCGCCGGACTACCTTCAGCACAGCGCGCATATTCCTCCCGGTCGTGGAGGCCTCTTCGAACTCGTCCGCGCCCTCCCCGCGGCACTGCGATACGAACACGGACCGATCGTGGCCGAAGGCGACTACGTCATGCTGCACGGCCGCTTCTCCGGTATGGGTGCCCCCCATGCACTGGTCACCGTCGACATCGTGAGAGTGGAAAGCGGCCGCCTCGCCGAGCACTGGGACGTGTGGCAGGACGAAGCCACCAAGACCGACTCCAAGAGCGGATTGCCGATGTTCGGCGATCGCTTTCCCGTCTGATCCGGCTTTATTGAGGAGAACCCATCATGAAACTCACCGGCAATACCATCTTCATCACCGGCGGGGGCCTGGCCGAAGCCCCGCCGAAGAAGTGTTGATCGAAGAGGCCAAAGCCCTGCGCAACAATGCCGGCCCGAACAAACACATCTTCGTGCACGAATTGAATACACAATGGATGGCGTAGCATCCGATGGCTGCCGCTGCGGGAAACAGGGGCCATGCGCCCCGCGGAAACAGTCCAATATCGATCAAGGGGATAACACATGAATCGCATCAATATGCTGGCGATCGTCACCGCTGCGATGGTACTGGGCTCGACGGCCCTCGCCGCCGACGACAAATACACCCTGAAGGTACCGAACGGTCTCGCCTTCTCCGAGTTCAAGGGCTACGAAAACTGGCAACTCGTCTCCGTCAGCGAGGACGGCGGAAAACTTGCCGCAATCCTCGCCAATCCCGCGATGATCGACGCCTACCGCGCCGGCGCGCCCGGCAACGGCAAGCCCTTCCCCGACGGCGCGAAGATGGCAAAGATCCACTGGAACCCGAAAAAGCTGGAGACCTTCCCCGCCGCGACCGTGCCGGACACGCAGCACGACGTCGACTTCATGGTGAAGGACAGCAAGCGCTTCGCGGACAGCGGCGGCTGGGGATATGGCACGTTCGACTACGACGTCGCCGCCGGCGCATTCAAGCCGGGCACCGCGGCCAGCACGCCGCCGCAGGGAAACGACGCCAAGTGCGGATTCGCCTGCCACACCATCGTGAAGACCAGGGATTACGTCTTTACCGAGTACGGCAAGCGGTAAACCACCTCCCTTCCCGTGTCCGCTTTCGGCCGATGACGCATCGACAGGTCGGGGTCCGCCACAAGGCGGACATGGGCATCTCCGGGGCAAACAACGTCCAGGTTGTCGATGTCAAAAGACAGCACTGGCGCGAGCCGGCTTTCTGAAAACCGGGCAATTTCCAAGCAGCGGCAGATTTATGTACCATGCGGTGCATGAACCTGACAGCACCCTCAGCCGAAGACATCAAGTCGTCCGACGGCCGCAACACGCGGCACGAGGGGCGCCGCCGCGAGTTGATGGACGACGCCGTCCAGTACGTGCTCAGCCATGGCCTGTCGGACCTGTCGATCCGCCCCATGGCGGAAGCGCTGGGCATCAGCCACCGCACCTTGCTGCACCATTTCGGCAGCAAGGAGGAGATGGTGGAGCGGGTGCTGGCCGAGGTGCGTTTGAAGCATCTGCAGCATCTGCGGGAACAGGCGCAAAAACAGAAGCTGGATGCCTTGAGCATGCTGGACGAGGCCTGGGCGCAGCAGTCCGCCCCCGAGCGGCTGCCGTTCTGGCGCGGCTTCTTTGAAATCTACGCCATCGCCGCGAAGAATCCGGAGCGCCATGCCGAGTTCCTCGACGGCATCATCAAGGCCTGGCTGCCGATGTGGATCACCTCGCTGGTCGGGCAAGGCCTGACCAAGGCCAAGGCCGAGGCGCTGGCGACGATGGTTCATGCCTGCTGTCGCGGCTTGCTGATCGACCTGCTGACCACCGAAGACCATGCCCGTGTCGCCAGGGCCTACAAGCTGCTGCGCGGCATCCTCGAGCAGGAGATCGCCGCGGCGCGTTGAGCCGCGTCGGCGGGAGGCAAGCCGTTCAGGGACACCCGTCCGGCCACGCATTCGGCAGTTGCGTCTTGCCGGCCGTGCCGGTTACAAGCGGTGTGGCCACAACGGCCGTCAGGTCCAGCCCGCTGAAGATCACACGCACCGCTTCGGCTTCGGCGGTGGGAGCTGTCTCGGTCCGCGCCTCGCTGCCGCTGAATGGCTGCTGCGCGGCAGCGGCAAGCTGACGCACACCGTCGAGCCCGTAGCTCTTGAGGGCGAGTTCCAGCGAATAGATCGGCACATCGCCCGCGCCCAAGGTGGCCAGCATGCGCACGTCATGCGCCATGTCGTCCACCGTGGCGTAGCCGACGCCGCCGGGCGTAGCCAGCGACACCTGTCCGGCCTTGCCGAAATATTGCTGCGCCGAGCGGAAGTAGGACGAGACGATGCCGCTGCCGGGATCGATGCCGCCGACGAACTGGCCGATGGTGCTGCGGTAAGCCTGGAAGTACAGGGCATGCCAACCGGCCGGCGCCACGATGTAGTCGAAGGCATTCTGCAAGGCCAGGTGGCCGTCGACCAGATCGTCGGCGCTGAACGGCATCGGCGCGCCGGTGATGCTGATGTTCCGGCTGTTGGCCCAGGCCACGATGCTCTCATAGGTATGCATCGCCTGGCACTGCGCCGCCGGATCGAGATTCCTCTCCATCGACGCCAGGATCGCGCTGATGCCCGAGATGGCGCTCGACGCATTGGCGAAGGTTTGATAGGGCGGCTCCAGGTCGAGCGCGACGCCCTGGAACAGGATGCCGTTGCGCTGCGCCCAGGCCTGCAGCTCACGCACCGCGTCGAACTGCTCCTGCGCATTGCCGCCGGTGGCGAAATAGCCATCGCTGTACGGCACGATGAGCCAGGCCCACAGCGGCACACCGGCCTGCTGTGCCTGGCGCAGAATCGGCAGCGTGTCGTCGCGCACCGGCTGCTCCGCGGGCAGCGGCCCGAAGTCACGCTTGTAGCGCATCTGGAAATAGACAGGCACCCGCAGACTGCCCAGCGTGGACCACAACTCCGCTGTATACGGACTGGTATCGCGCGGCGCCCAGTAAGTGCCGCCGGCTGGATCGGTGCCTTGCGGCGCGCCGACGAAATTCTCACCCGCCCAGAACCCGACCCGCGTGCCGCTCGCCGCCACGGGCTGCGTGACGAAGCCGCCGCTGCCCGCACCGCTGCTCACATCGCTGCTGTTGCCGCACGCGGCCAGCGCGACGAGCGCCGCCGCGACCATGACATGCCCGAAAGCCTGCTTCCTCATGCCCGCCGCGCTCCTGCGTCCGGACCCATGACCAAGGCATCACCCGGCAAAGGGCGGGTGGGATTGCCCCCCACCCGCCCGTACCGCCGATCTCAGCCATCCATGGCGGAACGCTCCTGTTATGCGACCGCGTTACGGCATGGACCTCAAGGGCTCAGCGGCACCGCCGTCATGTT
This sequence comes from Nevskia sp., assembly GCA_028291705.1. Taxonomy (GTDB): domain Bacteria; phylum Pseudomonadota; class Gammaproteobacteria; order Nevskiales; family Nevskiaceae; genus Nevskia. The sequence goes on from JAQGNS010000208.1 coordinate 17,186, forward strand.
GCCGCAACCGTTGGGATAAGCGTTGGCCTGCTTGCCGAAGTTCACCCAAGGCGTGGCGGCGGCGGCGAAGACCTGGAGATCGTTGTAGGCCGCCAGCGCCTGGCTGCCGAGGAACGACAGCTGCGTCGCCGACGTCAGGGCGGACCCGCTCAGCGGGGCGTGGGCGGCGTCGAAGATCTGCTGGATGCCGTTGAGGCCGTAGGTGTTGACCGAGCCGTCGAGATCGAAGATCGGGATGGTGGTGGCGCCGAGGCCCGCCAGCATCTGCACATCGGTCACCACCGGAGCCACCGTGCTGTAGCCCGGTACGCCGGTGCTGCCCAGGGTGACCTGGCCGGCCGCGCCGAAGTACTGCTGCATTTTCTTGTAGATCGAGGCGACGTAGCCGGAACCGAGATCCACGCCCTCGGCGCGGTAGGCCTGGTTGTACAGCTGGTCGAAGCCGAACGGCGGATAGTTCACCATGCCGAGCAGGTTCTGCGAAGCCATGTTGCCGTTGGCGACGTCGTTGAGGGAGAACGGCAGCGGCGAGCCCGACAGCTTCATGCCGTGCTGGTGCGCCCAGGTGATGGTGTCGCGGTAGATGCCCATCGCCGTGCACTGGGCGGCGGGGTTGAGGTTGGAGGACGCCAGGCTCTCCGCCGCGGCGAGGTTGCCGGTGAGAACCTGCTCCAGCGCCTGGTAGCCGAGCGGGAACTCCAGGTCGAGGATGGCCTGGTCGATCTGCAGATTGTTCTGGTTCTTCCAGGTGTAGAACGCCTGCACCGCCGCCTGGATGGTGGCGGCGTTCTGCTGATTGGCGAAGGTGCCGTAAGACAGCGGCACCGTGATCCAGGCGCTGATCGATACGCCGTTGGCATTGGCCTGCTGCACCAGGGCCAGGCCGTCCGTGCGCTGGTTCGCGCCGGGCAGCGCCGGACCAAAGTCCGAGCCGTAGATCAGGTCCATGTACAGGAAACTGTTATTCGCCTTGAGCAGGTTCCACAGCGCGGGCGTGTAATTGGCGACGTTGCGCGGGCAGGTCACCGGGTCGTAACCCAGACAGACGTTGATGGACTCACCCGCCCAGAAACCGATGCGCGGTGTGGATGCCAGGGCCGGCTGGGCCGCGGTCGCCGCGGCAATGGCAAGCAGCAAGCCGCTGATCGCCTTGATTGAAGAAAAACGCATGTTCGACTCCTCCGATGGTATCGATGAACAGCAGGACAACGGATTGCAGCGGTGACGAAGCGCCGTGCTCACTTCCTGGTTGAGGGCATCGTCGCGGGACTTCCCTGAGGCATTACTCGATCGCACTGGCCGGAACCACCGGCAGCACCGCGCTGGAAGGATGGGCGGCATCGCTATGCACGCTGAGCACGCCGATCAGCGTTTGCAGCAGGTCCGGCAAGGGCGGAATGCTCGGCGGCGCCGAGCTGGCACCGACCGCGATGCGCAAACGGTGGCCGGCCTGGATCAGCGCGCTGGTGGTGAACACCTCCACCTGCACTTCGACCAGCTTGCCGCTGCCGACCGGCTGCATCGCCGCCTGGGTGTAGGGATGCCAGGGCTGGATCGGCTGCCGGTCCAGGCTGCGCGAGCGGGTGCTGTCGATCGCCCGCGCGGAAGCACCTTGCAAGCCCGCGCTCACAGCAAAGGCCCGTCCGACGGGATCGACGTCGTCGACGCGCACGATCAGGTCCGCATCCTGCGCGGTAGTGGAGATCCACAAGTCCGCCAGGATTGGACCATTGATGTAGTAGTCCTGGCTCATCGGCGCCGTGTCGTACTTCGCTTCCAGCCTCTCGGCATCGTTGTCGTAGCTGAAGCAGGGCAGCGGCAGCAGCCCCAGGTAGCCGGCGATCCACTGCGAAGTGCTTTGCGCGCAAACGCCCTGCAGCGGGTCCTGCACCACGCTGACCGGAACCTCACCCTGCCCCGGATCCGTGGCGGACAAACTGTTGTCGCCATGCAGATACAGGCGCTGCGCCTGGGCCAGGGGATGCGGCCAGTCGCTGGCGGTGACGTAGTGGTTATGGCCGTAAACGTACTGGGTGACGTTGGGCAGGCGGCCGGCGCCGGTATCCAGGCCCTTCACGTACTGGTCGAACCACTGCAACTCGATGTGATCGAACACCGGCACGCCATCCATCGGCAAGCCCACACCAGTACCGGATTGAGCGTGGGTCCAGGGGCCAATCAACAGCTTGGCCGTGGTCTGGTGCTTGATCGCTTCATAGAGCAGCGGCTCGCCGCGCTGGAACACGTCGTGCAGGCCGCCGACGATGAAGGTCGGCACCCGGATGGTCGAGGCATGATCCAGCGGCGCCCGGGTCTGCCAGAAGCCGCCGTCGTAGACCACCGCGGGATCGCCGAGCTGCGCCTTGAGCAGCAGCGGCACCTGGAACGTGGCGATCGCGTTCTCGAGGTGTTGCAGTATGGTCCGCACCCCCTGCGCCGGATCGTTGAGGATGTTCGGGTCGATCAGGCCAAAGCCGGTGATCAGCAGCAGCACCAGCGGTACGAATTCGTCGTTGGGCTCCCCGCCCATGAAGGCCAGGTCCCGGTAAGGATCGGCGGCCGGCACCACCGCGAACACCGACCTCACCGCCGGATGCTGCTGCGCGGCGGTGAGCAGCGCGGTGATGCCCAGGTAGGAGGCGCCGAACAGGCCGACGCGGCCGTTGCACCAGGGCTGCCGGGAAACCCAGTCGACCGTGGGACTGTAGTCGCCCTGCTCGGCACTGCCGAACAGGGAGAACTGGCCGCCGGATTCGCCGGTGCCGCGCACGTCCACCATCACCTGGGCGTAGCCGTGTTGCGCCATATAGGGAACCGCGGCGCCGTTGACGGGATCGGCGGTAGCACCGGAAAAGGCCGCGTTGTACGGCGTCTGCACCAGGATGGCGGGGAACGAACCGGCTATGGCTTTGCCGTTGGCGTCCGCCGGCAGGCTGACGATGGCGGCAAGCCTGGTGCCGTCCGCCATGGTGATGAACTGCCGACCCAGCGTGACCATGCCCGGATACCGCGCGGGCGGGTTGTAGTCGGTCCAGCCATTCGCGCTGCCGCCGACGCTGTTGCTGTTGGCGGTGATCGGCACGGCGGCAACGCTCAGCGTATTGGGTGAGCCCAAGGTGGTCCAGCCCGATGTCGCCGATGCGGCATTGGATGGGCTGGAACTGCTGCCGCAGCCCGCCAGCAAGCCCGCCGCCAATGCAACCGCGCCGACCGGCAGCCACCCGGCTCTGGAATCGCCACACACTGTCGCCACCGCCTCCTCCCTCCACGCCGATGCAGCTCGGATGCCGTCCTGGCCGTGCACCACGCGCCCGCTTTCACAGTCGTTGCGGACTTCGAATATTAATGTACCATAAGGTACATGAACCATTTGCATTACACAAACTTCGACCGATGAACATCGAGCACGACCTCAGCACCCGCCTCGGCACGATCCGCCAGCTCGGCTACGTGGTGGAGAATCTCGATCGCGCGGTCGAGGCCTGGAGCGCCGGGCTGGGCGTGGGGCCCTGGACCGTCATCCGCAACATTCCCCTACACAGCAGTTATCGCGGCGCACCCAGCCAGCCGCTCATCGACATCGCGCTGGGATACCGCGGCGGGATGCAGATCGAACTGATCAAGCAGAACAACGACGCACCCTCGCCATATCGCTCCTTCATCGAGCGCGGCCAGTACGGTCTGCACCACACCGCCTTCATCTCCGAACAGATCGACGAGGATGCGCGGCTGTTGCAGCGGGCCGGCCTGAGCCTGGTCTGCGACATCAACATGCCGACCGGCGGGCGCTACGTGTACTTCCAGTCGCCGGTGCCGGGCGAACAGACTTTCATCGAACTGCTTGAGGCCACGCCGGCGATGCGGCAGATGCTCGAGCAGGGCATCACCGCGACGGCCGGCTGGGACGGGCGCAGCCCGCCCACGGTGATCGATTTCGCCACGATGGCGCAGGCGCGCCGCTGATGGGCGCCGCGAACTTCGAGCCGGTCGCGGCGAGCGAGGTACAGCATTGGGCCGACACAGCCGATGTCGTCATCGTCGGCCTGGGCGCGGCCGGCGCCTGCGCCGCCATCGAGGCGCGCAAAGCCGGCGCCGACGTTTTCGTGATCGAGCGCGCCAGCGGCGGCGGCGGCACCACCTCCCTCGCCGCCGGGCATCTGTACCTGGGCGGCGGCACGCCGGTGCAGCGGGCGGTCGGCGTGGAGGACAGCGTCGACGCGATGTTCACTTACCTGGTCGCGAACACACCCGAGCCGGACGAGGACAAGATCCGCCTCTATTGCAAGCACAGCGTCGCCCACTTCGAGTGGCTGGAAGCGCAGGGCGTGCCATTTCAGCGCAGCTATTACCGCGGCAAGCACGTCGTCCAGCCCACCGCCGAATGCCTGATCGAATCGGGCAACGAAAAAGTCTGGCCGTTTCGGATGCTGGCCAAGCCCGCGGTGCGCGGCCACAAGGTGGCGCGCGAGGGCGAGGCCGGCGGCGCCCTGCTGATGGAGAAGCTGCTCGCACGCGCGCAAGCTCTGGGCTCGCGTGTCGTGTTCGACGCCGGCGCCACCAACCTGATCGTCGATGGCGATGGCCGCATCGCCGGAGTGCGCTACAAGCGCCTGGGTCAATACGCCGACGTGAAGGCCCGGCGCGCGGTGATCCTGGCCGCCGGGGGCTTCGCCATGAACGAGGCCATGCTGCGCGCCCATTGCCCCACCCTGGCCGATCCGCGCATCCACAAACTGGGCAACCCGCATGACGACGGCTCCGGCATCCAGCTCGGCCTGTCCGCCGGCGGCCAGGCCCTGCATCTGGAGGGCTGCCTGGTCACCTCGCCGATCTATCCCGACGAATCGCTGCTCAAGGGAATACTGGTGAACGCCCGCGGCGAGCGCTTCGTCGCCGAGGACTCCTACCACGCGCGCACCACGGCCTCGATGCTCCAGCAGGCGGACGGCCGCGTCTATCTCATCGTCGACGCCGCCTGCCACGGCAGGCCGCAGATGATGGGACAGCAGCTGATCGACGCCTGGGAAACAGTGGAAGAGATGGAACGCGCGCTCGAACTGCCCGAAAGCTCCCTGCAGAAAACCCTGCGCGACTACAACGCCCAGGCCGCCGCTGGCGCGGACCCCGCCTTCCACAAGCATCCGCACTGGCTGCAAGCACTGGACCAGCCGCCCTACGGCGCCTTCGAATGCTCGCTGGGCAAGGCCGGCTACGTCGGCTTCACGCTCGGTGGACTGCGCGTCTCCATCGACGGCGAGGTGCTCGATGCGCAGGACCGCGCCGTCGCCGGCCTGTTCGCCGCCGGGGGCTGCGCTTCCAACATCGCCCAGGATGGCAGCGGCTATTCCAGCGGCACCTGCATCGGCGAGGCCACGTTCTTCGGCCGCCGCGCCGGAACCGCGGCCGCGCGAACCCGGAAGGAGCTTCCGCTGCTCGCCCCTGGACGTAAACCCGCGTGAGCAAAGCCACACACGCAGCGCGGCGGCGACGCCAGGCATGAATCCTTACCAGGGCAAGGCCGCCGTCGTCACTGGCGGTGCTTCGGGCATCGGCTATGCGCTGTGCCGCGAACTGCAGCGGCGCGGCGCAACCGTATACGCGGCGGATCTCGGTGAACCCGGCCTGGCGCGGCTGCAAGCGGAATGCGCCAGCGCGCGGCTACGCACCGCAAAGCTCGACGTCACCGACGAAGCCGCGGTCAAGGCGCTGCTCGAGCGCGTGGTCGAGGAGCAGGGGCGGCTTGACTACCTGTTCAACAACGCCGGCATCGTCGTCGGCGGCGACTTCGAAAGCATGGACGGCGCCGCCTGGCGCAGGATCGTCGACATCAACCTGTGGGGCGTCATCCACGGCAGCCAGCACGGCTACCGGCTGATGCTGAAGCAGGGCGGCGGACACATCGTCAACACCGCTTCCACCGCCGGCGTCATGCCGGTGGCCAAGTCCACCGCCTACGCCACCACCAAGCACGCGGTGGTCGGCCTCTCCACCTCGCTGCGCGAGGAAGCGCGCAAACACGGCATCCGTGTCAGCGCCGTGGTGCCCGGGCTGGTCGACACCAATATCTTCAGCAGCGCCACCAATCTCAAGGGCCACGACTACAGCGCCGCCATGGACAGGGTGCCGTTCCGCAAGATTTCGCCGGACCAGGCCGCGCGCGCCATCCTCGCCGGCGTCGCGAACAATGCGCAGTACATCGTCTTTCCCGGCTACAACCGCGCCATCGTGCTGCTGAACCGGCTGGCGCCGGGGATCATGGGCCGGCTGATCAACCGGAATTCTTGATGCTTGATCAAGCGCACTCTCCATCGCAGCTGCGGCAGGTCATCCCCCTGCCGCGGCGGCCCGGCGACATGGTGTTGCTGCTGTTCTTCTGCATCAGCCTGTTCTACGTCGCCCTGGTCATGGACATCGAGCAACTGATGATCCCGGACGCCGCGCATTTCACCTACCCAATCTGGCCGCCGGCATTTCTGGTGGATCACGTGCACTGGTACGGCCACAGGTTCGACCCCTTGCAGATCGCCCGCCCGGCCTGGTGGCGGGCCTGCATCTGGCACGAAATGATCTTCGGCGTACCGTTTTACCTGTTTGCGATCTACGCCTTCATCAGGGGCCGGGACTGGATCCGCATCCCCGCGCTGCTGTACGGCGCGAGCCTGGTCACCATCGTCCTGATCATCCTCTACGAGGAACGCTACGGTCCTGATGCCGCGCCCGCCTACTCGCAGGTGTTCCTGTTCAATCTGCCGTGGCTGCTCTGGCCTTCATACATGATCTATCGCATGTGGCGCCATCCACATCCGTTCACCCGGCCAGCCGCGGAGATTTGAGCAATTGGCGCATGGCGGCGCCGATACGGCGCTCAGCGTGTAGCCTTGATGAAATCGACAAACGCACGCAGCGGCGCCGGCAACAGGCGCCGCCCGGAGTAGTAAAGAAAAGGCCCCGAGAAGCGCGGCCACCAGGGTTCGAGAATCGGCTCGAGCGCGCCGCTGTCCAGGTGCGGCCGCAGCCAGTCCTCGAACAGGCTGATCACGCCGGTGCCGGCGATCGCCGCATCCACCGCCAGATCGGTCGCCGCGCCCACCTGCACGATCAAGGGGCCAGTCGGGTCGATCCGCACCACCTTGCCGTCACGCTCGAACTCCCACTCCGTCATCGCCCCGCTGCTGAACCGGCCGCGCAGGCAGGCATGGCGCAGCAGATCGCGCGGGTGCCGCGGCCGGCCGTGACGGTCAAGGTAAGCCGGCGAAGCAGCCGCCGCGAAGCGTTGCCAGCGCGGCCCCACCGGAATCGCGATCATGTCCTGCTCCAGCCGCTCCTCGTAGCGGATACCCGCATCGCAGCCTGACGCGACGATATCGACAAAGCTGTCGTCGGCGACTATTTCCAGCACGATCTCAGGGTAAGCGGCGAGGAAGGCGGGAACGATCGCCGGCAGCGCCAGGCGCGCGGCGCTGATCGGAACATTCAGCCGCAAGGTCCCCGCCGGCCGGTCGCGAAAGCCGTTGACCACATCGACCGCCGCTTCCACCTCGTTCAAGGCGGGCCCGAGCCGCTCCAGCAGGCGCTGCCCTGCCTCGGTCGGCACCACACTGCGCGTGGTGCGATGGAGCAGCCGCACCCCGAGCTGGGTTTCCAGCCGCCGCACCGACTCGCTGAGCCGGGAAGCGCTGCTGCCGCTCAGGCGCGCCCCTTCGCGAAAGCCCTTGGCGCGCGCCACCGCGACA
>JAQGNS010000212.1 GCA_028291705.1 Nevskia sp.
TGGCAGATGTCGCTGACCACGCCGCGCGTCAACGTGCAGGCCGACTGGTGGGTGGGCAACAGCTTCGTCACGCTGAAGCGTTCGGACAACAACTTCTTCGCCGTGCTGACCAATCTGCACAAGGGCGTGGGCATGGGCGTGGCCTGGGTGCTGCTGGCCGACACCCTCGCCGGCAGCATCATCCTGCTGTCGTTGAGCGGCGTGCTGCTGTGGACCCAGTTGAATCGCCGGCGCCTGGTCGGCGCCGCCATCGGCGTGAGCGGCCTGGCGCTGACCGTGCTCCTCGCGCTGCGGCTGGTCTGAGGACTTCCCATGTCATCACAAACCAGTGCATCACCAGCAAGCGCCCCGTTGTCCCAGCGCCGCCCCGCCACCGGCTGGCACCATCACCGCCGCGGCGGACGCTGGCCGGCCATCGCCGCCATCATCGCCTTGCACGGTCTCGGCCTCTACGCCGCCATGCAGATCGGCGCCGTGCGCGAGACCATCGAGGAAGCCGCGCCGCTGTTCGTCAGCTTCATTGCCGCGCCGCCCGCGCCCGAGGTCAAGGCGCCGCCGCCCAAGCCGGAACCGGAACCGGAACCGGTCAAGCCGAAACACGAGCCGCGCCTGATCTCGACACCGCAGCCCAGCGCCTCGCCGATGCAGACGCCGCCGCAGCCGGTACACGAAGAGCCGGTGGCGGACGTCACGCCGCCCACGCCGCCGGCGCCTCCCGCGCCCGCGCCGGCCGCTCCGATCACCCCGCCCAACTTCGTCGCCGCCTACCTGGACAACCCGACGCCGGAGTATCCGCGCCTGTCGCGTCGCATGAAGGAAAGCGGCACGGTGCTGCTGCGCGTGCGCGTCAGCCCGGAAGGGCGCAGCGCCGAGGTCGGCCTGAACAAGAGCAGCGGCTACGACCGGCTCGACCAGGCCGCCGTCGAAGCCGTGCGCAAGTGGCGCTTCGTCCCGGCAAAACAGGGTGAGCAGGCGGTCAGCGCCTGGGTATTGGTCCCGATCAACTTTCAACTGGAACAGTGAACATGCAAGCAGAACAAGCAATGGGCTTCGGCCACTTCCTCACCAATGCCGACGGCCTGGCCAAGGGCATCCTGATCCTGATGCTGCTGGCCTCCATCGCCAGCTGGTACCTGATCCTGACCAAGGCCGTATCGAACCTGCTGTCGCAGCGGCGCAGCGCCCGCTTCCTCGATTTCTTCTGGAACGCGCCCTCACTCACCGCCGTGGCCGTGCGCCTGGAAGAGCGCCACCCGGACGAGCCGTTCTCGCACCTGGCCTACCACGGCATCGCCGCCAGCCATCATCACGAGCGGCACGGCATCAACCGCCTCAACGAAGCCGGCAGCTCCGGCGACTTCGTCACGCGCACCCTGCGCAAGACCATCGACGAGGAGACCGCGCGGATGGAATCCGGCCTCACCATCCTCGCCTCGGTCGGCGCCACCGCGCCCTTCGTCGGCCTGCTCGGCACGGTGTGGGGCATCTACCACGCACTCATCGCCATCGGCATGAGCGGCGCCGGCACCCTGGACAAGGTCGCCGGCCCGGTCGGCGAAGCCCTGATCATGACCGCCATCGGCCTCACCGTGGCCATCCCCGCGGTGCTGGGCTACAACTTCCTGGTACGTTCCAACCGCATGACCCTGGCCAGGCTCGACGCCTTCGCCCATGACCTGTTCGCCTTCCTCGCCACCGGCGTCAAGATCGAGGCGCAGGCGCCGTCCAACGTCACCCACTTCAAGGCAGCGAGCTGAGCCATGGCCTTCGGCAATCCCCGTGCGACGGGCGCCAGCGCGCCCATGACCGAGATCAACATCATTCCGCTGGTGGACGTGATGCTGGTACTGCTGGTGATCTTCATCATCACCGCGCCGCTGCTCACCAACGCCGTCAAGATCGACCTGCCGCAGGCGAGCAGCGCGCCCAACCTGACCAAGCCGGACAACATCCAGCTCGCCATCGATGCCGGCGGCCAGATCTACTGGAACGGCGAGGCGGTGGAACAGGCCGCGCTCGACCAGCGCATGCGCGAAGCCGGGCAGCGCAATCCGGCGCCGGAACTGCATGTGCATGCCGACAAGGCCACGCGCTACGAGATCCTGGCCGAGGTGATGAGCGAGGCCAGCAAGGACGGCGTGACCCGCATCGGCTTCGTCACCGATCCGCGTACGCCGTAACCTTCCTCGTCACCCCTTGTCATCCTGAGCGCAGCGAAGGATCTGGCCCGGCAACATTCACCGAAACCTCTCTTTTTCGTCATGCGTGCCATGCGTGCCAAGGCTTTTTGTTGGCACGCATGCGGCGAGCGCGTGATGTACCCGCGCATTTTGGGCCGCCAAAAGGCCGGAAACTCCGTGAGCAAATCGCCGAAGACCGCTTTTGCTGTTGTTTTGGGCTTTTGACGTTGCTTTGCGCTTTTGCCGTCGCTTTTGATTTGGCTTTTGACGTTCCCCCCGTTGTCTGCGCCAAGCATCGCAGTCCGCGGCGACGTGGGCCCGCGCGTGTTTCGCGCGGGGCGAGGCAGGGATGCCGAAGCGTTTTCAGACAGGCCAGGGATGGCCTGTCTGAAAACCCCGCCGCGGGCGAGAAGCGCAGGGGACCCATCAATCACCAAAGGTGATTGATGGGCGCAGACTCCGGGGCGGCGCTTCTTTGGTTACTTTCTTGTCGCTGGAGACAAGAAAGTGACCCGCCTTCAAGGCGGAACCGGGATTTCAGGTAGCGCAGGCAATGCTGCGCGCGCGAGCGCGTACACCAAAGCTTCAGCGCGAGAAGAAAATCCGCGTTCCGCCTGCGGCGGAAGGTGGAATGCGCTTCGCTTATTCCACCCTACGGGTGCTGGCACGCGCGCAAGCACATGCAATGCAACTTCAGAGCCGATCAGGGCCGCGAGGCCAGATCCTTCGCTACGCTCAGGATGACAACGAAAAGCAAAACTGGATTCGCCTGCGCGGGAATGACGAGTTTGAAAGGTTCACGCTTAAAACGATCGAGCCTTCAACTGGAACGAAATCAGGAGCCGCTGAAGGGCAATAGCGTGGTCGTGGCGTCCCGCCCGACCTTGCGCGCGCGCTTGTCCTCGTACATGGCGCGATCGGCGACTTCGGCCGCGCTGGGCAGGCTGCCATGCACGCTGCGCAGGGCATGGCCGATCGAGGCGGAGACGCCCACGGCCTGTAGGGCCCGGCGCAGCCGCTCCTCCACCATCGGCGCCACGTCGGGCACGATGTCGGTGGCGAGGAAGGCATATTCGTCGCCACCGACGCGGGCCACCACGTCGCGGCGGCGGACGCAGCCGCGCAGAGCCTGGGCGGCGCGTTGCAGGAGGGCGTCGCCGCTGGCGTGGCCCTCGCGGTCGTTGACCGCCTTGAGGCCGTCCAGGTCGATGACGAAGATGCCGGCGTCGAGGTTTTCGCGCTGGCTGCGCTGCTCCTCGATCAGCAGGCACTGCTCCCAGCCGCGGCGGTTGTAGAGCAGGGTCAGGGCATCGGTGGCGGCCTCGCGGCGCGCCTGCTCCTCGCGCAGGGCCAACTGCTGCCGCTGCTCGACGTAGAGACGCATGATCAGCTCGGCGTTCCAGATCAGCAGCACCACGAACACCATGACGCTGGCGGCGACGGTGATGGCCACACCCAGCGACAGGTCGATGATGCCCTGGCGGATGGCCCAGACCTGGAGGTAGCCGAACAACGCCGGCACCAGCACCGCCGCCAGCAGCATGCGCCGGCTGGCGAGGCCGCCGTCGGGCTGGGCCGAGAGCAGGCTGGCCAGGCCGCGCCCGGGATGCAGGCTCTGCAGGCCGGCGGCGAGCAGGGTCATGCTCAGGGCCGCCAGCGGCGGCATGCCGAAGCGGATGCCCGCCTGGGCCTGGCCCAGGCGGTCGATGTCGAACAGGTAGCTGAGCAGCGCCGCGGCGGGCAGGAACAGGCTGGCGGCGGCGGCGACGTCGGCCAGGTCGAAGCGGTCGCGGCGCCGACCGAAGTAGAGCCAGGCGGCGATGCCGAAGAGGACGAAGGTGAGCGCGGTCTGCGGCGAGGGCCGGCCGTCGAAATCGATGTCGACTGCATGCATCTGGCGGGCGTAGAGCAGGTCGCCGAGGCCGCTTTCCAGGCCCAGGATGTATTCGGCCAGCACCAGGATGCCGACGGCGGCGAGGATCATGGCGAGGAACTGGCCGCCGCGCAGCGGCAAGGCGCGCTTGTTGACCGCGCTGGCGGTGCAGGCTGCCAGGGTCAGGGCGGCGAGGCACAGGCACAGGCCGGTGAGCGGTACTTCGGCCGGCTGGTGGGGCACCACCTGGATCAGCCAGGACCAGCCGAATTTCCAGGCGAACAGCAAAGCCACGCCCGCGCCCAAGGCGAATAACGCGCAAGTAAAGGCAAACCTGGGCAAGCGCATGCGCAACTCCATCCCCTCCCCATCCCTGGCAACCACGTCCGTTGGGTGCAGTTTAGCGCTGCAAGAGTCGGACCGGAAACCCGGGGCCTGCTCGGGGAGTGCTGGGGAGAATGCCGGGGGAGTGCCGCGGCGGCCCGGACAACGATGTCATCCCGGCCGGCTGTCAGGAAATGGCGCCGGGACGGGCGGGATTCAGGGGACGCGCAGATCTTCGATGGTCATGTCCGGCCGCAGCGCCAGGCGCTGGCGGAACCAGAGGAAGGCCGCGCTGGCCTGGGGCGCGGCGCCCTTGATGCCGAACTCGATGTGCCGGGGACGGCTGCCGTCGCCGCGGTACGGCAGGCTGGACAGCTTCACCGCCGGGAACTCGCGCAGGGTGCCTTCCATCAGTTCAAGCAGGTCGCCCTCGCTGTTGGAGCCGTAGGCGCGCAGGGAAAACTCCACCGGGGGATCGGCGCGGTGCAGGCGGCGCAGGGGCTGGTCCAGCACCCATTGCAGCATCGGCCAGGCCATTTCCGGGAAGCCGGGCACGAAATAACAGTCGCCGATGGAGAAGCCGGCAACGCGGTTGACGGGATTTGGAATGAGCGCGGCGCCCTGCGGGAAGTGCGCCATCAGCACGCGGTTGGGCAGCGCCCGCTCGCCGTACTCCGCCTCGATCAGGGCGATGCCCTCGACATGCGGCAACAGCGGCACGCCGAAGGCGTGGGCCGCCGCCTGGCGGGTGCAGTCGTCGGGAGTGGCGCCGATGCCGCCGCAGGACAGGAGCGCATCGCCGCGGTCCCGCGCCTGGGCGATGGCGGCGGCGATCTGCGCCTCGTCGTCGCCCAGGAACTGGGCCCAGGCCAGGGCGATGCCGCGCGCGGCGAGCAGGCCGATCACATGGGGCAAGTGGCGATCCGAGCGCTTGCCGGAGAGCAGTTCGTCGCCGATGACCAGCAGGCCGAGTTGCTGCATGGCCGGGGCCCTACTCCACCGCCCAGCCGTACTTCTCGACCGCGTTGAAGATGTCGGTTTCGGTGACGATGCCGATCACTTCCTTGCCCTGCACCACGGTGAAGCGGCTGATGTTGCTGTCGGTGATCTTGCTGGCCGCGTCGCGGATGCTGGTTTCGGCGGGGACCGAGACGATGGGACGGCTGGCGACATCGCGAACCTTGGTGGTCGCCGGATTCCTGCCCTTGCCGCGCACGATCTTGGCGACGATGTCACGGCGGGTGATGATGCCCCACACGCCGTCCTGGTTGGGCTCGACCACGACGGAGCTGATGTTGTTGTCGGTCATCAGGTGCATGGCCTGCTCCACCGTCTCGTCGTCGGTGACGGTGATGAGCGAGCGCGTCATCAGGTCGGCGACGGTATGCGGCACGCGGCCGGTTTCCAGCATCTCCTCCATCGGCTGCAGCAGGCGGCGGATTTCGCGCTGCTTGCGCTCCTTCACCAACTGCTCCTGCTGCGCCTTGCGCTTGGCCTCGAGGTCGATGCCGCCCTCGATGCGCTCGATCAGGGCGTCGGCGAACTGGGAGGTGCCGACTTCGGTGGCGCCGTCGATCTGGCGGGCGAAGTCGTAGGTGACGATGCCGTCGCTGACCACTTCCGGGTAGACCAGGGTGATCAGGTCGGCGGCTTCCTTCCAGCCCATGTACTCCAGCATCATCACGCCGGAGAACAGCAGCGAGCCGGGGTTGACCTTGTTCTGGTTGGCGTATTTCGGCGCGGTGCCGTGGGTGGCCTCGAACACGGCGACGTTGTCGGCGATGTTGGCGCCGGGGGCGATACCCATGCCGCCGACTTCGGCGGCGATGGCGTCGGACAGGTAGTCGCCGTTGAGGTTGGTGGTGGCGATGACGTCGAACTCGTCCGGCCGCAGCAGCATCATCTGGAACATGATGTCGGCGATGCGGTCCTTGATGACGATCTTGCCTTCCGGCACCTTGCCCTTGAATTCGCCGTAGAGCTGCTCTTCGGTGATGGTGACCTTGCCGAATTCCTCGCGCGCGACGGCGTAGCCCCAGTTGCGGAAGGCGCCTTCGGTGAATTTCTGGATGTTGCCCTTGTGCACCAGGGTGACCGATTCGCGGCCGTTGTCGACGGCGTACTGGATGGCCTTGCGCACCAGGCGCTTGCTGCCGAATTCGGAGATCGGCTTGATGCCGATGCCGGCGCCTTCGAAGAACTTGGCCTTCATTTCCTTGCGCAGGAAATCCGCCACCTTGGCGTTCTCCGGCGTGCCGGACTTGTATTCGATGCCGGCGTAGACGTCTTCGGTGTTTTCGCGGAACAGGACGATATCGACCAGGTCCGGACGCTTCAGCGGGCTGGGCACGCCGGCGTAGTGGCGCACCGGGCGCACGCAGGCGTAGAGGTCCAGGTCCTGGCGCAGGGCCACGTTGAGGCTGCGGAAGCCGCCGCCAACCGGGGTGGTGAGCGGGCCCTTGATCGAGACGACGAGTTCCTGCAGCGCCGTCAGCGTTTCCTCCGGGCAGTAGTTGCCGTCGTAGAGGCCGGCGGCCTTCTCGCCGAGGAAGGTTTCGCACCAGTGGATCTTGCGCTTGCCGCCGTAGGCCTTGGCCACCGCCGCATCCCAGATGCGCAGGCAGGCCTTGGTGATGTCGGGGCCGATGCCGTCGCCTTCGACATAGCCGACGATGGGCTGCTCCGGTACGTGCAGTTTGCCGTCGCGGACGGTGATTTTCTCACCGGTGGTGGGGATCTTGATATGGCGGTACGCGGTGCTCATGGGGAATCCTTCTCCTCAGCCTTGCGCCGATGCTGCCCCGGTCGCCTTTGGCCGTGTCTTGTGGTCACGCGATCACGACATTCTAGCATCGGAGGGGTCGTCGCCCGACGCGCGCAAACGGCGTAGGCTGGGCGTCAATCGCAGCGGACAATGCGCAGGAGGATCGCCTTGAAATCGCCAACCGCCCTGATCCCGGTGGCCCACGGCTCGGAGAGTCTGGAGACCGTCACCCTGGTCAATGTGCTGCGCCGCGCCGGGGTGGAGGTGACGCTGGCCAGCATCGAGTCCGAACTCGTCGTCGCCGGCACCCGCGGCGTGCGCCTGCATGCCGACAAACGCCTGCTCGACGCGCTCGGGCACCAATATGATCTGATCGTTCTGCCCGGCGGCGAAAAAGGCGCGGAGGCGCTGAACCGGCATGCGCCGCTGATCGAGATGCTGCAGGCGCAGAATGATCTGAAACACTGGCTGGCTGCGATCTGCGCCGCGCCGGCCCTGACCCTGGCGCCACACCACCTGCTCGACGGGCGCAAGGCAACCTGTTTTCCGGCATTCAAGGCAAAGCTGCCCGGCTACGTCGACCAGCCGGTGGTGGTGGACGGGCACATCGTCACCAGCCAGGGGCCGGGCACGGCGATGACCTTCGCCCTGATCCTGGTGGAGTTGCTGGCGGGGCCGGGGAAAAGCCGGGAGGTGGCTGCGGCACTCCTGCTTTGAGGTGCATATGGCAGCGTAGCTGCGCTGAGTCGGCTATGAAGTACATAAAGTCCGGCCCAAACGAAAACGCCCGCTTTCGGCGGGCGTTTTCACTGCAAAATGAAGCTTAAGCGGCCTGCTTCTTCGACACCGCTTCTTCCAGCATCTTCTTCAGCTCGCCGGCCTGGAACAGGTCCAGCGTGATGTCGCAGCCGCCGACCAGTTCGCCCTTGACGTAGAGCTGGGGGAAGGTGGGCCAGTTGGCGAATTTTGGCAGGGTGCGGTACACCTCTTCGTCTTCGTAGATGTTGACGTAGGCGTATTCCACCCCGCAGGCATTGAGCGCCTGCACGGTGCGTGCGGAAAAACCGCACTGGGGGAAGTCCGGAGTACCCTTCATGTAGAGGATGATCGGGTTGTCGGTGACCTGCTGCTTGATCCGTTCAAGGACGTCCATCGTGCGCTCGCGTTGAAACCCAGGTGCTTATTTTAACACCACCGGCACCGTCACACATGGCCTGGTTAATAACTCCTGCGTATAAGCCGAGGATTTTTTTGCCTTTCATGCTGGAACTTCGGCCGCCGCGGCCGGGTCCACCGTATACGGTATTGAATTTGCACGGCCCCTGCCCTAAGGTGTGCGGCGGACAAAACTTCGAAACCCCCATCGAACTCCACGTTCAAAAAGAGGAACGTCATGGCCTTTACCCTCCCCGAATTGCCCTATGCACGCGAAGCACTTGAGCCGCACATGTCGCGTGAGACGCTCGAATACCACTACGGCAAGCATCACAAGACCTATGTCGATACGGCCAACAAGCTGATCGTCGGCACCGAGTTCGAAAACGCCTCGCTGGAAGAGGCGGTGAAGAAGTCGTCCGGCAAGCTGTTCAACAACGTCGCGCAGATCTGGAACCACACCTTCTTCTGGAACAGCCTGACGCCGAAGCAGGCCGCCCCCGGCAAGAAGCTGGCGGACGCCCTGGTCAAGCAGTTCGGCGGCATCGACGACTTCAAGAAGCTGTTCACCGAGACCGCGATCGGCACCTTCGGCTCCGGTTGGGCCTGGCTGGTGCAGAAGCCGGACGGCTCCCTGGCGGTGGTCAGCACCTCCAACGCCGCCACGCCGTTGACCACGGCCGACAAGCCGCTGCTCACCTGCGACGTGTGGGAACACGCCTACTACGTCGATTACCGCAACGCCCGCGCCACCTATCTGGACCATTACTGGAGCCTGGCGAACTGGGCTTTCGCCGAGAAGAATCTGGGCTGAACTTCGGTTAAGCTCGCAAGGGCCGCCCCGTAATGGGGCGGCCCTTTTGTTTTTTAGGGGTGTTTCCTCCATGGCTGTTAGGCATTTCCTCAAATTCAGCGCTCTCCAGGCGGATGAAGCCCGGCGCATCGTGGCGCGCGCCATCGAGCTGAAAACCGCCCTGCCCGAGCACCGTCCCCTGCTCGGCCGCACGCTGGCGATGATTTTCGCCAAGAGCTCGACCCGCACCCGCGTTTCCTTCGAAGTCGGCATGTCCAAGCTCGGCGGCCATGCGCTGATGCTGGCGACGGCGCAGACCCAGCTCGGGCGCGAGGAGCCGCTGTCGGACACGGCCAAGGTGCTGTCGCGCATGTGCGACGCCATCATGATCCGCAACGATTCGCAGGCGGACCAGGAAGAGCTGGCGCACCATTCGCGCGTGCCGGTGATCAACGGCCTGTCCGAGCTGCACCATCCCTGCCAGCTGCTGGCCGATGTGCAGACCTGGTTCGAGCACCGCGGCGATCCCAAGGGCAAGGTCGCGGTGTGGGTGGGCGACGGCAACAATGTGTGCAATTCCTGGATCGAGGCGGCGAAGCTGTTCGGCTTCACCCTGCGCGCCGCGACGCCGCACCAGTACCGCCCCGCGGCGGAGGTGCTGAAGTTCGCCGGCAAATCGGTGGAGCTGATCGACGATCCGGCCAAGGCCGTGGCCGGCGCCGACCTGATCGTCACCGATACCTGGACCAGCATGGGCCGCGAGGCGGAGCGTGCCGAGCGCATGCAGATCCTGGCGCCGTTCCAGGTCAACCGCAAGCTGATGGCGAAGGCGGCGAAGGACGCCATCTTCATGCACTGCCTGCCCGCGCACCGCGAAGAGGAAGTCACCGCCGAGGTCATCGACGGGCCGCAGAGCGTGGTGTTCGACGAGGCGGAGAATCGCCTGTGGGCACAGATGGCGCTGCTGGAGTTCCTGCTGGTTCCCTGAGTTTTTCCACTCAAACGTCTTCGGAGGTTTCCGTCCCATGAGAACACGCGCCCCCTTTGTTCCCGACGACCTCCATGCCACGGTGCAGCATGCCCTGGCCGAGGATGTGGGTAGCGGCGATGTCACCGCGCGGCTGGTTCCGGCGGAGCAGAAATCCTCGGCGCGGGTGATCGCGCGCGAGGCGGCGGTGATCTGCGGCCAACCCTGGTTCGACGATGTATTCGCCCGGCTCGATCGGACCATCGAGGTGCGCTGGGAGGTGCAGGAAGGGGCCCATGTGGAGGCCGAGCAGCCGCTGTGCACGCTGAACGGGGCGGCCCGTGGCCTCCTTACCGGCGAACGGACCGCGCTCAATTTTCTGCAGACGCTGTCCGGCACCGCCAGCGCGGTGCGCCGCTATGTCGATGCGGTGGCCGGCACCGGCGCCAAGATCGTCGATACGCGCAAGACCCTGCCCGGCCTGCGTAACGCGCAGAAGTACGCGGTGGTATTCGGCGGGGGGG
>JAQGNS010000251.1 GCA_028291705.1 Nevskia sp.
GCACCCACCCGCATCGAGGCTTCACCATTTTTCTCACCGGTCTTGCCGCCGCCGGCAAGACCACCATCGCCAACCGGCTGCAACAGCTGCTGGTGGACGAATACGGCCGTTCGGTGACGGTGCTGGACGGCGACGTGGTGCGCGAGATGCTGTCCTCGGGCCTCACCTTCTCCCGTGCCGATCGCGAGCTGAACATCCGCCGCATCGGCTATGTTGCCGGCGAAGTGACGCGCCACGGCGGCATCTGTATCGTCGCGGCCATTGCACCCTTTCGCGGTGCGCGCGGGGATGCGCAGAAACGCGTGCGGCAAATCGGCGGTTTCTACGAGATTCATGTCGCGACGCCGCTGGCGGAATGCGAACGGCGCGATCCGAAAGGGCTGTACCGGCAGGCGCGGCTGGGTGAAGTGCGCAATCTCCCCGGCATCGACGCGCCTTACGAGGTGCCGGAACAGCCGGCGCTGCGCATCGACACGCGCCTGGTCGGCGTGGACGAGGAAACGCGGCAGATCCTGCAACTGGCGCTGGACGACGGCTTGCTCGAAGCGCGGCAGGCGGAAATCGAAGCCTGAATTTTTCGAAGGCCCCCTCGCCCACTGCAACCGCAGGGAGAGGGGTTCGTCGATGCAGCGCCGCCGGCGGGCCGGCGGATTACTTCCGGTTGGCCCGCGCCAGGCGGTGCAGCGCCGCGACCATCACATCCACTTCCTCGCAGGTGTTGTAGAAGGCCAGCGAGGGACGCACCGTGGCTTCATGGCCGAAACGGCGCAGGATGGGCTGGGCGCAATGGTGGCCGGAGCGCACGGCGATGCCTTCGCGGTTGAGGGCGCTGCCGACGTCTTCGGGACGGTATCCTTCAAGGACGAAAGACAATACGCTGGCTTTCTCCTTTGCCGTGCCGATCAGGCACAGGCCGGGCACGGTGCACATGGCCTGGGTGGCGTAGACCAGCAGGCCGTGCTCGTAGTGGGCGATGTTCTCCATGCCGACGCGCTCGATGTAGTCGATGGCGGCGCCGAGGCCGACCGCGTCGGCGATATTGCCGGTGCCGGCTTCGAAGCGCGAAGGCGCTTTCTGGAAGGTCGATTTCTCGAAGGTGACGTCGGCGATCATGTTGCCGCCGCCCTGCCAAGGCGGCATGGCGTTGAGCAGGGCCGACTTGCCGTAGACCACGCCGATGCCGGTGGGGGCGAAGACCTTGTGGCCGGAGAAGACGTAGAAATCTGCATCCAGGGCCTGCACGTTGACGCGCATGTGCGATACCGCCTGCGCGCCGTCGACCAGGGCCAGGGCGCCGGCGCGATGCGCCATCTCCACCATCTCGCGCACCGGCGTCACCGTGCCCAGGGCGTTGGAGACCTGGGTGAAGGCGACCAGCTTGGTGCGGTCGCTGAGCAGCTTCTGGTATTCGTCGAGCAGCACCTGGCCGTCGTTGTCCACCGGCACCACGCGCAGCTTGGCGCCGGTCTCGGCCGCAAGCTGCTGCCAGGGCACGATGTTGGCGTGGTGCTCCAGCCAGGTGACGATGATCTCGTCGCCGGCGCGCACGTTCTGCGCGCCCCAGCTTTTCGCCACGAGGTTGATCGCCTCGGTGGCGCCGCGCACGAACACGATCTCCTCCGCCGAAGCGGCGCCGAGGAAGCGCGCCACCTTGCTGCGCGCGCCCTCGTAAGCGTCGGTCGCGCGCGCCGCCAATTCGTGCGCGGCGCGGTGGATGTTGGAATTCTCGTGGGCGTAGAAATACGCCAGCCGGTCGATCACCGCCTGCGGCTTGTGGGTGGTGGCGGCGTTGTCGAACCAGATCAGCGGACGGCCGTTGACGCGCTCGGCGAGAATCGGGAAATCGCGCCGGATGGCCTGCACGTCGAAAGCGGGATGGGCCGAAGCCGGCACCGCCGGGACCTGTGCGTTGCCTGCCTGCGGCGTTACCGGGTCGACGAAGTAATAAGGGCTGGTACCAGCGCCTGGCGCCGCTGCTGCTTGAGCGGCAGGCGCGGCGGGTGCGGTGTCCCGGCGCAGGATCGATTGCAGCAACTGCTGCAAGTCCGCTTCACCCGGCAGGCCGTGCGAACGCGGGATCACCCGGTCTTCCTGCGCGCCGGGCAGCGATGCCTGCGCCGCGGTGGAGGGATAGGCGCTCGACTCGCCGAGGAAGTAATAGGGCGTACTGGGGATCGATACCGGCGTCGCCGGCAGTTCCGGCCGCGCCGAGCCGACTTGCGGAATGGCTGTGCCGAACAGCGGCGGCGCACCCAGCGATCCGCTGAACGGCACACGTGGCGCGTCCGGCGCCGCGGTGGCCGCAGGCACCGACGGCTGCGCACCGTCACCCGGAAACTGCGTGCCGGCGGCCTGCGGCGATGCAGGCGGCGTGGTTTGCGGTGTTTGCGCGGAGGCCAGGCCGGAACTGAAACCCGGAGCCAGATAGTATGGTGTACTGGGTGGTACGCCGGGTTCCGCCATCGGGGAGGCAGGCCCATCGGGCGGCTGCGGACCGACGCGTGGAATCGCGGTGCCGAAGGCCTCCGGCCGGCTCAGCGATTCGCTCCATGGCACGCGCGGCGGGCTTTGCGCCGCCGAGGCGGAAGGCACGGAGGGCTGAGCACCGGCACCGGGCGCCAGCGACGGCGCGCTCAGCGCGGCCGAAGGCGGCACCGCCTGCGGCGCGTAAGCCGGGGCGGCAAGGCCGGGCGCGGCGGCACCGGGCAGCGCGGCGAAGAACTCGCCCGCCAGCCGCGCCAGGGTCGCTTCGTCGGGCAGGCCAGCCGGCAAGGCCGGTGCCGGCGTCACCGGACTGCTACTTGTAGGTGTCGGGGTAGTCATGGTACTTGCCGACTTCCACCTCATCGAGCACGGCAAGCGCATCGTCCGTCAGCACCGCCAGCGAGCAGTACAGCGAAATCAGGTAGGAACCGATCGCCTGGCGGTTGATGCCCATGAAGCGCACCGACAGGCCCGGCGCCTGTTCCCCAGCCAGGCCGGGCTGGAACAGGCCGACCACGCCCTGACGCTTCTCGCCGACGCGCAGCAGCAGGATCTTGGTCTTGCCGTCGGTCACCGGTACCTTGTCCGAAGGGATCAGCGGCAGGCCGCGCCAGGTCAGGAACTGCGAGCCGAACAGGCTCACCGTCGGCGGCGGCACGCCGCGGCGGGTGCACTCGCGGCCGAAGGCGGCGATGGCCAGGGGGTGAGTGAGGAAAAATGCCGGCTCCTTCCACACCTTGCTGATCAGGTCGTCGAGATCGTCCGGGGTCGGCGCGCCGCCCAGCGTGGCGATGCGCTGGTCGTCGTGCACGCTGGCCAGCAAGCCGTATTCCGGATTGTTGATCAGCTCGCTTTCCTGACGCTCCTTGATGGTCTCGATGGTCAGGCGCAACTGCTCGCGGGTCTGGTCGTGCGGGCTGCTGTAGAGGTCGGCGATGCGGGTGTGCACATCGAGCACCGTCGCCACCGAGTTGAGGTAGTACTCGCGCGGCTGTTCCTCGTAATCGACGAAGACCTGCGGCAGCTCCTGCTCCTCGTTCTGGCGCGAACAGGCGACCAGCACGTCGCCCGGATTCTTGACCTTGTTGACGCGGTAGATGCCGGCTTCGACCGGCAGCCATTGCAGCAGATGCGTCAGCCAGCGCGGCGAGATGGTGGAAAGCTGCGGAACAGTCTTGGTGGCATTGGCAAGCTGGCGCGCGGCGACATCGCCCAGCGCCAGTTTTGCTTGTTCCTTGTCGGCCATCTGCTTGGCTCCTGTTGCGGACAGTGTGCGGGGGTGGTTGTTCGGGTTGTAAGCGGCGCCTTCAGGCGCCCGCTTGCGGATCGAGGATTTCGTGCTGCGAGTTGGCCTGGGTGACGTTGCTGCCCGGCGGCACGCTGCGGGTCAGCCAGATGTTGCCGCCGATGGTCGAACCATGGCCGATGGTGACGCGGCCGAGGATGGTGGCGCCGGCATAAATGACGACGTCGTCCTCCACCACCGGATGACGCGGCAAGCCTTTCTGCAGGCCGCCGCTACCGTCGCTGGGGAAGCGCTTGGCGCCGAGCGTCACCGCCTGGTAGAGGCGTACGCGCTCGCCGATCACCGCGGTTTCGCCGATCACCACGCCAGTGCCGTGGTCGATGAAGAAGCTGGCGCCGATGCGCGCGCCCGGATGGATGTCGATGCCGGTTTCCGAATGGGCGATCTCGGCGATGATACGCGCCAGCAGCGGCAGTTCCAGCTCATACAGCTTGTGTGCGAGGCGATGGTTGATCATCGCCAGGATGCCGGGATAGCACAGCAGGACCTCGTCGACGCTGCGCGCCGCCGGGTCGCCGCGGAAGGCGGCTTCCACATCGGTATCGAGCAGCGCGCGCAGGCCGGGCAGCGCGTTGGCGAAGTCGCGCACGATCTGCACCGCGCGTTCCTCCACCTGGGTCGCGGTGAGGCCGTCATGGCGGGCGGTGTAGCGCAACTCCAGGCGCACCTGCTCGAGCAAGGCATTGAGCGTGGTGTCGAGGGTGTAGCCGACGTAGTGGTCCTCGCCTTCCTGCCGCACGTGCGAGGGACCGAGGCGCAGCGGGAACAGGGCGCCGCGCAGGGCATTGGAAATGTCGATCAGCGCATCGCGCGAGGGAAACTCACGGCCACCGGGCTCGATGTTGCGGTGCTGCGCGGCGCGCCAATGGGCCCGCACCTCACGCAAGCCCTTCACCACATTCTCAAGATCCCAGCGAATCGGCGCTCCGGCCTTGGCGGGAGAAGCGGTGTCGGCATTTTTCATGCGGCGTACTTCTCCGAGCGGCCCGGAAGATGAGCCGTGCCAAAGTATCGAGGGATATGCGCTAAGAAGAAAATATTATTTCGTCATAGCCGAAGCGGTTTCGGGTTCGAATCCGGACTAGCCCTACGCTCGGGATCGGACAAAAGATTATGGTCGGACCGATCTCAATCCTGTATCCAGGGCAGGCCGTGATGACGCCAGCCATCGGCTTTGCCGCGCTGCTGTTGCTGGTCGATCTCGCCTTCGAAGCCTTCGAGGACGTTGAACGCATTGGTATAGCCGGCCTTGGCCAGTACTTCCGCCGCGGCTGCCGAACGCTTGCCGCTGCGGCACAGCAGCAGCAACACGGCGTTCTTGTCCTTGAACTTGGCTTCCACTTCACGCGCGAAGCGCGGGTTGCGCGTCAACGAAGTGCCGGTGGCCCAGGCCACGTGCTGGCTGTCGGACACCTGTCCGACGAACTTGCGCTCTTCGGCGCTGCGCACGTCGAGCAGGGTCGCGGCGCCGGATGAAACCAGTGCCCATGCCTGCCGCGGCGCGATGCCGCCGGCATAAGCCAGGCCCTGGGATGAGGCGTGCTGGCGCGCCTGGGCGAACACCTCGGACGCATCGGCCTGCGCGCCGCTCTCGGTCAGCGCATGTTCCTCGTCGACGGAGACCGCGCTGGCCTCCAGTACATCGTCGGACATTTCGTTTTCCTCCTGAGAATCGAAACAGGTGGGCAGCGCTTCTTCTCGACTGCCGCTCTCATACGGCCTGCATGTATGCCGTTGTGCCGCCCAGACTATAGGCCGCAACCCTCGTAGAGAAGTACTAAACGAACAGGTGCAAGTGACATTTGGTTATAAGAGGCAACTCAAACCTTCCGGCGCGGCGGCTGCTGCGGCTCACGCAGGAAATCCACCAAGGCGCGTACCTTGGCCGGCACATGGCGCGCGGCTGGGTAGACGGCATGGATGCCGGCGCGCGGCAGCGTCCAGTCACCGAGCAGGCGCACCAGGCGCCCCTGCGCCAGATCCTGCTCCACGGCGAAGCTGGCCAGGATCGACAAGCCGAGACCTTCGCGCACCAGGGCCTGCGCCGTGCCCGGTGCATTGGCGCGCGCGACCGGCTGCATGCGCACGGTGCGCTGCGCGCCCTTGCGGCTGAAGGTCCAGGTGAGCGGGGCACGCAGCAGGGTCAGGGCCACCCAGCGATGCTCCGCCAGTTCCTGCGGCTGGCGCGGGATGCCGTGCGCGGCGAGATAGGACGGGGCGGCGCAGAGGTATTGCTCGAATTCGTCGAGCTGGACCGCACGCAGGGAGGAATCGCGCAGCCAGCCGCCGCGAATGGCCACGTCGATGCCCTCGCCTACCAGGTCCACCACCTGGTCGGTCGCCACCAGGTCCAGGTGCAAGGCCGGATGCAGGGCGGCGAAACGCGCCAGCCGCGTGGCGAGGGTGCCGGAGAGGAAGTCGTGGGCGGCGGTGAGGCGCAGGGTGCCGTGCAGTTCGCCGCCGCTGCTGCCACCGCCGACGCGGTCGAGCGCGGCTTCGAGCTCGCGCAGCAGGGGCGTGCATTCGCTGTGGAGTTGCTGCCCCGCCTCGGTCAGTGTGACGCGGCGGGTGGTGCGGGTGAACAGGGTCACGCCAAGCTCGGCCTCGAGCCGGCGCACCTGGGCGCTGACCATGGCCTTGGTGGTGCCGAGGCGCGCGGCAGCCGCGGTGAAGCCGCCGCCTTCTGCCACCGCGACGAAGACGGCCAGCCGTTTGAGTTCGCCGCGCTTCTGGCTCATTTCTGGATTGTATCTATTTTGCGAACTTTATTTTGTGTATAAGGTTATTTATCCGATCAATCCATAGGCGCATGATGGTTCCATCAACAACAGCTTTTCTTATAGAAGGAGCAGGACATGAAGATCACACTGTTTGGCGCCGGCGGCATGATCGGTAGCCGTATCGCCCAGGAAGCGCTGGCCCGTGGGCACGAGGTGACGGCGGTGGTGCGCACGCCGGGCAAGCTGGCGCTGAAGCACGAACGGCTGAAGGAAGTGGCGGGCGATGCGTCCGACGCAGCCTCGGTGGCGCGCGTCACGGCCGGGCAGGATGCGGTGATCAGCGCCATCAGCGTGGCCGACCAGGAAGGGTTGCTGCGTGCGACCGCGGCGCAGATCCAGGGCGTCAAGCAGTCCGGCGCGGCGCGCCTGCTGGTGGTGGGCGGGGCTGGCAGCCTGGAGGTTGCGCCGGGTTTGCAACTGGTGGATGCGCCCGACTTCCCTACTGCTTACAAGGCGCCGGCGCTGGCGCACCGCGAAGTGTTGAAGGTGTATCGCAAGGCGGACCTGGACTGGACTTACCTGAGCCCGGCGGCGGTGATCTCGCCCGGCGAGCGGACCGGCAAGTTCAGGTTGGGTGGGGATCAGCTGGTGGCCGATGCCAAGGGCGAGAGCAAGATCTCGGCGGAGGATTATGCGGCGGCGATGATTGATGAGGTGGAGACGCCGAAGCACATCCGGAAGCGGTTTACG
>JAQGNS010000261.1 GCA_028291705.1 Nevskia sp.
TCGGCAACCGCGCCTCCAGCATCCCCAGCGTCTGCCCGTCCTCCCGGAACAACTCATCCAGCAAGCTGCGCCGCGTCGGGTCCGCCAGGGCTTTGAACACTTCATCCATGGCCAGACAATAGGTGACCTTTTAGTCACATGTCAAGCCCCACTCCGCCCTGGAGGCTGAGTCCAGAGCTTGACACTAAGTAAGTAAATACTTACCGTAAGCTATGACTTACGCAAAAGCCCTCAACTGCCTGGCCGATCCCACCCGCCGCAAAGTCCTCGAGCGCCTGCGCGCCGGCCCGCGTCCCGTCGGTGAAATCGCCCGCGGCATGAGCGTCAGCCGCCCCGCCGTTTCGCAACACCTCAAAGCCCTCAAGGACGCCGGCCTCGTCACCGACCGCGCCGCCGGCACCCAGCGCGTCTACAGCATCGATCCCCAGGGCCTCGCCCCCCTGCGCGCCTGGCTCGACCAGTTCTGGGACCAAGCCCTCACCGCCTTCCAGCAGGAAGTCGCACGCGACGCCCGCCACCGCAAGGACCCCAAGCCATGAGCCGCCACATCACCATCGCCCCCGTGCGCAAAAGCATCGAAGTCCAGGCCGACCCCGTCCGCGCCTTCGAAATCTTCACCGCCCACATCGACCGCTGGTGGCCTAAATCCCACGGCATCGGCAACGGCCCCGTCAAACGCTCCCTCATCGAGCCCTACGTCGGCGGCCGCTGGTACGCCGAATACGAAGACGGCAGCGAAGTCAGCAACGGCCACGTCCGCATCTGGGAACCCGCCAGCCGCCTCGTCGTCACCTGGGAAATCAACGCCGACTGGAAGTCCGACACCACCGTCGCCTCCGAAATCGAAGTCCGCTTCATCCCCACCGCCCCCGGCACCACCCGCGTCGAACTCGAACACCGCAACTTCGAATCCCTCGGCCCCCAGGCCGGCGAAAAGATGCGCAACGACGTCAACGGCGGCTGGCCCGGCCTGCTGGACCTCTACGCCGCCGACATCGCCAACCACCCATAAGCCGCACGCAGCGCAACCCCGTAGGGCGGGTCCGCGACCCGCCTTCCGCCGCAGGCGGAACGCGCCCCCTCAAAACC
Organism: Nevskia sp.; assembly: GCA_028291705.1. Lineage (GTDB taxonomy): Bacteria > Pseudomonadota > Gammaproteobacteria > Nevskiales > Nevskiaceae > Nevskia. The sequence continues at coordinate 1,090 of JAQGNS010000261.1, forward strand.
TACTCCAGCGCACTAACCATCACGTAATACCCATCAGGATCCCGCAACGCAAACTCCCCCGTCCCCGTAGCCGGATTCACCTGCGGCTCCTCCTCAAGCCCACCAGGAAACGCACGAGCCCTGGACAAGGCCTCATCAAAATCATCCACCCGAAAAAACAAAAGCAACCCATTCCCCGGCTCCGCCCGATCGGGACTGTTCAGCGAAGGATGATCATGCGCACCCCACTGATGCAGGCACAGCAACACCGTCCCATCCGTATCGAGCAGCTGCCCGAAGTAATTGTGCGCGGGCAGCGTCTCCGCTTGCCCGAATAACGACTGATACCACCTGAAGCTGCGCGCAACATCGGCAACGCCAATAATCGTCCACGTCCGTTTCATCGCTTCCTCCAGTCACAACTCCATCTGGGCCGCCGCCGCGCTTACTCCGCAGCCGCCAGCCGCCGCGGATCCGCCACATCCCGCACCCGCCCGCCCTCCACATCCTTCAGCACCCCCTGCAGCCAGCGGCGATCGAGCCGGCGCTGCTGATCCAGATGCTCCATCAGGTGCAGCCCGCCGGTCGCCAGGTGCGGCTGAAGCTGCGGCCGCAGCGTCGCGATCTCCGCAATCGATTCGCTCAGCCGCACAATCCTCTGTCGCAACGCCGCCGCCACCCGGTCCAGATCGGCCAGGTGCAGAAACAGCATTGCCGCATACAGCGTTTCGCAGACCGGCCCGTCGGCCTCGAACTGCGCCTGGAGCAGCTCCTGGAAGCGCGCCTGTCCCTGCGCCGTAATCCGGTACACCGTGCGCATGCCGCCGCGCTTCACCGCCTCGCGCCCCATCGCCTTGATCAGCTTGCCGCCCGCCAACTGGCGGATCGCGTAATACAGCGTGCCCACGTCCACATCGACGTAGCACTCCACCATCGCGTTGCTCAGCCGCCGCTTGATTTCATACGGGTGAAAGTCACCCCGATGCAACACACCCAGGATCAGTAGCTCAGCTTTCATAGTTTAATTATAGTATTATAAACAAACTAATCAACCATGGATTTTGAACACCCTGAGGAGAGATCGATGAAACGGACCATTTTTGCGGTGATCGCAAGCGCTGTGGTGTGGGTGGTGGTGGTCTCGCTGCTCGACCGGCTGCTGCGCCTGACCATCGCCGGCTATACCGAGGCCGAGCCGACATTCGCCTTCACCCTGAGCATGATGCTGGCGCGGTTCGGCATCAGCGCCCTGAGTTCGCTCGCGGCGGGCGCCGTCGCCGCCCTGATCGCGCGCTCCGCCGCACGGGCGCCGTGGATCACCGGCGCGATATTCCTGGTGTTGTTCGTGCCGGAGCACATCAAGATCGGCAACGCCCTGCCGCTCTGGTACCACCTGACGTTCCTGCTGACCCTGGTGCCCTTGTTCGGCGCCGGCGGCCTGCTGACGCGCCGCCCCGCGGCTACACCGGCGGCGGGGACTCCAACAGGCGGGTAATCGGTAATTCCCCCGGACTTTTCCAAGGGAATTTCCCCGGAGAATGCCCGGGGAAATTCCCGACATTGATCCCTTTCAACTCATCCCACCGTCGCACTTACCCCGTACCGGCGGTCAACGCAACACTACGTAACACTTCTGTCATCACGCCGCAAAATCGCCGAAGATAGAATTTCAGTTTCCAAAAGCGCGCGCTGACCCTGGCCCACAGCCTGCGGTCGCCGATGGCCGGCCACACTCGGCCAACCGGTACTTTCGGGTACGAAGCGCGCTACGGACGTTCTGACTATTTTCTCGGGGGCATCAATGAAAAAGAATGGCTTTTCGCGGCGCACTTTCCTGGGCGGCTCGGCCGCGGCGGCAATGGTGGCAGCCACCCAGGGCCTCGCCGGCTGCGGCAGCTCCGGCAGCATCAACGGCGGCAACTCCAGCGGCGCCCCGGGCGACCTGCCCGATCCCACCCGCCCCGCCGGCACCGCCGACGACGCCCTGCCGTTCGATCACGTCGTCATCGTGATGATGGAAAACCACTC
>JAQGNS010000277.1 GCA_028291705.1 Nevskia sp.
CTGCGGCGGCTTGTGGCAGAAGAAGTTGAGGTTGAGCGGCCCTTTGGTGGCGCGCCGTATCTGGATCATCGCCGCGCGCACCTGCTCGGTGCCGAGCTGCGCGCAGGGCAGCGAGCCGAGGCCGCCGGCCGCGCTCACCGCGATGGCCAGCTCCGCCGTGCCGGGCCCGGCCATCGGCGCCAGGATGATGGGCAGGTCGATGCCGAACAGATCGAGGATGCGGCGGTCGGGCCAGTTGCTCATGGGTGCACTCCTGCGAACAGGCAGACGAAAAGTCCAGGCGGGCTCTCCTGACTACCGTCCACAGGGTGGATGATCGGCAGACGGTGCCGCCGGGGGCGGCAGACGTCATTGTAAGTCCGCACTTGCGAGTGCGGCAGATGTGCTTGGGCAATGCGGGGCCATCCGTCGCAAATGCCGCCGTGCCGATGCCGCAGGTCGCGTCCTTGCGTCCTGGGCATCGCCCGGGTTCGCAGTCCCTAGCGGGGCTGCACGTCAACGCTCTTCGTCTCGGAGTAGCTGCTGCCGTTGGCGCGCGTGCCGTCGACGGTGACGGTGCGGCTGGTGTCGCCGTTGGCCTGGTGCGAGTAGTCGACGGTGCGCGTGGCGGTGGCGCCGTTGGGGCCGGTGCGGGTGGCGGTAGCGTCGCGCGTGGTGCCGACGCCGGCGGTGTGGTTGACGTCCGTGCTGCGGCTGTAGCTGCCGCCGTTGGGGCCGGTGCCGCCAGCATTCACCTGGCGCGAGGTCGAGCCCGGCTGGTGGTTGTAGTCGACGCTGCGCTGGTGGGTGGCGCCATTGGGGCCGGTCTGGCTGCCGTTGACCTGGCGGCTGGTGGAGCCGGGCTGGTGGTTGTAGTCCACGCTGCGCGAGCGATTGCCGCCATTGGGCCCGGTGACCGTGTGCTGCCGCTGGCGCTGCACGATGCGCACCGGCACCAGGTGGGCGGCCTGTGCGCCGGGCGCCAGTTCGCGCGCCTGCGCCGCGCCACCGCCGAAGGTGGCAAGCGCCATGGCTGCGGCAATGGTGATCTTCAAAGTGTTCATCGAAACCTCCGGGACTTCTTCTCGTCCGTGTCGAAAAGCCGAAATGCGCGGGTCCATCGAGGGCCGGTCCGTCGGGACCGGGCTGCCCACAATGCGCCCCATGCAGGCTGATACGCAAACCGCCGCCATTCCCTTCGCGGATGGCGGCGGCTTATGCATCGCTTAGTGTGTGACGGGCGCCGCCGGAGCCGCGGCGCCGCCCTGCATCTGCTGCATGCGCTGCAGTGTCTGCTGGCGCAGGGCTTCTTTCTTCTGCTCGCAGGTGGCCGGGTCCTTCTGGCATTCCTGCTGCAGCTCCTCGCGCTTGGCCTTCATCTCTTCGCGCGCCTGCTTGCACTGATCGCGGTTGTTCTTGCAGTAGTCCTTCATCTGCTGGCACTTGTCCGGGTTCTGGTCGCACAGCGCTTTCATGCGCTGCCGCGGCGTGGCGCCGGCGTCGGTATCGGTGGCACCCTGCGCCTGGCAGACGCCGGCGGCGGCGAACAGGGCCAGGGCGAGGAGCGGGGCGAGCCTGATTTTCATGCGGTATTTCCTTTTGTTTGCGTGGGGGTTGCCGCTTGGTACGCGGCCGGATCGAATTCCCTTCGCCAATTTCCTTCACCGGTCCGCGAAGGGATTCTGCATCTGTTGCGTATCAAGCCGGTGAACCACTGGCCCGTGACCGACTGGAGAGACCGCCGCATGCTGGTGATGGCGCAAACCCGAAGCGGGATGAACTGGACAGGCCTGCCGTGGCCGGTGCTATCGTGGCTGCCGCGCGCGGCCGACCGGCCCGCGCCTCGTCACACTCTCCACACGGAAGCGGCCGTGAGCAGCAGCGAGGATGCGCAACAGGATCTGCGCCTGATGGCCGCTGTCGCCGGCGGCGACGAGGACGCCTTGCGCCGCCTGATGGAGCGGCACCTCGGCCGCGTGGTCGGGCTGGCGCAGCGCATCCTGGGCACGCCGGACGGGGCCGACGACGTGGCGCAGGAAGCCTTCACCCGCGTCTGGCGCAATGCCCATGCCTTCGACAGCAGCGGCCAGCGCGCGCGCTTCACCACCTGGCTGTACAAGATCACCTTCAATCTGTGCCTGGACCAGCGGCGCCGCCACCGCGGCGAATGGGTCGCCATCGATCACGAACTGGCCGACGCCGCGCCCGGACCGGGCCAGCAGGAAGAGCACCGGCAGACGCGGCTGCTGCTGGCGCAGGGCATGGCGCGGCTGTCTGAGCGGCATCGCGCCGCGCTGGTGCTGCATTACATCGACGAACTCACCGCGCGCGAAGCCGCCGCGGTGATGGGCTTGGCCGAGAAGGCCTTCGAATCCCTGGTCCTGCGCGCGCGCCGCAGCTTGCGCGAATATCTTGAATCGACGTTGGGCGGAGAGCGGGCATGAGCCAGGATCGGCAACACGGCGACAGTGAGTCGCAGATGGACCGCGCGCTCGCCGACCTGCTCGATGCGCGCGCGCCGCTGCCGGCGGCACGCCTGCGCACTATCCGTCTCGCCGTGTTCGCACGCGTGGCGCAGCAGCAGCAGTACCACTTGTCCGATTTCTTCCGCTGGCGCATCGCGCTGCCGGCGGCATTCACCTTGTTGTTCGCCGGCGCGGCGCTGGGCTGGACAGTGGACCAGCGCCTGGGCGAGTCGCAGGCCTACATGATCGGCTCGGTCATGGCATTTGGAGATTTCTGATGAACCCCGCATTGCCTTACCGCTGGATCAGGACGGTGCTGATCGCCTCGCTATGCCTGAACCTGCTGCTGGCCGGCGCCGCCGGCGCGTTGATCATGCGCTGGCGCCTGCATCCGGACCAGGAAGTCTCACGCCTGGCCTTGCGCCAGGTGACGCGGGAGCTGGACCGCGACGATGCGCGCATCGTGCGCCGCGCCTTCATCGGCCAGCGCGAACAGCTGCAGCAGGATTACACCGGGTATCGGCGCTCGCTCAAGGCGATCCTGGTGGCGCTGCAGGAAACGCCGCGCAACGAGGACAAACTGCAGGCGGCGATCCGCGAGGCGCGCAGCAAACGCATCGCGCTCAGCGACCTCAGCTTCGACACGCTGCTGGGCAGTGTGCAGAACATCTCCCCGGCGGGACGGGATGCCTTGCTGAAGAGCCAGCCGCAATAAAGCGCCGCGCCGGCCTTACCGGCAGCGCGACATTCCTCCCACTACCGACCTGCGCGTGGCGGAGTCTTACTTGACGATGACCGTACCGGTCATGCGCGCGCCGTGGATGCCGCACTGGTAGGGATATTCACCCGGTGTGGTGAAGGTGCGGGAGAAGGTGGCGCCCTTGTCCAGCCGCGGGCTCTTCACGTCCGGAAACTTGATCATGTGATTGGAGTCGTCGGCATTGGTCCAGGTGATTGTGGTGCCGGCAGGGACGGTGATGGTGGCGGGCACGAACATCATCCAGCCGACGTTGACCGCGTTCGGCGCCGTCGGCGTGGGCGGCGGCGGCACTTCGATGGCTATGGCGGGTGCGGCCAGCAGGCCGGTGCACAGCAGCAACAGCGCCAGCGGTTTGCAGCGTGTCATGTCTGTCCTTTTCCGGTGAGCCTGTGACGCTGTGGTGCGGCGGCTGCCAATGGTGCGTCTTGTTGGTGCGGCAGGAATAAAAGACCCGGCTCGCACAGGGCAGCGCGAGCCGGGAGTGCCGTTTCCGGTCAAGCCGTGCGCTGGCGGGGGAGCCGGTGCGCGGACAAGATCGTTCCCGGTAACGGCGGAGTCCGTGGCGTAGGGAGAACCTCCGCGGACAACCAAAAAACCATTCACCGCAAAACCTTGCGGCCAAAAAAAAGTCCACGCTGCGGCTGTGGCCGCGGCGTGGACGTCTGTGTCCTGTGCCGGTCTGCAATGACCGGCTGGATTGAATATAGCAAAACAGATGCCAAGTTTTCCTAAGTTATGTCCGGCGCATCGGATTTCGCGGCTTTTTCGCATGCAAAGTGCAACCCGCATGCGGGATTTACGAACACATTGTTCGGACGCCCGGCACTTTCACCAAACGGGGCGGCCGTTAAGCTGTCCTTAGTAACGGAGGAGTGGTCTGATCCTCCCCAGACCGGCGACCACAGGAGGTGGCCATGGACCATGACAGAAGACGTTTGCTCGGCGGCGGCGCGGCGGCTCTCGCGCTCGGCCTGATCGGCATACGCGCGCTGGGCGGCACCCGCGCCCAGGCAGCACCCACGGAGACATACCCAGTGACCCATACCGACGCGGAGTGGCGCAAGCAGCTGACCCCCGCCCAATACAGTGTGCTGCGGCAGGAAGGCACCGAGCGGCCCTTCACCAGTCCGCTCAACGACGAGCACCGCGACGGCGTGTTCGCCTGCGCTGGCTGCGCGCAGGAACTGTTCTCCTCGAAAACCAAGTTCGACAGCGGCACCGGCTGGCCCAGTTTCTGGAAGCCGCTGGACAAGGCCGTGATGGAGCACAGCGACCGTACCCTGGGCATGGAGCGCACCGAGGTGCGTTGCGCCCGCTGCAGCGGCCACCTGGGCCATGTCTTCGACGACGGCCCACGGCCCACCGGACTGCGCTACTGCATGAACGGCGTGGCCATGACCTTCAAGACCGCGCAGGCCTGATGCCATGAACAAATGGATCGCAGCCCTGGGCCTCGTTGCCGGTGCGGTGCTGTTCTGGCAATTTCCGGCTTATTCCGAAGGACCGGCGCGGCTGGTGCCGGCACCCGTGGTGGATGAGCCGGCTGCCACCGGCGGGGCTTCCGAAACGGCGGTGTTCGCCGGCGGCTGCTTCTGGGGCGTGCAGGGTGTGTTCCAGCACGTCAAGGGCGTGAGCAACGCCGTCTCCGGTTACGCCGGCGGCAAGGCTTCCACCGCGCACTACGAGATGGTGGGGATGGGCGATACCGGCCACGCCGAGTCGGTGCAGGTGACTTACGATCCGCGGCAGATCAGCTACGGCCAGTTGCTGCAGATCTTCTTCTCGGTGGCGCACGACCCGACGCAGCTCAACCGCCAGGGCCCGGACAGCGGCAAGCAGTACCGCTCCGCCATCTTCCCGCAGAACGCCGTGCAGCAGCGGGTGGCGGACAGCTATATCGCCCAGCTCGACCAGGCCAAGGTCTACTCCCGGCCCATCGTCACCAGGACCGATCCGGCTCTGGGCTTCTTCCCGGCCGAGGACTACCACCAGGATTTCCTGACGCTGAATCCGGACTATCCCTATATCGCCATCAACGACCTGCCCAAGGTGGAAAACCTGAAGCGGCTGTTTCCGGAGCGTTATCGTGACAAGGCGGTGTTGGCGTTGGCGCATCCAACGGCAAGCTAGCCGTGGCGGGATGATGAATCGGCGCTTGCAATACCGATTAGGTCTTTTCTGTCCGGAGCGACAGATTACTCAGGCAGAACTTTCGTTACAACACGTAGGGTGGAATAAGCGAAGCGCATTCCACCTTCCGCCGCAGGCGGAACGCGGCTTGGCTTCCCGCTCTCACACGCTCACTCTGAAACCTTCGCGTACGCGCTTGCACGCGGGTCATTGACCGCGCTTGTTGAAAGCCCGGTTCCGCCCTGAAGGCGGGTTACTTTTCTTTGGGTTTCGCCCAAAGAAAAGTAACCAAAAGAAATGCGACCCGATGTCTGCGCCCATCAATCACCTGCGGTGATCAATGGGTTCCCTGCGCTTC
>JAQGNS010000279.1 GCA_028291705.1 Nevskia sp.
GCCTGCGAGGCGCTGTCCGGCTGGCCCACCGCCGCCTTGAGCGCGGCCAACGCCACCACGGTGGACCCGACGCAGTTCATCACCGCGGCGCAGCTCAACACCTGGGGCGTGGACCTCGACAACCGCGGCCTGCGCGCCACCGGCACGCAGACGCACGAGGACTACATCGACGAGCTGCATACACGCCTGGCCTGTGCCGGTGTGACCCAGCTCAGCTACGAGCAGGTGCCGCTGACGCGCTGGTCGGTCGACACCTGGTCGCTGGCCGTCGCCAGCGGCGCCTCCGCCGGCCCGGTGCAGACCGCCGCCTACGTGCCCTACTCGGGCAGCACCTCGGCGCAGGGCAACACCGCGCCGATGGTCTACCTCGACGCCAACACGCCGCCCACCGCCGCCAACGCCGCCGGCAAGATCGTGCTGTTCGACGTGCCGCAGGCGCCCAGCACCGTCGGCGTGTTCCAGTTCCTGTCGCTGGCCAGCTACGACCCGGACCACAGCCTGTCGCCCACCGACGTCTACAACCGGCCTTACCTCGCCATGCCCACCACGCTGCTCGACCAGCTGAGCGCGGCCGGTGTGGCCGGCGCCATCGGCATCCTGCCGGCGCCTTACGCCACCGCCCATGGCGCCTACTATCCCTACGACCGCATCCTGCGCAGCGCGCCCTCGGTGTTCGTCGACCAGGACGTCGGCGCCACGCTCAAGGCGCTCGCCGCCGCCGGCACCACGCAGATGACCCTGGCCCTGCCGGCCACCGTCACCCAGGTGATGACGCGCAACCTCGTCGGCATCATCCCCGGCGCCAGCGACGAGCTGACCGTGATCAACAGCCACACCGACGGCACCAACGGCCTGGAGGACAACGGCCCCAACGCCATCGTCGGCATGGCCGAGTACCTGACGCGCCTGCCCAAGGCCGCGCTGCCGCGCACCATCATGGTCCTGCTCAGCAGCGGCCACTTCGCCGGCGGCGTCGGCGTCGAGAGCTTCCTTAGCGCGCACCAGAGCGACGGCCTGCTCGGCCGCATCGCCTCGGTGGTGACGGTGGAGCACATGGGCGCGCAGGAATACCTGCCGGACGCCAACGGCCTGCTGGTGCCCACCGGCAATCCCGAACTCGGCGCCTTCTTCACGCCCAAGATCCAGCCCCTGGTCAACGCGGCTTATGACGCCCTGAAGAACGCCGACGCCAAGCCCGGCCTGGTGATCCAGCCGACCAATCCCGGCGGCGACGGCAGCGCCGACAACCCGGTGTGGCCGGGCGAGGGCCAGTATTTCTACGGCATCGGCGGCCTGCCCACCGCCAACTACATCACCGGCCCGTACTACCTGCTCAACTGGGGCGTGACCACCGCCGACAAGATCGACTTCGACCGCATGCGCAACGAGATGGTCGCCTTCACCCAGATGCAACTCGACCTGTCGCGCGTGGCCAAGACCGACCTCGCCACCATCAGCCCGGTGATCGTGCCGCCGGGCAACTGAGGCGCGGCACGCGGACGGCGCGCGGACGGCTTTGAGCGATCTCCGCCGGTGCCGTCCGCGTACCACCCGTAACCGAACCTCGTGACCGAATCCTGGATCCGGACTCGAGTCTCTGGCCGTCCCGGCGGCTGATCGGTAAAGACCGGGCGCCGCCCGCGGGCTTGGGCTACCATCAAGAAACAAGTCATGGCCACCAGCCTACGCCCCAAGCGCGCCGCCTCCGGCGCCGATTCCAGTGCAGCGCCGCTCAGTCCGCGCCTGCGCGCCCTGGTGATCCAGATCCGCGAAGAGAGCGGCGACCATGCCGAGCAGACCCTGCAGGTGATCCAGGCGCAGATCCCGGACTACGCCCGCATGCGCGATCCGGCGTTGAAGCGCGAAGTGCTGGACATGATCGTCTTCACCCACCAGGTGTGCCTGCTCGAGCTGCTGGAGCTACGCCTGCCCACCGCCGCGGCGCTGACGCCGACCACCGCCTTGGTGCGGCGCCGTGTGCACCAGGGTGTGCCGCTGCCCTCGGTGCTGCAGGCTTTCCGCGTCGGCTTCCGCGTGGTGTGGGACGTGATGCTGGCGCGCGCCCAGGCCGATTCGCAATTGCGCGAGGAGCTGTTGTTCAAGGTCTCGCCGATCTTCATGGACCTGGGCGACCTGCTGGCGCAGACCCTCACCGCCACCTATGCCGAGGAGATGCAGCAGCGCGGCCGCTGGCGCGACCGCGTGCGCCACGAACTGTGCGGCATCCTCTACACCGACGCCGACAACATCGAAGGCTTCCGCGAGCGCGCCTTGAGCCTCGGCCTTGATCCTTCCGCGCCGCACCTCGCCCTGGCCCTGGGCATGCCCGAGCTGAAAGCCGCGGCCGACGAGCAGCAACTGGAGCTGGACCGCACCCTGTCGCGCGCCGCGCGCATCCTCGGCGCCGAGCCGGAGAGCCTGCTGCGCACCCTGCGCCCCGGCTACCTGCTGCTGTGGATGCCGGTGCCGATGGGCGGCGGTCTGTCGGCGGAACGCACCGTCGCCGCCCAGGCCCGGGCACTGATCGACGCCGGCTGCGGTGTCGACGCCGTCGGCATCGGCCTGCCCGAAGCCGGCGCCGCCGGTTGGCGCCGCAGCGCCGACCAGGCCCTCGCCGCCATCGAGATCGGCAGTCACTTCCAGCAGGGTGGGGCGGTCTACCGCTACTCCGACGTGGCGCTGGAACACACCGTGATGGAATCGCCGGTGCTGACCCGCCTGCTGCAAAGCCGGCTGGAACAGATCGACGCCAAGCCGATGCTGCTGGAAACCCTGCGCGCCTGGTTCGAACACGGCCCACACCGCAAGGCCGTGGCCGCCGCGCTGAAGATCCACCCCAATTCCCTGGCCTACCGCATCGAGTGCATCGAAGCCATCCTGGAAGAGCGGCTGGACGACCTGCGGCAACTGCCGCGCCTGCACCTGGCGCTGCGCCTGCGGCAGTTGTCCTTGCCGCGGCCGGGACGCAAGCCGTATTAGCGGCCCTCCTCCACTGTCATCCTGAGCGCAGCGAAGGATCTGGCCCTGCGCCGAAGCCGGATTCTTCGCTACGCTCAGAATGGCAACAGGCTCATCGAGCCATCCGGCGTTTATGCGATGATCCCGGCACAACAACCGGACCCCATCCGCCATGCAGCCCACGCCGTCCATTCCCCTCATCACCCGCCGCATCCCCACGCGGCTCGGCCACATCAATGTCCACCTCGGCGGCAGCGGCCCGGCCATGGTGTGCTGGCCCAGCCTGCTGATGACCGGGCCGATGTGGCGGGCGCAGGCCGACTATTTCGGCGGCAGCCACAGCATGGTCCTGATCGACTCGCCGGGCCACGGCGGCAGCGATCCCCTGACGCACACCTTCACCATGGAAGACTGCGCGCAATGCCTGGTGCAGATCCTCGACGCGCTGGAGATTCCGGACTGCGTGCTGGTCGGCAACTCCTGGGGCGGCATGATGGGCGGCGTGTTCGCCGCGCTGCACCCGGAGCGCCTGCGCGCCGCCGTGCTGATGAACTGCAGCGCCTCGGCGCCGGGCCTGCGGCAGAAGCTGGAATTCCTGCTGATGACCTTCGTCATGCGCCGCCTGCGCGCCATCCCGAAGATGTTCATCGACCGCGCCGTCACCGCCTTCGCCGGCGAGACCACCGAGCGCACCAAGCCGCAGGTGGTGGACTACATCCGCGCCACCGTCACCGCCGTCAACGCGCAGTCGGTGTGCTGGGCCATCGACAGCGTGGTGCCGCGCCGCGTCGACCAGCGCGCCCTGATGGGGAAGATCCGCAAGCCGGTGCTGGTCATGACCGGCGCCGAGGACCGCACCTTCCCCGTGCCCGAAACCCGCGCCATGGCCGACGCCATTCCCGGCAGCGTGTTCAAGGTATTGCCCGGCGTAGGGCACCTGGCGGCGCTCGAAGCGCCGGAGGCGGTCAACCCCGCCATCGCCGAATTCCTCGCCGGGCTGCGCGCATGAAAAAGCGGCGGCGGATCTTTCGGATCCGCCGCCGCGCTTCAGCTTATCGACCCAGTCTATCGACTCGGCTGGCGATTCAGGCCGCGGCAGCCGCCGTCTTGTAGCGGGGCGCCGCTTCCTTGCGCGACAGGTTGGGTTTCAGCGCTTCGCGCGCCTCGAGCAGGCGCTGCCAGTCGGCGGCCTGCGGCAGTGCGGGGATGGTCACGCTCTCGCCCTGGTCGAAGCCGGCCAGCGCCGCGTCTACCATCTCGTCCACTTCCATCACGATCTCCGCCGGCAGTTCATGCAGTTCCACGCCGGAGCCGTTCCAGATCTCGGTGCGGGTCGCGCCCGGCAGTACCGCCTGCACGCGCACGCCGGAGCCGGCCAGTTCCTGCTCCAGCACCTGGCTGAAGTGCAGCAGGTAAGCCTTGGTGCCGCCGTAGACCGCGTTGCCCGGCTGCACCATCTGCGACATCACCGAGGCGATGTTGATGATGGCGCCGTGACCACGCGCGGCGAGGCCGGGCGCCACCGCATGCGCCAGGCGCGTCGGGGCGACGATGTTGAGCTGGATCTCGCCGCCGAGGCGGGCGATGTCGGCACCGACCAGCGGGCCGAGCGTCGCGGTGCCGGCATTGTTGACCAGCACGCTGATGCTGTGGTCTTCGCGCAGCACCTTTTCCACCTTGGCTACATCGCCGTCCACCGTCAGGTCGGCTTGCAGCGTGCGCACCTGGGCGCCGGTCTCGGCAGTCAGCTTCGCCGCCAGCTGTTCCAGCTTGGCCTGGTTGCGTGCCACCAGGATCAGGTCATAGCCGCGCCGTGCCAGCCGGTCCGCGTACACGGCGCCGATGCCGGTGGAAGCGCCCGTCACCAGGGCTGTACCCTTCTTGTTCGTCTTGCTCATGTTTGTCACTCCACCTGTAGATCCAGGAGGATGGACCTGGATGTTGTTTGAAATCCTGGGCGCAGCCTACTCCTATATCAATCAGGATGTCAAATAACATCTAGAAATTGACCAAAGGTTCATCCGACAGGACAGGGAGCCCACAAATCTGTATGATGAACGTAATCCTGTTACGGAGGCATGCGCCATGGGCCATTCCCAAGCCGACAAGGCACAGACGCACCAGCGCCTGGTCAAGACCGCCGCCGGCCAGTTCCGCGACCGCGGCATCGAAGGCATCAGCCTGGCCGAGCTGATGAAGCTGCTGGGGCTGACCCACGGCGGCTTCTACAAGCACTTCAGTTCGCGCGACGAGCTGGTCGGCGAAGCCGTCGAATACGCCCTGGCCGAGGGCGACGCGGCCATGCACGGCTGGCTGTTCAAGGACGGCAAGGCGGATCTGCCCAACTTCATCCGCCACTACCTCAGCGAAAGGCACCGCGACAGCCGCGCCGACGGCTGCACCATCTCCGCCCTTTCCAGCGACGTGGCGCGCAAGGGCGAAGACCTCCAGGCCCTGTTCCGCGAGCAGATCGAACGCAACATCGGCATGCTGATCCAGGCCCTCGAAGGCGTGCCCGCCGGCGAACGCCGCAGCCAGGCCATGCTGCTGCTCAGCACGCTCTACGGCGCCCTGATGCTGGCGCGCTCGACGGGTGATTCGCGGCTGTCGCAGGAGTTCCTGCGCACCGTCGGCGACAAGGCGGTGGAACTGGGCGGTGCGGCGGCGAAGAAAGTGCGCGGTGCAGGCAAGGCTGCCTGAGCCGCCGCATTCGGCGGCGCCGGTCACTGGCGCTGCCCACGCACGAAAAAAAGCCCGACGGACTTGCGTCCGCCGGGCTGGTCATCATTGCTACGGGATCGGTACCGGATGGAATGGTTCAAGCCCATTCCACCTGGCGGCTTTTCATCTGCCGAGATCGCCCAGGAAGCGGTTGGTGTATTGCAACGCGGCGCTGCCCGACACCGAGTTGCAGGTGGACGAAGCCGTGCCGCTGGGGCTGGGGCAGGGCGTGTCGCGGTCCAGCGACCAGTAATGCAGCCCGGCCATGCCCTGCGCCACGGCATAGTTGGTCAGGGTATCGACATCGCTCAGCGATACGATCTCGCTGGAGGTGTCGTTGACCCCAATCATCGGCGTCAGCTCGATCTTGCTGGCGGGGATGCCGTAGGTGTGCTCCAGGTTCAGCGCCGCCTGGATGGCGGACTGTCCCATATTGCAGGCGCCGCCGGAAACCACGCAGTTCGCCGCCGAGGTGCCGCCGTAGTCCATCACCATCAGGTTGATGGTATAGCGCGCCAGGTGCGCCGCCTGGATGGCTTTCACCACCGAATCGCCCAGGGTGTTGAGGCCGCCGAAGCTGCCGTCCGACGCCGCCAGCGTGGCCAGGGTGAAGGAGAAGCGCAGGTTCGGATACTGCGTTTCGGCGTAGGCCGCCTGGGCCACGAGGTTGCTGATGTCGGCCGCGGACTGCCCGCCCTCGATGTCGAAGTCCACGCCCACCATCTGCGCCGTCAGGTAGGTGTTGATGAAGTTCACCATGCCGGCCTGCGTGCCGCAGGTGAAGACGCCAGCCTGGCCGCCGGTGGAGACCACGTAGTTGAGTCCCGCGCTGGACAGGGCCGGGATATTGGCGCTGGCGAAGCTGGCGCGCGCCAGTCCGCCCCAGTTCTCGCTGCCGCATTCGCCGGTGGCGAAGGCCAGCGTGATGGCGCCGAGGTGCGGTTCCTGCGTCGACACCAGGCTGCCGCTGCCGACAATCGGGATCGCCGTGCCGGTCACCGCGGTGTGCATCACGTTGGTGTTCCAGTTCAGGTTGATGGTCACGTCCTTGTACGGGCTGAACAGCAGACCGCTGACACTGCCGCCGCCGCTGGAGCTGCTCGAGCTGCTGCTCGAACCGCCGCTGCTGGAACTGGAGCTGGAACTGCTGCCGCCCCCGCTGCTGCTTGAACTACTGCTGCTGCCGCTGCCACCGCTACAGGCACCCTGCGAAGTCCAGGGCTGGCCGCTACCGGCGCCGCCGTTGTTGCTGGTCGGGTTCTGCCCCTGGGTCCACCAGTTGGCGAGGTAGTTGGTGCTGCCGACACTGGCGGTGTTGCCGCCGACATAGACCTGGGTGGTGCTCCACGCCGCCGCGCAGGCCGGCGCGGCATGCGCCGTTCCGAACGGTACGACAGCGAGCAGGCAGGCGCACAGCATCGCACCGGCAAGGCGCAGCAGGGCGAGGGTTGGGAAGAACAGCGGGACAGGGCGCGGAACGGGGTTTGGCCATCGGGCCGGGTGATTCGCAGACATTTGGATCCCTCCAAGGATTTAGTCATCGCACGACACCAGCCGTGGCGACTGCCCCGTTCGCGACGCGATCGGGACGGACACCGCAACCGGCGCCGCTACCAACTCCCACTTCCTTGCAGGATGCCGCTGTAGTTATGCGGCGGAGTATCGGAGCCGGATGACAACGTTGTCAAACAGGGTGCGCAGCTTTACCGATCAGACTCCTGTGCGGCGTTTCCACAACGATGGATATGCGCGGCAGACAGACGTCCAGCTCCTGCACAAAATCAACAGGCTGCGACATGTTCTTCAAACAAGGCATCAGCTGAGCCGCCGGCGGATGAGTCGGCTTGCATCGCGGGTCCGCATCGCCCCGCTGCGCAAACCATGGCGTACCGCATCCACGCACCACCCGGTACTGCTACCAGGCAAAGGGATGACAACGACAGGCTTCGTGCGCCGCGGCCGCTGCCTAGCTGGTCATCCTCAGGTAAAACCAGCCGGCTGCATGCCCGAGGTTGGCGTACCGCAGCACAGCTTTCGCTTCGGCGAGGCCCTGGCCGGCGGCGCGCCTGATCCACACCAGCCCGGCCTCCGGATCGGCCGGCTGATCGATGTCCACGCAGCCCAGGTAGAGCGTCTTGCCGATGGTCAGCTGCGCCGAGGCGTCGTTGAGCTGGGCGGCCTTCAGCAGTACGGCCCAGGCTTCCTTCATGCGCTTTTCCAGGACGTACATGGTGCCCATCTGCGTCATGATCCAGGCTTCTTTTACCGGCATGGTTTCCAGTTGCGCCAGACCGAGATCGGCTTCCTTGCGGTGCCCTTCGTGCCAGGCGGCGTAGGTATAGGCGTAAAGATCGGTGTCCGACAGCGGCTCGCCGCTGACTTTCGACAGTTCCAGCGCCGCGCTCCAGTGCTCGTAGGCCGCGACCATCTTGCCGTCCCGTGAGGATTCCGTCGCCATCGCGGTCTCGATCATCGCCTCCAGCCTGGCCAGTTGCACCGCGGGCAGGTGTTGCCTCCGGCACTCCTCCAGGAAGCCGCGCATGCGCGGGTAGCTGCCGTACCACTTCGGCAGCAGGCTGGTCATGTAGCGTGCGCGCAGCAGGGTGTTGCCCGGATCGATGTCGTTGCCCAGGTCCAGCCAATGCCGTAATTCATCCTTCTGGTTGTTCATCATGGCGGCATTGAGCAGGTACAGCGTGCTCATGTAGGGCTTGCGGGTCATCGTCAACGAAGCCTTCAGATCGGCTTGCGCCAGGGCGACGTAGCGGCGCATCGTGTCGATCTGCTTCTGCGGCGTGTTGTTGGCGTAATCGTGGCCGCGGCTGGCCCAGGCCATGCGGTAGTAGTAGGCGCCGCGCGCCGTACGCGCGGAATAGGACTTGGGGAATGCCGTGACCCAGCTGTCGAAATACTGCGAGTTGGCTTCCTGCTCCTCGTACAGGTCGACGTAGCCCTGGTACAGCGCCTGCTCCGGCGCGCGGCCGGTTTCGTAGTCGTGTTGCACTGCGCCGTAATGTGCGTCGAGCACCCGATACTGCGCCGACTTGAGCCAGGTCAGCGCCTGTGTATCGGCCTTCGCCGGCCCCGCCAGATCGGCCTGTGCCGACAGGCAAAACAACCATCCCGCCAGTACCAGCAGGGTGCGGAGGCGCAGCAGGTTACGCGGAGTGCGGGACATGAGGCGGCTCGGTCAGGGTCGTTGGGCGTGCGTGCGCCGATCGTTCCCCCGGCGCCCGACCCAGCTTTCACTGAAAAGACCAGCCGGTACCGTTCATCCGGAATGGCGGTGCCCCTGATGCGACGAACGGCGCCGCAAAGCGGCGTCCCCGACCGCCGTCGGCGCTATCCGACCCGCCGCTCCATGCGGGCGGGACGGGACGGCTTCATTTGCCGGCCTTGCCCTGCCAGATCTCCATCAGCTCGGGCGAACCCTGGGCGCGCACGCCGTTGTCGGTGAGGATGTCGTCGGTGGAAGCGGCGATCTCGGCGCGGGGGAAGACCAGGGCCTCGCCGCTGCGGTTGTCGAA
The DNA here is from genome assembly GCA_028291705.1 of Nevskia sp. Lineage (GTDB taxonomy): Bacteria > Pseudomonadota > Gammaproteobacteria > Nevskiales > Nevskiaceae > Nevskia. Next base: position 9,207 of record JAQGNS010000279.1, read on the forward strand.
TTCGAAGGTGACGAACTCGTCCTTCAGATCGCGCAGCAGCGTGACGAGGTGGCGCAGGTTGCGCACCGGCACGCCGTTGACCGAGCGGATCACCGTGCCGGCGGGATTGTCGTAGCCGCGGGTCAGCTTGTGCGGGAAGAAGGGCGAGGAGATCACCACCAGTTCGTCGCGGCTGGCGTCCGGCGCGTCGCCGATCTGCGTCACCAGCGGGCTGCGGATGTAGCTGAAGCCGGTGACCATTTCCTTGCTGCCGAGGAAGGACAGGAACTGGTAGCTGGCCTTGGAAAACACCAGCGGGCCATAGATGAAATACGGCGGATAGCTGCCGTGCAGGTCCGAGATCAGCATCGGCTTGTCCGCCGATACCGGCACTTGCACCTGCAGGGGCTTGCCGGCGCGGACGATGCTCAGCGGCACCTTGCCGTTCTTCACCGTCTTCTGCACCAGGTACTGGAAGGCCACCCGCAGGTCCGGGCCCAGCGCCACCTTGCCCTGGTCGTCGACCGTGCTGTCGCCGATCCGCGTGATCACGTCCCATTCCTTCAGCGGGTACTCGGCGTCGCTGCGGAAGGGCTGATGCACCACGATGCCGGTCACCGACTTGTCGATCTTGAGCACGGTGCGCAGCGCCGGGTTCTCCAGCGTCTGCAGGTAATCGTAGAGCGCCGGCTTGCCGTCGTAGCGGCCGTCGGCGATGTCCTGCAGGAACAACTCGATCTCCTCGTTGGGGATGATGTAGCCGATGCTCTGCGCATCGCCCAGCTTGCTGAAAGCCAGGCCGATCATCTTGTCGCCGGCCACCGCCGGGCCGCCGCTGTTGCCGGGATTGATCGCCGCGTCGATCTGGATACGCAGGCCGCTGACCTGCTGGTTATAGGGTACGAACTCGATGCGCGAGACGATGCCCTTGGTGATTGACAGCGAGCTGCCGCCGGTGGGGAAGCCGTAGGCCAGCACCGCGTCCTTGATCGCCGGCAAGGCGCTGGCGCGGGCCAGCGGCGCATGCGTGTCGAAGAACGAGGTGTCGTCCAGCTTCAGCACCGCCAGGTCGATGCCGGGCGCGATCGCCTCCACCGTGGCGCCGACGCGGTCGCCGCCCTGGTTGGCCTGGATCTGCACCTGGCTGGCATACAGCACCACGTGGGCATTGGTCAGGATGCGATGGCCGTCGATGACCACGCCGGAGCCGCTGATCTCGCTCGGCGACTGCTTCGCCCAGGGGCGGAACGGGTCGGGGTAGCGCACCGTGGTGAAGACCTTCACCACCGAGCGTTCCACTCCAGCCGGAATCGCCTCGGTGCTGGTGCTGGTGGCGGACAGCGGCGCCGGGGCGGCGGCAGCGTCGGCGCCCGGCAGCGTGCCCCCTGGGCTATCGGCCACGGCCGTCCCGCCGGCGGCGAACAGGCAGACACACAGGCACAGCGCAGCGCGCAGCTTGGAAATGGACATGGCGGGAAGGGGGATGAAGGAGGGATATTGAGTTTGGGTCAGAATAGCAAATCGGCAGCCCGTGGCGGCTGCATTGGCGGCATCACCAACAGGACTTTACCGATGAGCGATTCACCCCTGACCATCGAGCGCCGCGGCCACCTGCTGCTGCTCGGCTTCAACCGTCCGGCCAAGCGCAACGCTTTCGGCATCGACACCTACCTGCAGCTGGCGCAGGCCTACGGCGAGCTGGACCGCGACCCGGAGCTGCGCTGCGGCGTGGTATTCGGCCACGGCGAGCACTTCACCGCCGGCCTGGACCTCACCCAGTGGGCGCCGCAACTGGCACTGGGCAAGCTGGCCGACCTGCCGGAGGGCGCAATCGAGCCCTTCGGCCTCGACGAGTCGTATCGCCTGCGCAAGCCCCTGGTGGTTGCCGCCGAGGGCATCTCCTTCACCGTGGCGGTGGAGCTGATGCTGGCGGCGGACATCCGCGTCGCCTCCACCAGCGCCCGCTTTGCCCAGCTCGAAGTGAGGCGCGGCTTCTACGCCTGCGGCGGCGCCACCGTGCGCCTGGTGCAGGAGATCGGCTGGGGCAATGCGCAGCGCTACCTGCTCAGCGGCGACGAGTTCAGCGGCAGCGACGCCTACCGCATGGGCCTGGTGCAGGAACTGGTCGAGCCGGGCCAGGCCCTGGCGCGCGCGGTGGAGATCGCCGAACGCGTCGCCGCCGCCGCGCCGCTGGGTGTGCAGGCCTCGCTGCGCTCCTCGCGCATCGCCCGCGTCGAGGGTGATCGCGCCGCGCTGGAACGCCTCTACCCGGACCTGCAGCCGGTGATGCACAGCGACGACGCGCGCGAAGCCGTCGCCGCCTTTGCCGAGCGTCGTCAGGCCAGTTTCAAGGGGCGCTGAAGCGGAGTGCCGCTGGCGCGTGGCGGTCCTTGTGAGCGGCTTTTTTCTCGGATAGCACCTCACTCCGTTCGCCCCGAGTGCCCGCGCAGCGGGTGTTGCACCGAATGTCCCGAGTGAATCGCGAAGCGATTTGTATCGAGGGAGGGGCCAAGTGCACACTCACCCCATCGTCATTCCGGCGAAAGCCGGAATCCAGGCTTCGGTGAATGTGGATATCGGATGATCTCATCTTGGTCACCGAACCCCGTAGGGTGGAATAAGCGAAGCGCATTCCACCTTCCGCCGCAGGCGGAACGCGGCTTTTCTTCTCACTCTGAAACTTTCGTGTACGCGCTTGCACGCGAGTCATTGACCGCGCTTGGTGAAAGTCCGGTTCCGCCCTGAAGGCGGGTTACTTTTCTTTGGGTTTCGCCCAAAGAAAAGTAACCAAAAGAAATGCGACCCGATGTCTGCGCCCATCAATCACCTGCGGTGATCAATGGGTTCCCTGCGCTTC
>JAQGNS010000282.1 GCA_028291705.1 Nevskia sp.
AGTAAACACCGACAGGTGTTTGCTCGGCGCAGACATCGGGTCGCATTTCTTTTGGTTACTTTTCTTTGGGCGAAACCCAAAGAAAAGTAACCCGCCTTCAAGGCGGAACCAGGGTTTCAGGCAGCGCGGTCAATGACCCGCGCGCAAGCGCGTACACCAAGGTTTCAGAGTGAGTGCATACTCAAAGAGCCAGGAAACGGCCGCCTCAGCGCACCGTACTCGGCTTCATATGCAGCAATTCAATCAGGTCTTCCCGCCGATAAATCGCCAGCTTCCGATAAATCCGCGTGGTGTGATTCGCCACCGTCGACACCGCAATCCCGTACTGCCGCGCAATCGATTTCAAAGTCTTGCCATTGCTCAACGCCCGCGCGATTTCCTGCTCACGCGGCGACAGCGCATCCAGCGGCAGCGGCTTGCGCGCATGCAGCAGGTAGAGGCTGCCGCAGCGCGCCACGCGCAGGTGCAGGCCGCCTTCCATCAACTCGCCGCCCTCTTCGCCCAGCGCACTCTCCGGCAGGGTGAACGGCAGCCGCGCCACATCGCCGGCATGGCCGGTCTCTTCCAGCAAGCTGCGGAAGCGACCGCTGACGGCATAGACGGCGCCGCCCCCGTCGACCAGGGCGGCGGAGCCGCGGTTGGCGCGGCCCATGGAATGAAGCCAGTCGTCGCGCCGCACGAACTGCAGCATCGACAGGGCACCGGCGGCGCACAGGTGCATGCCGGCCCGTAGCAGGGCTTCTTCGCCGGCGCGCTTGGCGCGCGCCGGGTATTGCAGCACCACGGTATGCAGCAACTCTCTGCCCGGGGGGCTGTGGACAAAGGCCTGCGCCGTCGGCGAGGCTTCCAGCACTACCGCCTCGCTGCCAGGGGGCAACGCCAGCTTGGCCAGGGCCGCCGTGGTGGCGAAGGGCTGCGGGTGCTGGGTCAGTTCGCCGTCGTTGCGCGCGCCGCGCGACCACCAGGCGGCGGCACTGGCCCCGAACTGCTCGCAGAGCAGGCCCAGGGCGCGGCCGCGAAACGACTGCCAGTCGCCCTCGGTGGCGGTGCAGTACAGCGCGTTGATCAGTGCGTCGGTGCCTTCCATTGCTTGCTTCCGGGCGCGATTCAGCGTTTCTGGTTGAAGGTATTTATGGGGTTTTTATGGTCGAATCCGTGCCGCAATCCGCGACACGACATCTATTGTGCCTGTTTTCGCACGGATTTCACGCGCCCCGGAGATTTACGTTTCGCAACCGGGCCGCTGCGGGCCCGTTTCGGGGCCGCAGCGATGCCCGCCGCGCCTTCCAGTTCGGCCAGGGCGTCGGCCATCAGGTCCAGCAGGTGGTCGATATCCGGCACCGCGTCGAGATAGGCCGTCAGGCCCACGTCCAACTGGTCGCGATAGCTCAGCACGGTGATGTTCAGGGCCAGCCCGTGGTACGGGATGCTGATCGGATAATTGGCCAGCAGGGGCGCACCCGCCAGGTACAGCGTCACCGGCGGCCCGGGGACGTTGGAGATCAGCACGTTGACCGGGGGCTTGAGGCGGTCGCTGTTGACGAAGTTCTCGTATAACCGCGCGGCCCGCGCCATCAGCGCCGGGGTCGGCAGTTCCATCCAGTCCATCAGCATCTTGGCGGGCACGGCACGGTGCACGCGCTTCAGCTTGCCGGTGCTGCGGCTGACCGCGGCGACCCGTTGCAGGGGATCGGCATACTGCGTCGGCAGCTCCACCGTCAGCATGGCGACGCGGTTGCCGCCCGCCTGACGGTGTTCGCGGCTGCGCACCGAGATCGGCACCGCCGCCACCAGCGGGCGCTCGGGCAGTTCGTCCTTTTCCAGCAGGTACTGGCGCAATGCTCCGGCGCAGATCGCCAGCACCGCATCGTTGACGGTAATGCTCAGCGCGCGCTTCAGCGCCTTGATGCGCGGCAGCGAGAGGGAGCGGAAGGCGTAGCTGCGCCGGGCGTCGATGGAGACGTTGAAGCGCGTACGCGGCGCCGGCTTGAACGACTCCGGCAGCAGGGCCGGGTCCGCCGCTTCAGTCGGCGCTGTCGCGGCGTCAGGCGGTGCTTCGCCGCGCCCGATCAGGGCTTTGCCCAATTGCCAGGCCACCGGGGCGCTGCTGCGCATCAGGCCGACGAACTGGCGGTGACGGCTCCAGGCCTGCTTGGCGGTGAACAGCAGCCGGTCGATCACCTGCGGCAGTTCGTCCGGGTCCCATTGCGCCACGGGCGGCGGCAGCGGTGCGGCGATGGCCTCGAGGTCCAGCAGCTTGCTCAGCAGCTCGGCGCCGGAGACGCCGTCGATGCAGGCATGGTGGATGATGGAGATGCAGGCGGCGCGTTTGCGCGACAGCCCTTCCACGTAATAGAAGGCCCACAGCGGCCGGTCGCGCGGCAGCGCGGTGCCCGCCAGTTCGGCTACCAGCCCCGCCAGTTGCGCATCGCGTCCGGGTGCCTTGAGCTGCACTTTCCGCACGTGCAGGTCGAAACGGAAATCGGGGTCCTCGATCCAGAACGGCGGTACCAAGTTGAGCGGCATGCTCACCAGGCGGCGGCGGAAGCTGGGCAGCAGGTGCAGGCGCTCGGCGATGCGCTGGCGCACCGTTTCAAAGCCGAAGCCCCGCGGCGCCCGGGCCAGGTCGAGCACGGTGACCCCGCCGATATGCATCGGCGCATCGGCGGTCTCGAGGTTGAGAAACATCGAGTCCATGCCGCTGAGCTGCTTCATCGCATTCACCTCCTGTGTCTGCACCCTCATTG
>JAQGNS010000300.1 GCA_028291705.1 Nevskia sp.
GCGTATCGAGCCCGCCGAGCAGGTGCAGGAAAGTGCTCTTGCCGGCGCCGGAAGCACCGACCACGGCGACACGCTCGCCGCGCGCCAGGGTGAAGTCGATGCTGTCGAACACCTGCATGTGCAGGCGGCCGTCATCGAAGGTCTTGCCCAGACCCCGGCAGGCGATGACGGAATCGGCGGGAGGATTACTCATAGCGCAGCGCCTCCGCCGGCAGCACGCGCGAGGCGCGCCAGGCGGGATAAAGGGTGGACAGCAGGCCCAGGGCCAACGACAGCAGGCTGATGCGGACCACGTCCGGCGCGGTCAGCTGCGAGGGCAGATTGCTGATGTAATAGATGCTCGGATCGAGGAACTGGTGCCCGGTGGCGGCCTGCAGCAGCGGCACCAGGGTCTCGACGTTGAGCGCCAGCACCACGCCCAGGGTGACGCCGAACACGGTGCCGACGATGCCGATGATCGAGCCCTGCATCATGAAGATGACCATGATCGAACGCGGCGTGGCGCCGAGGGTGCGCAGGATGGCGATGTCGGCCTGCTTCTCCTGCACCACCATCACCAGGGTGGAGACGATGTTGAAGGCGGCGATGCCGACCAGCATCGACAGGATCAGGAACATCACCGTCTTCTCGGTGGCGACGGCGCGGAAGAAGTTGGCGTGCTGGCGGGTCCAGTCGCTGATGTAGACCAGCTGCGGCAGCTGCTGCGCGATCTCCCGCGCCACCGTGGGCGCTTCGAACAGGTCGTGCAGCTTGAGGCGCACGCCGGTGACGCGGTCGCCCATGCGGTACAGCGCGGCGGCGTCCTGGATGTTGATCAGCACCAGGCCACGGTCGAATTCGTACATGCCGACCTGGAAGATGCCGACCACGTTGAAGCGGCGGAAGCGCGGCAGGATGCCCGCCGGGGTGACGCTGGCGAGCGGGATCATCAGGTCGATCTTGTCGCCGACGTCCACACCGAGTTGCTCGGCCAGTTCGACGCCGAGGACGATGTCGAACTCGCCCGGCTTGAGGTCTTCCAGCTTGCCGGCCTTCATGTGCTGGCCGATCTCGGACACGGTCTGCTCGGCCGTCGGGTCGATGCCGCGCAGCAGGGTGCCGGACAGGTCGCCGCCCTCGCGCAGCATAGCCTCGCCCTCGACATAGGGAGCGGTGGCCTCGACCTTGGGATTCTGCGCGGCGAGCTTGGCCAGCTCCTGCCAGTTGTCCAGGCCGGGGCCGGGCCGGAAAATGGTGGCGTGCGAGGCCATGCCGAGAATGCGGTTGCGCATCTCGCTCTCGAAACCGTTCATCACCGACAGCACCACGATCAGTGTCGCCACGCCCAAGGCGATACAGATCATCGAGGTGGCGGAAATGAACGAGATGAAATGGTTGCGGCGCTTGGCGCGCGTATAGCGCAGGCCGGTCAACAGCTCGTAGGGAATTCGCATGGTGGTAATAAGGTGATTCCATCATTAGACCACAGGGCACGGGTACAATGTTCCCTGAATACCCCGATCCAAGCCTCCCCCAATCCAACCTTTGGCTACGCCCTTGACCCCAGCCAACGCCGCCAACCCGTCCAGCAACCCGTCCGGGTGGGCCGAAAAGTACGGCTTCTGGGTATTGCTGGCGCTGCTGGTGCTGGTCACGCTCTACCGCGGCTTCAGCCTGTATTTCGACGGCCTGGACCTGTACGTCGACGAGGCCCAGTACTGGACCTGGGCGCAAAAACTGGACTGGGGCTATTACTCCAAGCCGCCGGTGATCGCGGCCCTCATCGCCCTGACCACCTCGGCCTGCGGCGACGGCACCTTCTGCATCAAGAGCGGCGCCCTGCTGCTCTATCCCCTGGTGACCCTGCTGATCTGGGCCATCGCGCGGCGGCTGTTCAGCGGCCAGGTGGCGTTCTGGAGTGCGGTGGCCTTCCTGCTGCTGCCGGGGGTGTCGCTGTCCTCGTTGATCATCTCCACCGACGTGCCGTTCTTCCTGTTCTGGACCCTGGCGCTGTACGCCTACCTGCGTGCCTTCGAGGAACCGGCTGCAGCGCCGGCCGGGCAGAAAAACATCCGCTGGGCCTGGTGGCTGCTGGCCGGCGCGGCGGCCGGACTGGGGCTGCTGACCAAGTACACCATGGTGATCTTCGCCCTGTCGGTGCTGCTGCACCTGGCGCTGACGCCTTCGCTGCGCCGCCATTTCCGCAACCCCGGTCTGTACGCCGCGATGGCGGTGGCGCTGCTGGTATTCGCGCCGAACCTGTGGTGGAACGCACAGCACGGCTGGCCGACGCTGCGCCATACCGAGGACATCTCGCACCTCAACGGCGACGCGGGCCTGCACTGGAACCATCTCACCGACTTCCTCGGCGGCCAGTTCGGCGTGATGGGGCCGGTGTTCTTCGCTGCCTGGCTGGCGCTGACCCTGTGGCGGCCGCGCCGCTGGTATGCCGACGAGCGCTACCGCTTCCTCGCCTGCTTTGCCCTGCCCTTCCTCGGCCTGATCAGCCTGCAGGCCCTGGCCGGCCGCGCCAATGCCAACTGGGGGGCGATGGCTTACGCCATGGCCACCATCTTCCTGGTAGCGCTGCTGCTGCAGCGTGGCCGCACCACCCTGCTGGCGACGGGCCTGGCGCTGAACCTGCTGCTGATGCCGATCGCCTACCACTTCGACGCCTGGACTCGCTATTTCGTGATCGAACTGGTGGACCACAGCAACATCGGGCAATGCCTGCGCGCCTGGCGCAAGTTCGAGATCTGCGACGATTTCATCACCCTGCCAGATCCCTACAAGCGGGTGCGCGGCTGGGGCCAACTCGGGCGCCAGGCGCAGCTGTTGCGCTCGCAGTTTCCCGATGCGCTGTACCTGGGCGATTCGCGCGACGTGCTGGCCGAGCTGATGTATTACGTGAACCCGCATCCGCTCGACGCGGTGCTGTGGAATCCACAACAGGTGATGGACAGCCATTACGCCCTGAGCACCACCATGGCCGACAAGCTCGGCCGCAACTTCCTTTACATTACCGAAGCGGATAGGCTGCCGCCGGACGTGCTGCACAGCTTCGGCTCGGCCGAACCCCTGCCGCAACTGCACGTCACCGTGCACCGCGATTTTGCGCTGGACTACAAGGTCTGGTACCTGCAGGATTTCAAGGGATATTCGAAGGCCGAATAATGAGCGCCCAAGCACAACCCAGCGTGTCCCTGCTGTCGCAAACCTGGAGCCTGTTCCTCAAGGCGCTGCCGGCGCTGCTGATCGCCTTGATCGCACTGGACCTGACGCCGGCGGTGGACCTGCCGCTGAGCCGCCTGTTCTACCGTCCGGGCGCGGGCTTTTTCCTTGATCACAACTGGCTGGTGCAACTGCTGTATCTGGGCACGCCCTGGCTGATGCGCGTCCTCGCCGTGGGACTGCTCGGCATCCTGGCCTGGGTCACCCTGGCCAAGCCGCCGCAGGCGCGCCGCATCCGCAACGCAACGATCTTCGCGCTGCTGGCCCTGGTCATCGGCCCCGGCCTGATCGCCAACAGCGTACTCAAGGATCACTGGGGCCGGCCACGGCCGGAGCAGATCACCGAGTTCGGCGGCAAGTCCACCTTCGTCCCCGCGCTGTGGCCGAGCCGGCAGTGCGCGCACAATTGCTCCTTCGTCAGCGGCCACGCCGCCGCCGGCTTCTTCCTCATCACCGGCGCCTGGATCTGGCCGAAACGCCGCCTGGCCTGGCGCATCGGTGGTATCGCCGCCGGCACCTTGATTGGCCTGGCGCGCATCGCCCAGGGCGGTCATTTCTTCAGCGACGTGCTGGGCGCACTGATCGTGGTCTGGTTCACCAACGAGATGCTGTATTACTGGATGCTGAGCCGCGGCTGGCTGGAGCCGCCGCCGAAGAAGAAGCCGGCGCAGCGCAAGGCCTGAGCGGGTCAGCGGGGTACTTCGAGGTCCGCGATCAGGCGGTCGACCACCCAGCGCTTGAGCAGGCCGGCCGCATGCATGGCAGCCTGCTCCGGCTCGACCCATTCACACAGCAGTTCGCATAGCTCGCCGAAGCTGCTGCCGGCGCATAGCGCATCGATGGCGGCCGCTTCATCGGCGCCCAGCGGACGCCAGCGGATATTCAGTTCTTCATCGCGCCACAGCAGCCAGGGCATGGCCTGGGCCCTGGCCCGCGCCTTCGGCAACTTCCGCTGCGCTTCGGCGGCGACACAGATGGCCGGCACATTCCAGCGCAGGTTCAGCCGGCGCAAGGTCGGGTGCGGCAGCAGGTGCATGTCCGACCAGGATGCGGGCGGCACGGCGGCAATCGCTGCCAACGCCACGGGCTCCGCATCCGGAGAATCGAATACTTCGGCTTTCTTCCACTCGAATAGGGCCAGTTCGCCCAGCACCGGCCGGGCGGCATAAGCCGACGCGGTATTGAGGAACTCGGACAGGTGGCGGCCGAACCAGCGCACCGAAGCAGTATCCGAGGGATGGGCTTCGATGTAGGCGCGCCCCAGGCGTTCGAACTTCTCGGCGCCCATGAACAGACGCAGCACTTCGTAGTCGTTGCCGAGCACTTCGAGCAGGCGCAGGCGGTAAGCGTCGGCATAGACGTTGAGACGGGTACGCGCATCGCCCCGGTCGTTGCCAATCACCGCAGCTTCGATGCCGACCTCCGCGCCCAGCACATAGGATTGGAATTGCCCCTGCAGGTCCGCCAGCGGCGGCGACTTCAACGGCGCAATCATGCCGCGGCAGCCAGGCTATCGGCGGCGATGGCGCGGGCGCGGTCCAGTTCCGCCACCAGTTCCTCCAGCGGCGGGATGTTGTCGTCCCGCTCGACCATGGTGGCGACCTTGCCGAAGCGGCGCACCGCTTCCGCATACAGCGCCCATACCGGTTCAGGCACGGGATGATCGTGGGTGTCGATCAGCAGCTCGCCGTTGCGGCTGTGGCCGGCGAGGTGGATCTGCTGCACACGCCGAGCGGGCACCGCGCGCAGGTAGGTCAGCGGGTCGAAGCCGTGGTTCTGGCTGTTGACGTAGATGTTGTTGACGTCGAGCAGGATCAGGCAGTCGGCTGCTTCCACTACCGCTTTGAGGAATTCCCATTCCGGCAGGGTGGAATGGGCGAAATCGACATAACTGGAAACGTTTTCCAGCAGGATGCGGCGGCCGAGGAAGTCCTGTACCTCGCGCACGCGGGCGGCGATGTGGTGCACCGCTTCCTCGGTGTGCGGCAGCGGCATCAGGTCATGCAGGTTGCGGCCGGCGATGCCGGTCCAGCACAGGTGATCGGAAATCCACGCCGGCTGGATGCGCTCGGCCAGGGCCTTGAGCTGGATCAGGTGGGCGCGATCCAGCGGCGCGGTGCTGCCGATCGACAGGGACACGCCGTGCAGCACCACCGGGTAGCGTTCGCGGATGCGTTCCAGCCAGCGCAGCGGCTTGCCGCCGCCGACCATGTAGTTTTCGCTGATCGCCTCGAACCAGTCGACGCGTGGCCCTTCGGATGGTGAGCCGGCCAGGATCGCTTCGTAATGATCGGTGCGCAGGCCCAGGCCGAAACCAAGGGCAGGCAATGCGGCACGATCAAGGGAATTCATGGGGAAACTCTGCTTTCGAAAAAAAGAAAACCGGCCGCCCTTGCGGGCGGCCGGTTCGGGCTACATTACTTCGCTTCCATCTTGCCGCCGGCCTTGGCGCAATCTTCCTTGGTGGCTTCGGTGAAGCCCTGGCCCTTGCAGGAATTCTGGCCTTTGCAGGAATTCTTCGCGCCCTTGCAGGAGCTCTGGCCCTTGCAGGAATTGCCGCCGACGCACTTGCCGGTGCTGGCCGCGCCATCGGCCATCGCCATCGGGGCCGCCAGGAACATGGCCGCAGCCGCGGTGGCAAGGGCGATGCCGCTCATCTTGGTCGCTACTTTCATAACAGTCTCTCCGAGGCCGGTGTGGCCTTATTAGTGATGTTGCTGATTGCTCGTGTGGCACCTCGCAGGGCCGGGGGGCCCTGCCCGCTGCACACGACCATCCTCCTGCAACCTCCGGAGCCGCACCAGTTTCAGACGTTCGGGCTTTATGTCCGACCGTCCAGACGACGGTACATTCCGGGGTGTGCTGCGGTAAGTACTCTACTCCCCGCCCCGCGGATGCGGTGCGAGTTTGTGACGAGTTGCTGCAAGCCGCCGAAACGGATGCTATATTTCAGTTAACTGCCTGCGGAATCAACGACTTTGCTCAAGCCAGCCCTGTTCTTCAGCTGCATCCTGGCACTGGGTTTCACGGCCCAGGCCGATGACATCGTGATGCCCGCAACTGCGCCCCCGGCAAGCAATGGGGCTGCCAGCGGGGCCGCCGTGCCCGCCAGCCTGCCGGTAAAAGGCCAGACCATGGCCGAAGTGACCCGGCATTACGGTGAGCCACAGCAGAAGCATGCTCCGGTGGGCGGCGACGCCCCGAAGCACCCCCCGATTACGCGCTGGGATTACGCCGGTTTCTCGGTGTTCTTCGAGCATGCGCACGTGGTGGATGCGGTGGTCCCGGGGCAGCCGCCGCAGGTCTATCACACCGAGCAGTTGCAGCAGGCCTCCAGCAAATAAGCCGGCGGGGTCTGCCGGCAGGCCCTGGCGTCATCCCGCCGCAAACTCGCGGCGGCACACTCCCGGCACATTGTTGCCTGCCCTTCCAGGGAATC
>JAQGNS010000312.1 GCA_028291705.1 Nevskia sp.
CGTTCACCGCCACGGTCGCGGCCGGGGCGTCGGTGCTCATGGCATAGGCCAGGTCGACCAGGGTCAGCGGCGCATCGACCAGGCGACGCAGCGCGCGCACGCGGCTGAACGGCAGGCCGGTCAGCTCGATCACCTGGCGCCGCCAGTCGCCACGGCTGTCCATCACCAGCGTCACCAGCTGCTGCCAGATGCGGTCGGCCTCGTTGCCCGTCTTGCGCTGAGCGCTCATCCCACCACCGCCGCCGGCTTTCCGGACTCCGCCGCGGCGGCATCTTCCAGCAGCTGCGCCGCCTGGCGGCTGCTGGCGCGGGCCCAGCCGCTATTGGAGAGCAGGCCGAGGCTGACGACCACCAGACCCATCGCCACCATGATCCACCAGACGGCATGCGTCGCCTCGGTGAAGCTGAGGCCGGCGGCGACGCGCGCGCCGACCACGGTGCCCGCCACCGCCACACCCAGCGAGGCGCCGATCTGCCGGCTGGTCGAAGCCACCGCGGCAGCCAGGCCGGCCTGCGCCTTCGGCATGCCGGAGACGGCGGTATTGGTGATCGGCGCATTCACCAGGCCGAAGCCGGTGCCGAAGATCACGTAGGCCAGCATCAGCAGGCCAAGCGGAGAAGTAGCGGTGAGCTGCGTCATGATCAGGGCGCTGAGGCCGATCCCCGCGCCGGCCAGCAGCAGCGAGGGCCGCGTGCCGTAGGCGCCGACCATGCGGCCGGAGATCGGCGAGCAGATGGTGGTTGCCAGCGCCAGCGGCAGGGTGCATAGACCGGTGTGGAACGCGGACAGGCCACGCACCTCCTGCAGATACAGCGCATTGAGAAAGAGGAAGCCCATGAAGGCCGAGAAGCTGCAGATGGCGATGGCGGCGGCGCTGCTGAACGGCACGCTGCGGAAGAAACGCAGGTCGAGCAGGGGATCGACGCGGCGCGGCTCGTACAGCAGCAGGCCCAGCACCGCCAGCGCCGACAGCGTGAACAGGCCGATGATCGCCGCCGAATCCCAGTGCAGCCGCGGCCCCTCGATCACCGCGCAGATCAGCGCCGCCAGTACCGTGAACACCAACAGCTGCCCGACAGGATCGACCCGCCGCGCCCGCGCCGCCTTCGACTCCGGCACATAGAGCGCCGCCAGCACGATCGCAGCCGCGCCGATGGGCAGGTTGATCCAGAAGATTGAGCGCCAGCCGATGCTCTGCGTCAGCGCCCCGCCGATCGGCGGCCCCAGCGCCATCGAGATGCCGGCCACCGCACCCCACACGCCGATGGCCCGCGCCCGCGCCTTCGGCTCGGTGAAGGTGTTGGCGATGATCGACATCGCCACCGGGTTGAGCATGGTCGCGCCCAACGCCTGCACCACGCGGAAGAAGATGAGGGCGTGGATGCCGGAGGCCAGGCTGCACAGCAGGGAGCCGAGCATGAACAGGCTCATGCCGGCCTGGAACACGCGCCTGCGGCCGAGGCGGTCGGCCATCGAGCCGGAGAACATCAGGAGGCTGGCGACCACCATGGTGTAGGCGTCGATCACCCATTGCAGGCCGGAGATCGAGGCATCGAGATCGTGGCGGATGGCCGGCAGGGCAACGTTGACGATGGTCGCGTCCATCGAGACGATCAGCAGGCTGAGGCAGCAGATCGCCAGGACCAGGTTCGGCCGCAGCGGCCCCTGCAGCGGATGGGGGGCCGCTTGCGCATTAACAGTTGTAATCATACAACCATTGTACATTAACAATGGTTACATGCAAATGGCGCCGCTCGTGCAGGCCGCGGCGCAGCCGGGCGGACATCCCTGTCCGCCCCCTCAGACGACGTTCAGGCGATTGCTCAGTCACCACCGCCGAAGCGGTACTTCAGGCCCAGCAGTATCGAGGGCATGCGGTATTCGCCGCTGACGCTGCCGCTCGCGCCGGAGAGCGACAGGCTAGTGGTCGCCAGGTAGCGGAAATCGAGCGAAGCGGAGAGGTAGGACAACACGTCGTAATTCATGCCGAAGCCGAGTTGGTAAGCGAAGGCGGTCGAAGAGCCGTCGGCGCCGCCGGCGATGTCGGTAAAGGTGTTGAACTGCTCGTTGTGCAGGGCGACATTGGCCACGCCGATGCCGAGGCCGACATAGGGATAGAGCACCGACAGGAAGCCGTCGGAGCGGCGGAAGTCGTACCACAGGTTTCCCATTAGGGTCATCGCGGCGATCGAACCCGTCCGCCGGCCGGTGGGGTCGTTGGTGTTGGTGGCGGTGCTGGCGACCGTAACCGTGTCGATATTGGCGTGGTGATAGGTGAATTCGAGTTCAGGGCGCAGGCCGTTGCCGAAGGAATAGCCGCCGTTGAAGCCGCCGGCGAAGCCCGTGTTGTACTTGTTCGTGAAGCCGTCGCCGCTGGAGTTGAAGCTCTCGCTCGTCGGCAGATCGAAACCGATCTTGCCGCCGGCATACCAGCCGCCGCCGGTGTCGGCGGCAGCCGCGGAAAACGACAGCAGCGAGCCCGACAGGCACAGCAAGGCGCAGCCACCAATGAGCAGCGAATGGCGATTCACGATGATCTTCTCCATAGATTCCAGGGAAAAAGCGGCGACGCACGGCCGGCCCGCGCGCGTGTTTGTTGTAGGGAAAAACCCGGCCAACCATCCGAGCGCAAGAGGACCCACCGAAACCGGTCGCGCGGCATAGGGCGATTCAATGACGGAACGAGGATCGATGGGCTCGCCACGCCGGTACCATGCGGTATTTCCTGGCTGTGGGCGGTGGCGTGCGCTTCATGACCGGCGATAGTGGCATGGCCCGGCTTACATCCGCCAAACATTAACGACTTGTTAATGTAAATTTCTGTTTCGACACGCGGCGGCCCGACAGATCCGCAACCGGCGAATAGCGCGCAAGCCGCCAGGGGCCAAGCTGCGCGCCCATCCCGGCCGCCCTCTGCCGCGATACCCTGCCGTGATCACCGGGCTTGACAAAAACCACCTCGCGACGATACTTAAGCAAATGCTTAACCAAAGTCTTGCACTCGATCTGATGTTCCAGGCCCTGGCGGACCCCAGCCGCCGGGCCATGGTGGACCGGCTGTGCCGCGGCCCCACTTCGGTAAGCGAGTTGGCGAAGCCGCTGGCCATGTCGTTGCCGGCGGTGGTGCAGCACCTCCAGGTGCTGGAAGCCAGCGGCCTGGTGCGCACCGAAAAACTCGGGCGGGTGCGCACCTGCCACATCGAGCCGCGGGCGCTGTGCACCGCCGAACAGTGGGTCAACGAGCGGCGCACCAGCTGGGAACGCAACCTCGACCGACTCGGCGACTTCCTCGCCGAGGAGGCGCAGCAGGACAGCGGCAAGCCCGACAACAACCCGCCCCGCAAACCGGGCAACAGGAGGAAACCATGAAGGAAGCCACCGTTCACCACACCGCCGGCAGTTCCGGCGCACCCCTCAAGCTCTACCTGCACCCGCTCTCGTCCTATTGCTGGAAGACGCTGCTCGCCTTCTATGAAAACGGCACGCCGTTCGAGCCGCTGATCGTGGATCTGGGCAATGCGGACGAGCGCGCGGCGCTGGCCAGGCTGTGGCCGTTCGCCAAGTTCCCGGTGCTGCGCGACGAGGCGCGTGACCGCACCATCCCCGAGTCCAGCATCATCATCGAATACCTGGCGCAGCATTACCCCGGCGCCGCGCCGCTGCTGCCGGCCGACGCGGAGCAGGAGCGGGAGACACGCCTGCGCGACCGCTTCTACGATCTGCACGTGCACCAGCATGTACAGAAGATCGTCGGCGACCGCCTGCGCCCGGAGGACCAGCACGACCCCCTCGGCGTCGAGCAGGCCCGGGCCCAGTTGCGCATCGCCTACGGCATGATCGAGCAGGACATGGCTAGTCGCAGCTGGGCCATGGGCGAGTCCTTCAGCATGGCCGACTGCGCCGCGGCGCCGGCCCTCTACTACGCCAACCGCGTGCAACCCTTCGGCGACACCCATCCGCACGCGGCGGCCTACCTGGACCGCCTGATGCAGCGCCCTTCCTTCGCCCGCGTGTTGCGCGAAGCGCAGCCCTACTTCGCCATGTTCCCGCAATAAACGGTGCCGCCGGATTTTCCATCCAAACCCGGCCTGACATTCACCGCCAGCAATCAACTCACCACGGAAGAGACCATGAGCCACCCCACCGTCATCCACGCCAGCTTCACCATCGATCGCGTCTACCTCGCCGCGCCCGCGCGGGTCTTCGCCGCCTGGGCTTCGGCCGAAGCCAAGGGCCGCTGGTTCGCCGGCCCCAACGGCTGGACCCAGGTGCGCCGCGAAATGGACTTCCGCGTCGGCGGACGCGAGCACGTGCACGGTCGCTTCGGCAATGGCGAGACCACCGCCTTCGACGCCACCTACTACGACATCGTGCCGGAGCAGCGCCTCATCTACGTCTACGACATGCGCCACAACGACGTGCACCTCTCCATCTCCCTGGCCACCATCGAGTTCAAGCCGGAAGGCAAGGGCACGCGCCTCACCATCACCGAGCAAGGCGCCTTCCTCAACGGCAAGGACGACCCCGCCGGACGTGAAATGGGCACGCGCATCCTGCTCGACCAGCTGGATGCGGCCCTGCACTAGGCCATTGCCGGTTCGAGCGCAAAGCCCTGCCGTCCCCTCTCCCGCACGCGGGAGAGGGGACGGCAGGGCCGGGAGAAGGCCTGCCCAGCGCAGGAAAGCACCCCCACCAGGAGCCAACCATGAAACCAGCCAGCACCCACCACGCCACCTTCGTCATCGAACGCCACTACCCCGCCACACCGGCCCGCGTCTTCAAGGCCTGGTCCGATCCGGCCGCCAAGGCACGCTGGTTCAGCGCCGACGGTGACTGGAAATCCTCGGGCCATCGGCTCGACTTCCGCATCGGCGGCCACGAGCATCTGCGCAGCACCGCGCCGGACGGCGTGTATCACATCTACGACGCGCACTACCTGGACCTCGTGCCGGACCAGCGCATCGTCTACGCCTACACCATGCACCTGGGCGAGACGCGCATCTCGGTGTCGCTGACCACCGTGGAAATCAGCACCGCCGCGGGCGGCACGCGCCTGGTCTTCACCGAGCAAGGCGCCTTCCTCGACGGCTACGACAACGTGGCGCAGCGCGAAGCGGGCACACATGAATTGCTGAACAGTCTCGGCAGATCGCTGCCGGACTGAATGCCGGCACGGAGCCGCACTGCAACCCGAGCCGTTCCCCGTTCGTTCTCCGCGGCGGCTTGTTCCCATGCGGTCGCCGGATCGATTGGATGCCAGATCCTGCCGGCGCCGACAAGCAATCTGATCAGACTGACCAGCCGATTTCAGCCCCGAGCCGCAGCTGGCGAACGGCTGCTTTGGGAGCGTGACCTGGATCACAACCGAAAGCAGGTGGTTGACCCAGAGTAGCGACGTTCCAGGAGTGCGCACCCTACGCTCGCTGTCACTCAAAGTAGGCGCGCAGGCAGAGGTTTGATCCGGTCGATCGACTATAGGAGGGGGAAATGCCAAAGAAAATCGTCTTTTGCGCAGACGGCACTTGGGACGGACCGGTAGGCCAGGACACCGCTCCTGAAGGGCGGGCGCCCGACAAAGGTGCGCCCGGCTGCACACCGGATCTATCCAACGTCTGCAAACTGTTCGCCTGGCTGTCCGGGTCCACACCCGCTTGGGGCGGCACGGAGATGGAAAAATCGCTCGCCGACATCACCGGCGCTCCAGTACAGATTGCCAAGTACATCCACGGCGTCGGTGACTCAAATAAGTTGCCGCAACACCTGGTTGAGGGCGTATTCGGCGTCGGGGTCATCACCAGAATTGCCAGAGGTTATACCTACATCTCTCGAAACTACGAGGCCGGCGACAGCATTGTCATCGTCGGTTTCAGCCGAGGGGCGTACACCGCGAGAGCACTGGCGGGCTTGATCGCAGGCCAAGGCTTGCTCAAGCCAGAGCTAGCCCAAACCAACGACCCGAATCGCTTCGACACTGCGGCAGCAGCTTGGTACAAGTGGAGGTTGGAACGCGATAGCTTTCTGCAAAAAATGCTGGACCGGTTCGCTGATATCGTGGTTACACGCGATGCCTTCACCCATCCCAAGCCGCTCACCGACAATTCATTTGTCCCCGTCAGCATTTCGGCGGTGGCGGTCTGGGACACCGTCGGCGAATTGGGGATTCCTGTTTACCAAGAAGGAGCCACCCTCGACCTTTTCCGCTTCTGTGACTCAAAGCTGAGCCTGAAGATAGCCCTGGGCATCCACGCACTGGCCCTGGACGAGCAGCGACAACCGTTTACCCCGACGCTCTGGGACGACGCACCGAACGTCACTCAAGCGTTGTTTCCGGGCGGGCATGGCGACATCGGCGGCGGGTATGCAGAACATGGCCTTTCAGATGGGCCGCTCATGTGGGTATTGGAGCGCCTGCAGCATACCGACGTCGGTTTGAAGTTTAATCCCAAGCCGCCGTGCAACGTTCTATTCAATCCAACAGCGCCGCGCCATCAGGAATGGGTATCGTCCCCTGCGTGGGAGGTCTTGGGCATAGCCCGCCGTCGTTTTCCGGACTCGATTCCACGCAATAGCGCAATCGCGACGCGCATAGCCGTTACGCCCGAAAAATTATCTGGCGGCAATCCGCACAACCTGCCCTACGATCCACAAAATCCCGTGCTAGCCGGGTGAGCAAGCGTAGCCCGGATGGAGTGAAACGGAATCCGGGATTTGCCCGAGCTGCAACCACCATGGTCATTGTCGCGGGCCTTGCGGAACCGAACCTCCCGGTGGAGATCCAGGCGGTTGCGGCGCGCCAGGTGCCGTCCAGCTCGATTCGTGTCCCCTTCATAGCGCTTCCGGCGGGCGTAGGGTGCACACCGCGCACACGTCACGCTCCGAAGTCATCGGACATATCCGGGGAGTTATATGCCGAGGTCCCGTAATGGCCCGAAGCCGCCCTTCGCGATTGGCAGCTTTCGAGTAGGCCATCCGCGTGCGCGGTGCGCACCCTACGCTGACTTGATTGCGAATAGCGGCTCTCTCCCCGCCGCTTCTAGCTCTGTCGGCCTGCGAACACCATTACGACGTAGAAAAGCCAGATCGGGATCAGCGTCGCCCAGTAACCGGCCATCCAGATCAGGCCGACGATTCCGCCCCACGATTCGGCGTCGGTCCTGCGGTTCTTCAACTCGATGGCCCGCTTCAGGCCGCGGGCAATGCCTCCCGCAACCGGCACTGCGCCGGCTTCCCCATTCGCCCGCAACACGGCGAGGTGGACGTACTGCCATGGCAGATAGGCGACACCAAAAACGAGGCTCAGCTGCAGCAGGACTTCCCTGCTGCCGTGCACGTCGGTCATTGCGTAGAGGTACGCGCTGGCCGCTGTATTCGCGATGAAGATGAGCAGCCAGCCGAGCTCTTCGTAAAAGTAGTACCGGAATTGCCCGGTCAGGACCGCCGTCCAGACGAAGACCTGGCTCGTCGCGGCGAACATGACCATCGACCATGACAGAGTGCTCACCCAGGCGACGTCGCCGACATTCAGCAACCGCAGCACGCGCGAAAACGCATAGATGTAGACGATTTCCGAAGCCGTCGCGAGCAGGCGTGTAGTGAAGATCGACGAGAAGATCGACTCGTGGAACACGGCGCTCGTTTCGTAGCGCACCGGGAACAGGCAACGATAGGCGGAAACGGCGAAGAAGATCAGCGCCGGTACCGCGAGCCATGCATCCACCCCCTCCGCGAGGGCCGACACCGTCTTCAGAAGGAAATAGAGATTGGCAACGGCGCCGAGCTTCAGCAGCCAGAGGAAGACCCTGAAATCACCCGCAGGCCCTTCGGCCCAGCGCATCGCGCTGAACATCCTGCCCGGAGGATGAATAGGGTCAGACTCCATTTGAGTTCATAGCGGCCAACCCTCGATTTCCCGACAAGAGACACTGTACGCCGCATAGCGATTGTTCGCGAACGGCTGTAGTCCGGATGGAGTGAAACGGAATCCGGGATTTGTCCACGCTACAACCCCGGATTTCACTTCGTTCCATCCGGGCTACGCTCGCTTCGACCCGTCATGTCCGGCCGAAAGAAGCGGTCAACCTGTCGGAATGCTTATTCCCAATACCCAGGCCGCTTGTAATGCCGGTACAACACTTCTTCCTGGGCCCGGCTGAATTCCATCTTCGGATCGTATTCCGGCGCGTCCTTCACCGTCTCGCGCGTCACGTCGACCTCGACGATCTTCTCCGGCCACTCCAGGCGCTTGATCCAGTGCGGCGGAATCACCACCTGCTTGCCGGGCAGCCAGTTGCGCGTATCGACCACGATGTAGCGGATCGCCCAGCTCTCGCAGTCGAGCAGGAAATCCTGCAGGTGGCCGATGGCATCATCGGTCGCGCGCAGGTGATAGCCGCTCACCTCCGCCGCGCTGTGCAGATGCTGGTCGTTATGGCTCTCGATGGACTCGACCAGCGCCTCCTCGGCCGGAGAGGTGATCGCCGGCGGCACCACCGGCACCGGCATCGCACCCCACAGCAGGGAGCCGCCGAGATAATCGGGATAGCCGTAGTAGCCGAAGTATTCCATCTCGTATTGGCGCGACACCGGCTTGTCGCTATCGATCGG
Organism: Nevskia sp.; assembly: GCA_028291705.1. Lineage (GTDB taxonomy): Bacteria > Pseudomonadota > Gammaproteobacteria > Nevskiales > Nevskiaceae > Nevskia. The sequence continues at coordinate 8,605 of JAQGNS010000312.1, forward strand.
CGGGCTGCCCTTGACCTGCGCCCGCGTCAGCCGCACCTGCACCGTGCGCTTGTCCCAGTCGATGCCGGTGATAGCAATCGGCGAGATCAACACCTTGCGGTCCTCCAGCCAGCCGCCGGCATCCACCACCAGGTAACGCGCGGCCCAGCGCCGGTCGTCGAAGTAGACGTCCTTGACCTTGCCGATCTCTCCATCGGTCGCACCGATCGACAGGCCGATCAGCTTTTCCATGCGATAGAGCATCATCCTTCTCCGGTAAGCGCAGGGGTCCATCCCGCTGCATGACGCCCGCGCAGGGCATCCGCCACGCCGGGACTGACGGGCATGACCGGATCCGCTTCCCGGCCGTGCGAGAACAGGGAGCGGATGATGCGGTTCCTGCCTCGGTTTTAAGACCCCCTGCCGGAACACATGGTTCCGTCCGCCCAAGCCCGGCATGCTGCGGCGCTCCGCCGTCGCGGCGCGTGCATTCGCGGCGGCGCGGCGCCCGTGCGAAGATGATTTCCACTTTCCACCGGCCACGCACCGAACGTGCTCCACGATTCCCTGCTGTTGCTGCTCGCCTTCCTGCTGGTGCTGCTCAACGGCTTCTTCGTCGCCGCCGAGTTCGCCATCGTCAAGCTGCGCAACACGCGCGTGGCGGAATTGCGTCAGGTCGGCGGCTGGCGCGGCCACGCACTGGCCCGCGTGCACGGGCAGATCGACGCCTACCTCTCCGCCTGCCAGCTCGGCATCACCCTCGCCTCGCTGGCGCTGGGCTGGATCGGCGAACCGGCCTTCGCCCACCTGGTGGAAGTGCCGCTCGGGTGGCTCGGCCTGCACTTGGATCGTAGCGCCATCGAAGCCATCGCCTTCATCGTCGCCTTCTCGCTGATCTCCTTCCTGCACATCGTCATCGGCGAGCTGGCGCCCAAGACCATGGCGATCCGCCGGCCGGAGTCGGTCTCGCTGTGGACCGCGCTGCCGCTGTGGCTGTTCTACTGGCTGATGTATCCCTTCATCTGGCTGCTCAACAACAGCGCCAACCTGGTGCTGCGCATCGCCGGCCTCGACCGCGCCGGCGACGAGCACGAAGCGGCGTACTCGCCGCGCGAGCTGCGCTCCATCCTGCACAGCAGCCGCCCCGCCATGGAAGGCGAGGCGCGCGACACCGCCGCCCTGGCCAAGCACGCACTGGAACTGCCGGAGCTGGACGTGAGCGAGCTGATGCGCCCGCTGCGCGAAATGATCGCCATCCGCGACGGCCAGAGCCACGCCGAAGTGCGGCGCATCCTGCAACAGCAGCACTACAGCCGCTACCCGCTGCTCGACCCGGCCGGCGAAGTGCTCGGCGTACTGCATGTCAAGGACATCCTCGAAGCCCTGCTGGATAGTCCGGGCGAGGACTTCCCCGCCCGCCTGCGCCGCAAGCTGCATGAGCCGCTGATCGCGCGCGAGGACGACAGCCTCGCCGACCTGCTGCGCCGCTTCCGCCACGGCACGCACTTCGCCCTGGTGCTGGACCAGGATTTCCAGCGCACCGGCTTCCTCACCCTGGAAGACCTGCTCGAAGCCCTGCTCGGTGAGATCACCGACGAACACGAGGCGCGGCGCCCGCAGCAGGTGCAGCGCCAGCCGCGGCGCCTGCGCGAAGGTCATTGGCTGGCGCGCGGCGACACGCCGATCTTCATGGCCGAGCGCGAACTCGGCCGCGCCATCGCCGGCACCGAGGAATCCAGCACCCTCGCCGGCCTGCTGATGGAGCGTCTCGACCGCATGCCCGCCGAAGGCGACGTGGTCGAGCAGGACGGTGTGCGCATCGAGGTGCTGCGGGTGCGCGGCGCGCGGGTCGAGTCGGTACAGTTTTCCGAACGCCCGGAAGAAGCAGACACACAGGAATAATTCCAGGCGGAACTGCCACTTGGGCGATTCACCCTGGATCAATACACTATCCCTGTCGATTTACCCGCCGCTGCTTCGACGTACCGGTAGAGCCCGAATTTTCGTGCCGTACTGAACAGGAGTTTTGACGATGCGATTCATCATTCTGCGCAAGGCCGATCAGGACACCGAAGCCGGCGTGATGCCGGGCGAGGCGCTGATCGCCGCGATGACCGAGTACAACGAGCAGCTGCTCAAGGCCGGCGCGATGGAAGGCGGCGAAGGCCTGCACCCCAGCAGCAAGGGCCTGCGGGTCAAGTTCAGCGGCGGCAAGCCGCACCTCGTCGACGGCCCCTTCGCCGAAGCCAAGGAACTGGTCGCCGGCTTCACCATGATCGACGTGGAGTCGAAGCAGGCCGCGATCGACTGGGTCAAGCGCTGGCCGGCGCTGGATGGCGGCGGCAACGCCGAAATCGAAATCCGCGAAATCGGCTGCGCGGCCGGCATGGAAGGTCACCGCCCCGCGGCGGAATCCGCCGCGCCGCAGGACGGCCCGGCATCAGGGCCTGGGGCGGGGCGCTACATGGTGATTCTCAAGGCCACCCCGGAAACCGAGGCCGGCTACCTGCCCGACCAGGCGCACCTGGACCGCATGACACAGCGCAACCTGGAAAGCGTGCGCTCCGGCATGATGGTCGCCGGCGATGGCCTGCAGCCGAGCAATCGCGGCACGCGGGTCAAGTTCTCAGGCGGCAAGCCGAAGGTGATCGACGGCCCTTTCACCGAAGCCAAGGAACTGGTCGCTGGCTTCTGGATCCTCCAGGCGCGCACAAGAGAAGAAATCGTCGAGTGGGTCAAGACCTATCCCTTCCCCCTAGGCGACGAAGCCACCGTCGAAATCCGCAAGGTGTTCGAAGCGGCGGACTTCGGCGAAGCCTTCACGCCGGAGCTGCGCGAAGCCGAGGAGCGCCAGCGCGCGCGCATCCTCGAATCAGGCGGCAAGCCCTGAAGCAGCACCCGGCGCGCCGCAGGGGCTGAAAACTACTGCGGCATCCACGTGTCGAAACCAGAGATGCCCGCTGTCCGCAGCGGTGCATCTCCATTTCGACCAACCGCGGAGCGCCCAGGCCCGTGAAGCCCGATCCCGACGACATCTCCACCCGGCTTGATCCCGAGCTGGCGCCGCAGTTCCGCGCCCTGCCGAAGCCCGAGCGGCCGTTGAACCTGGACGATGTGCGCCTGCTCCAGCTCCAGTACGGTGAACTGCTCAAGCAGGAAATGGCGCCGGGCGAGTCGGTGGCCATCGAGGACCGCCTGATTCCGGGACCGGCCGATGCACCCGCCATCCCGCTGCGCATCTACCGTCCGCTGCATGCAAGCGCGGATACGGCACTGCTGTGGATACACGGCGGCGGCTTCATCATGGGCCACCATGCCACCGAGGACATCATGGCCCTGCCCTGGGTACGCGCCACCGGCTGCACCGTGGTTTCGGTGGGCTATCGGCTCGCGCCGGAGCATCCCTTCCCAGCCGGCGCGGACGACTGCTACGCCGCGCTGTGCTGGATCGCCGGCGCCGACAAGCCGCTCGGCTTCAAGCCGCGCAAGCTGGCGGTCGGCGGCATCAGCGCCGGCGGCTGCCTTGCCGCTTCGACGGCGCTGCGCGCCCGCGACCTCGGCGGCCCGAAGCTCGACTTCCAATTACTGCTGGTACCGGTGCTCGACAACCACAACGAGCTGCCCTCCACCCACGAGATCACCGACCCGCGCGCCTGGAACCGCCACAGCGCCCTGGTCTCCTGGGAGATGTACCTCGGTCCGGATTTCCTCGGCGAGGCTTCACCCTATGCCGCCCCGGCCCGCGCTCAGGACTTGAGCGGACTGCCGCCCTGCTTCGTCGAAGCGGCGGAAGTCGACGTGCTGCGTGACGAAGCGATCGAGTACGCACGCCGCCTGATGCGGGCCGGCGTCACCACCGAGCTGCACGTCTACCCCGGCGCCTACCATGCCTCGACCATCGGCCGGCCGGACGCCGCTATCAGCCGGCAGGCGTTCGCGGACATCACCAACGCTCTGAAGAAGGCGCTGGCCTGAGTAACGCCGCGGAAACTAGGGACCGATCGCCTTGGCCGGGGCCGCGGCATCAAAAGCCTGCCGCTGCTCGCGGTTGAGCATCGCGTAGAGCAGCTCGTTGGTGCGGCGGGCATGGGCTTCGAGGGCGGTGAGCAGCTTGATCTGCTCGCCGGCAAGGTGCTGGAACTGCGTGTTGCTGCCATCCATGG
>JAQGNS010000332.1 GCA_028291705.1 Nevskia sp.
TCATCCGGCCAGCGGCGTGACGGCGGAATCTGGAGGAGAGGGCGATGAATCAGACACTGTCCGCGCCGGTCAAGGCGCAGGGCGACCAGTTGGGCAACAGCGGCTGGCCGGCGGCGGTATTCACCGGCATGGTGCTGGGTGCCGCCCTGTTCGCCTTCTCGCCGCGTCCGGCGGCGCCGTTCCCGCCTACCCAGGTCTATCCGGATCGCGTGCTGATCAACGGCCTCGCCGAAAACGGCAAGCGCCTGCTCGCCGCCGGCGAGCAGGGCCATATCCTGGTCGCCGACGATCCCAAGGGCCCCTGGAGTGACGCCACCGTGACGCCCCAGCGCGGCGCCACCTTCACCCAGGTCCATTACCTCGGCGACAACGTCGCGCTGGCGGTCGGTCATGACGACTGGATCGTGCGCAGCGAGGACAACGGCCAGACCTGGAAGGAAGTCTCCTATAACGAGGACGCGGACCAGGCCGCGCCGCTATTCGGCGTGGCCGGCCCCTTCGACGGCAAGGTCTACGCCTTCGGCGCCTTCGGCACCCTGATGGTCTCCGCCGACCTGGGCAAGACCTGGCAGTCGCTGAAGTCCGACGCCATCGGCGACAAGCACCTCTACGGCATGCTCGACGGCGGCAGCGCCCTGCTGCTGGTCGGCGAACAGGGCCTGATGCTCAAGTCCAGCGACGGCGGCGCCAACTGGCAGGCGCTGAAGCAGATCTACAAGGGCTCCTTCTTCGGCGCGCTGGCGCTGCCGGACAAGGGCTGGCTGGTCTACGGCATGCGCGGCCACGTCTTCGTCAGCCACGATGCCGGCGACACCTGGAAGGAGAGCGCCACCCCGGCACCCCTGTCGATCTTCGGCGGTGCGCTGCAGGCCGACGGCAAGATCTTCCTGGCCGGTGCGCAGCGCACCGTGCTGGAGTCGGACGACGGCGGCGCGCACTTCAAGCTCTACGCCCAGGGCGAACGCCAGACCCTGGCCGCGGTGCTGCCCCTGGCCGATGGCCAGGTGCTGGTCGCCGGTGAGCCGGGCCTGAGCATTCAACAGCCCGAAGCCGCGGTGCCCGCCGCCGGGGGTGCCAGGTAATGAAAGCCAACACCAACAACAGCTTCATCAGCCGCATAGTCGAGGGTATCTCCAACGTCCTCATCGGCCGCCGCCACGTCCTCTCGGTGGTGTTTGCCGCGATGACCCTGTTCTTCGGCTACAGCGCCACCCACGTCAAGCTGGATCCCGGCTTCCTCAAACTCCTGCCGGTGAAGCATGAATACATGCGCACCATGATGGAGTACATGAAGGACTTCTCCGGCGCCAACACCTTGTTGGTCAACCTGCGCTGGAAAGGGCAGGGCGACATCTACAACAAGGAGTTCATGGACGACCTGCGCAAGGCCACCGACGACGTCTTCTTCATCCCCGGCATCAACCGCACCCACGTCACCTCGCTCTTCACCCCAAATACCTGGTACCTGGAAATCACCGAGGACGGCTTCCGCGGCGAGCCGGTGGTGCCGGCCAAGTTCAGCGCCACCGACGAGGAGCTGGAGCGGGTGCGCCACAACGTCACCCTGTCCGGCCAGATCGGCCTGCTGGTGGCCAACGACCTCAAGGGCGCCCTGATCCGCGCCGACCTGCAGGACGTCGATCCCAACGCGCCGCCCGACCAGATGCGCGTCGACTACTGGGAAGTGCAGAAGAAGCTCGAGGAAATTCGCGGCCGCTTCGAGAGCCCGCAGAAATACGTCTACAAGATCAAGCAGGCCCAGGGTCCGTTCAAGGCCGGCGACGTGGTCGGCGAGGGCTATGTCGACTACGGCTGGATGCTGCGCTACGAAACCTTCCAGGCCATCCCCAAGACCGATACCGGCGAAGCCGGTGAAGCCGTGCCGGTCAAGGGCAGCGAAGTCACCGTCGAGACGGTCAAGAACCCCGAGTACGACCCCAACATCGAGGTCAACGTCATCGGCTTCGCCCGCCTGCTGGGTGACGTCATCAAGGGCCTGCTCGGCGTCTTCACCTTCTTCGCCCTTGCCTTCATCATCACCCTGGCGCTGCTCTACTGGTACACCCGCTCGCCGCGCCTGACCCTCACCGCCCTGGTGGTGGCCCTGCTGCCGGTGCTGTGGTTGATCGGCATCCTGCCCCTGATCGGCTTCGGCGTGGACCCCATGTCCATCCTGGTGCCGTTCCTGATCTTCTCCATCGGCGTCTCCCACGCGGTGCAGATGACCAACGCCTGGCGCCAGGAAGTGGTGGCCGGCGCCAGCGCGGTGGAAGCCTCGCGCAGCGCCTTCCGCAAGCTGTTCGTGCCGGGCGCGGTGGCGCTGCTGACCAACGCGCTGGGCTTCGCCGTGATCATGTTCATCCAGATCCCCATCGTGCACGAGCTGGGCATCACCGCCTGCCTCGGCGTGCTGCTGATGATCATCACCAACAAGATGATCCTGCCGATCATCCTCACCCACATCCGCCTGGAGCAGTCCTGCCGCCAGCACACCGACGATGCCCGCGGCGGCGGCGAAGGCGCCAAGATCTGGAGCATCGTCGCCAAGTGCGCCGAGCCGCGCTGCGCCGTCTGGGTCTTCGTCGTCTGCGGCCTCCTGCTGCTCGGCACCACCTGGCTGTCGCGCGGCCTGGTCATCGGCGACTCCGGCCACGGCGCGCCCGAGCTGCGCCCGGATTCGCGCTATAACCGCGACAGCGAGCAGATCGCCAGCACCTACCTGATCGGCGTCGACGTACTGACCATCATCGTCGAGGCCAAGGACTTCGAAGGCGACTCCTGCCTGCACTACCCGGTGACCAACCTCATCGACCGCTTCGAGAGCAATATGCGCGGCGTCGCCGGCGTGCAGTCGGTGATGAGCGTGGGCGGCATCGGCCGCCTCGTCATCTCCGCCTTCAACGAGGGCAGCCCGCGCTGGGAAGCGCTGCCGCGCAGCGAGTCCGGCCTCTCCGTCGGTTCCCGCGCCTTCGATCCCAACCTGGGCTTCAACAACGAAAGCTGCCGCGCCATTCAGGTGATGATCTTCACCAAGAACCACGACGGCCCCACCGTGGCCCACGTGGTCGAGGAAACCAAGAAGTTCATCGCGGCCAACCCGGTGGACGGCGTCAAGATGCGCCTGGCCAGCGGCAACGTCGGCGTCATGGCCGCCACCAACGAGGCGGTGGGCGATGCCGAGGTGAAGATGCTGCTGTCGATCTTCGGCGCCCTGATCCTGCTGTGCCTGCTCACCTTCCGCTCGGTCACCGCCGTGATCTGCGTCATCGTGCCGCTGACCATGGTCTCGATCTTCTGCAACGCCCTGATGGCCTCGCTCAGCATCGGCCTGAAGGTGGCCACCCTGCCGGTGATCGCCCTGGGCGTCGGCGTCGGCGTGGACTACGGCATCTACCTGTTCGAGCGCATCCAGCACCACATGCGCTGCGACGACATGAACTTCCACGACGCCTTCCACGCCGCCATGCGCCAGCGCGGCACCGCCGCCGTATTCACTGCCATCACCATGGCCGTGGCCGTCGGCACCTGGACCCTGTCCGCGCTCAAGTTCCAGGCCGACATGGGCCTGCTGCTCTCGTTCATGTTCCTGGTCAACATGCTCGGCGCCATCTGCCTGCTGCCGGCCCTGGGCGCCTGGTTCTACTACGGCAAGGGCAAGCCCTCGGCCAAGGCCTAATCAGAGCCAGAAATGCCGGCCAGGACTGGAGTAAGCTAGACCCGGTACCCCCGGCCAAAGTCCCCTCTCCCCTGCGACCAAAGGAAGTCCCCGTGGGACGGGAGAGGGCTAGGGTGAGGGGTGCTGCCTCTCCCGCAGGGAGAGGCAGTTACAGTAGGGCGGCCTATGGCCGCCGCACATCGCACACCGCACACTGGGCCAGAAACTTCGGAGGAGGAACCAATCATGGTGGCATCGGGGCTGATCAACCGCTTCGCGCGCGCCATGATCGGCAACGCCACGTCCAAGGGCTACCACGTCGAAGTCATCAGCGACGCCCTCCAGATCACGCCCGCTCTGGTGCGCGACAAGGGCGCCAGCTTCGATACGCAGACCTTCTGTCGCATCTCGCGCAACGTCAAGCTGCTGATGGACGACGAGTTCTGCGGCTTCACCACCGCGCCCTGCCGTGTCGGCTCGTTCCAGCACATGTGCGAAACCGCCCTGGACAGCCGCACCCTGGGCGAAGCCCTGCAGCGCGCCTTCGGCTTCTACGGCCAGCTCACCCACGACATCGGCTTCGAGCTGGACGCCCACCAGGACACCGCCAGCCTGCGCATGAGCTTGGCGCACCCGGAACTGGACCGCTACAACTTCCTTTACGAGTGGTGGTTCATCATCTGGTCCCACTTCGGCGCCTGGCTGATCGGCGAGGAAGTGCCGGTGGTCGCGGCCGACTTTCCCCATCCCAGGGCCGGCTCCCTGGAAGAGTACGGCGACGCCCTCACCGGCAACTGCCGCTTCTCCCGGCCGGTCGGCAGCCTGCTGCTGCCGGTGCGCTACCTGGAGCGGCGCATCATCCGCAAGCCGGAGGAGCTGGCGGCCTTCCTCCAGCCCAGCGGCTATGACCTCGCCAATGTCTTCGGCGTCCATCGCAGTTTCCGCTCGCTGCTGCGTTCGCGACTGCGCGAGCACCTGGGGCAGACCCAGACTCTGTTGTCCATCGAAGACGCTTCTGCTCACTACAACATCAGCAGCCAGACGCTGCGCCGTCGTCTCCAGTCGGAATGCACCAGTTATCGCTTGGTCAAGGAGGAAGTGCGACGTGAAGCGGTGCTGGAAATGTTGGGGCGGAGTGATGTCCGGATTGGGGAGGTTTCGTTGATGGCGGGGTTTGCGGAGACTAATGGACTGTCGCGGGCACTCAAGAATTGGGTTGGACTCAGTCCGAGTGAATATCGACTGGTAGGACCTGCGCAAGAATAGAAATTGCCGCAGCTCCCGATATTATTTGCGTAGGTTTAAGTCAGCAGATTCAAGACGAACTGTGACTTAAATTACTTGTTTCTTACGAAGAACGAATCGGGTTTAGCGTAGGGGAAGGAATGAGCTTTAGCGAAAGTCATGTAGTCGAAACTTATAAATCGCTCATTTCGCTTTCTACTGAAGCATTGAAGGCTTTGTTGCTGTTAAATGGAGGGGCTGTGGTAGCGCTTCTCGCCTTTCTTGGACAGGTGAAGAGCGGGCCAGAGATTGCACCTCACATGATGTTGTCCATGGCTTTTTTTGTTGCTGGCCTAATTGCAGCTGGCTCCGCATTTGCTACCGCATATATCACACAACTTACGCTTTATAACGAGAGCATTCACTTAGAGAATTACTCTGGGTTGAAGCATCACGTTTGGTTAGTGACCACTGTTGTGCTGGGAGCACTGAGCATATTGATGTTTGCATCTGGCGGGCTTTTCGGTGTTTTTGCTCTATCACATGCAACCATGCGCTGAGTGCGAAAGTAGCGACCGTAGGGCGCAATAAGCGAAGCGCATTGCGCCGGATGGGATGTTGAAACTTCATTGAGCGCGCTTGCGCGCGGCCTATATCCTCCCTGCGGCTAACCGGAGCTTTTCGCCTCCGGCGACCTACTTCTTGTCAACAGCGACAAGAAGTAGGCAAGAAACGCCGCCCCGGAGTCTGCGCCCAGCAATCGCCTGCGGCGATTGCTGGGTTCCCTGCGCTTCTCGCTCGTGGCGGGGTCCGCAGACAGGCCGTCCCTGGCCTGTCTGCGGACGCTTCGGCATCCCTGCCTCGCCCCGCGCCAAACGGGCGCGGGCCCATGTCGCCACGAGCTGTGATGCTCGGCGCAGACAACGGGGAGGAACGTCAAAGGCCACGGCAACGGCTCAAAGCAACGTCAAAAGCCCAAAGCAAAATCAAAAGCACGCTCTCTCAACCTTCGTCATTCCCGCGGAGGCGGGAATCCAGTTTTGCTTGGTTTGCCGCTCCGGTGAAGCCGCCGTCTTGAGTGAGCTTTCGAGTCGCACCCCGGTCTCCTGACACCATGTTGTCAGCAGCAAATCCATACGCTGCCTACAAGCCAATCCGGCCTGACAACACGCTTCGGAAAATCCGGAGCAAACGGGAGCCTCCATGAGCGTTACCTACATCGGCCAGTCCCAGGCGAAGCCCGATACGATCGAGGAACTGCGCCACCTCCTGTCTTCCGTGGTCGTGCCGGCGGTGAACAGTTCTCCGGGCTGTGAATCCTGCCGCTTCTACCAGAGCGAGGATGACCCGGCCAGATTTATCGGCATCGAAATCTGGGCTTCGGTCGAAGCGCACCGCGCGGCGATCAAGAACATTCCCGCCAATGCCATTGCCGAATTCATGAAGCTGGTTGCCGGAGCCCCCGCCGGCGGCTACTGCCACAACTTGTAACCACCGCATTCGCGGGATTGACGCCCTGACTGCATTGCAGCCACCATGAACCGACTCGGCCGTCTGGCCGAAATATGACCGGCATCGATTCGGCATTCGGAGGTGGGATATGGGCGATTACAAGGGAAGCTGCTTCTGCGGCGCCGTCGAATTCACCGTGAGCGGGGAGCCGGCGGCGATGGGCTACTGCCATTGCGAATCCTGCCGCCACTGGTCCGCCGGTCCGGTCAATGCCTTCAGCCTGTGGCAGCCGGACGCGGTCAAGGTCACCAAGGGCGCGGACAATATCGGCACCTACAGCAAGACGCCGATGAGCTTCCGCAAGTGGTGCAAGACCTGCGGCGGCCACCTGTTCACCGAGCATCCGCCGCTGGCGCTCACGGATGTATATGTCGCGATGATCCCGGGTCTCGCATTCCAGCCCGCCGTGCATGTGAACTACCAGGAAGCGGCCCTGCGGGTGAAGGACGGCCTGCCGAAGATGAAGGATTTCCCGGCGGAGATGGGTGGTTCAGGCGTGGCGCTGCCGGAGTAGGGGTCCGGCTCCGGTTTCGGCCCTCCGAACGGGGTTTCGGGGGGATTCCACACGCTCGCCGCATGCGTGCCAACAAAAAACCTTGGCACGCATGGCACGCATGACACCGATGTGACGTCGGACCGGGGAATCGTCAGCGAACGGGTCGTCGCCCGCGCCGCATTGCTGCACCAGGGCGCCCCCGCCGGCGCCCACTTCCCCCAATCCGCAGTCTCTTTCAAAACCCCCAATAAGCCCCTGAATTCAAAGGCCTGCCTTCCCGGGCAAAGTCTCACCCATTTGCAGCAGGCGCAAACCGGGTGCCAGAGGGTAATTTGTCCGTACAGCCAACCAGCTCCAGTCGCCCGGAGCTGCGGGTTTTCGGATTTCCAGGCGGTTGTCACTTTTTGATATGGGCCGGGGCCCCCCGGCTGCCTAGACTGCTGAAGTCCATCAGTCCCGAAACGTGACGTCCGATGGCGAAATTTGGACCCTGATAAGGCCGGCAGTATCTGGAGGAATAGAAAATGACTGAACTTGCAACGGAACGTCTGATTTCGGTTGACTCGCATGTGCACTTCACCGACGAATGGGTGAAGGCGCGCCTGCGCAAGGAAATGCAGGTGGTGTGGGACGAGGCCAACAAGAAGGCCGAGGACTATGCCGCCAAGGTGCTGCGCGGCGGCCAGCCGCAGCTCCAGCTGGAGGATTTCGTCGATCCGGAAGCGGCGATGGATCCCGGCCACTTCGAGCCGCACGCCAAGCTCAAGGCGATGGACCGCGATGGCGTCTACGCCGAGGTCATCTTCCCCGAGCTGGCCGGCGCCAAGATCGCCAATCCGCACCTGATGGGCAGCGACTGGAAGGAAGTGTTCCAGGGCTACAACAACGCCATGGGCGACTTCGCCTCGGTCGATCCCAAGCGCCTGATGACGGCCTATCAGTTGCCGCTGTACGACATCGCCTTCGCGGTGAAGGAAGTCGAGCGCCTGGCGCGCGACAAGAAGGCGCGCTGCGTGCAGATCACCCCGTTCCCCTCGGACCTGGGTCTGCCGGACGTCTACGACAAGAGCTACGAGCCGCTGTGGGCGGCGATCCAGGCCAACGAGCTGACCATCCTCAACCACCTCGATCTCAAGAAAGAGCTGTGGGACCTGTTCCGCCGCGACCCCACGCCGCAGAAGGGCATCTTCACCGGCCTGGCCTGGGCGCCGCTGGCCGAGTCGATCTGCATGTGGATCCTCACCGGCACGCTGGAGAAATTCCCCGGCCTGAAGGTGTTGCTGGTCGAGCCGGGCCTGGGCTGGCTGCCGTGGTTCTTCGAGTTCCTGCTCGATCCGCGCATGCACCAGCATTATCAGTTCCCCGGCGTGAAGAAGCCGCCGAGCGAGTACTTCAAGCAGCAGATGGGCGCCACCTTCATGTACGAGCCGACCGGCCTCAAGGCCTGCTACGACTATTTCGGCCCGGACTGCATCTACTGGTCCACCGACTTCCCGCACCCGGCCACCTGCTGGCCGAATTCGCGCAAGCAGGTCGTGTCGCAGTTCGCCGAAGCCGGCATCCCCGAGGCCGATCGCCGCAAGATCACCTCGGAAAACGGCCTCAAGCTGTTCGGCCTGAAGTAAGCGTTTTGTCGTAAAGCCGGCAGGTTGCTTTCGACGGGAAGCAACCTGCCGGTGCGTTCAAACAGTTACAAACTAATTATCAGATAGCGGTCAGGAGGAGACGATGGCAGCGGTTCTCGACAAGCTCCGGGTTCTGGATCTTTCATGGGGCATTGCTGGCCCGATGACGGCCATGCTGATGGCCGACAACGGCGCGCAGGTCACCAAGATCGAGCCGCCGGGCGGGGATCCGTTCCGCAACCAGCTCGGCTACAAGGTGTGGAACCGCGGCAAGCGCAGCGCGGTGTACGACCTGAAGAACGCCGCCGACAAGGACAACTTCCTGGCCCTGGTGAAAACCGCCGACGTGCTGATCGAAAGCTACGCGCCGGGCGTCGCCAAGAAACTGGGCATCGATTACGACACCCTGCACCAGCTCAACCCGCGGCTGGTCTATTGCTCGATTACCGGCTACGGCCGCGACAACGAGAACTCCGATCGCCCGGCCTACGACGCCCTGGTGGCGGCGCGCTCCGGCTTGCAGTGGGAGCAGCGCGGCTGGCCGGAAGGCGCGATGAATCACCTGCTGGGCCGGCCCGATCCATTTCCCGACCTGGAAATCCCCTACGACTGGGTGCAGGGCCCGGCGCGCTCCGGCCCCCTGTTCCCGGCTTCGCATTGGCCCAGCCTCGGCGCCTTCTTCGCCGCCTCGGTCGGCATCAGCGCCGCGCTGCGCGCGCGTGAAATCAACGGCACCGGGCAGTGGGTCGAAGCCTCCTTGCTGCAAGGTGCCATGGCCGGCGCCGCCGGTGTATGGCAGCGCGCCGAGAACATCGACGCCGACGGCTTCGACAGCTGGATCCTCGGCAGCCGCTCGCCCAAGGGCCACTTCCAGTGCAAGGACGGCCGCTGGATCCAGAACTGGGTGCCGAACCCGCGCTTCATCCTCACCGCCTCCGAAGGCGAGCAGATCAACGCCACACCGAACCTCACCGTGCAGAACGATCCGGACCGCTTCGGCACCGGGCCGGAAGAGCTGCTGGTGATGGCGCACTACCAGCCGATCCTGGCGGAAGCGATCGCCAAGTTCACAGCGAAAGAGTGGGTGGATGCCGCCACCACCGCCGAGATGACCATGCAGGACATCCGCTCGGTCGAAGCCTCGCTGGCCGACCCGCTGTTCCTCAAGGACGGCTGCGTCACCGAGATGAACGACCCCGAGCTGGGGAAGATCCGCGCCGTCGGCGCCGCCTACAAGATGAGCGCGACGCCAGGCAAGATCGGCGGCCCCGCGCCGAAAGTGGGGCAGCACACCGCCGAGGTGAAAGCCGAAGCGGAGCAGGCGAAGTCGGCCACGGCCGCCGCGCCCGCCGCGAGCGCCAAGAAGATCAAGCGCCCGCTGGAAGGCATCACCGTGCTCGACCTGGGCCTGGCCATCGCCGGTCCCTTCGGTGCGCAGCTGCTGTCGGACCTGGGCGCCAACGTCATCAAGATCAACGGCCTGTTCGACATGTTCTGGCACCGCGTGCACATCGCCTACATGGCGAACCGCGGCAAGAAGAGCATCACCCTCAACCTCAAGCACCCCGAGGCGATGAAGATCTTCCTCGAGCTGGTGAAGACGGCGGACGTGGTGCATCACAACATGCGCTACGACGCCGCCGAACGCCTGAAGATCGACTACGAGAGCCTGAAGCAGATCAATCCCAAGCTGATCTACTGCCACACGCGCGGCTTCGAAACCGGCGAGCGGGCAGGGCTGCCCGGCAACGACCAGACCGGCGCCTGCCTGTCCGGCATCCAGTACGAGGACGGCGGCATGGATCGCGGCGGCAAGCCGATCTGGGCCCTGACTTCGTTCGGCGACACCGGCAACGGCTTCCTCTCCGCCGTGGCGGTGATCAACGCCATCTACCACCGCGACCGCACCGGCGTAGGCCAGATGGTGGACACCTCCATCATCAACGCCGCGCTGCTCAACACCTCCTACGCCGTGGCCACGCCGGACGGCAAGGGCTTCGAGCGCCCGAAGATCGACGGCATGCAGTACGGCTACTCCGCCGGCCATCGCCTGTATGAAACGAAGCAGGGCTGGCTCTGCGTGCTGCTGCTCAACCAGCCGCACTGGGATGAGCTGCTTACCGTGCTGGGCCTGCCGGAGCTGGTCACCGATGCTCGCTTCGCTACCGAGGAAGCGCGCAAGAAGAACGACGAGGTCTTGGCCAAGCTCATCGCCGAGCGCTTCATGAGCGCCACCGCCGCCGACTGGTTTACCAAGCTGGACGCCGCCGGCGTGCCGCTGGAAATCGTCTCCGAGGATTTCTCGCTCAAGCTGTATGAGAATCCGCAGTTCCTGAAGCAGCAGTGGGTCACCTCCTATCCGCATCCGGTGGTCGGCAAGCTCGACCAGATCGGCTTGCTGTTCAGCCTCTCGGAAACGCCGGGCGTGATCCAGGGCCGGCCGCTGCTGGTCGGCGAACACACCAAGGAAATCCTCGCCGGGATGGGCTATGCCGAAGACAAGGTGAAGGCCCTGGAAGAGCAGTTCGCCATCGGCTTCGGCGGCATGCCGCGCATGCCGCCGCGTCCGCCGGCCGGACAGCCGACCGCGCCGAAACAGGGCATGGCCAGCATGCTGGAAAAAGAAGCCGTCAAGAAATAGATCAAACCGCATCCCCTCTCCCTATGGGAGAGGGGTAGGGGTGAGGGGCGCACTTTCACCTTTCGATACTTCCTATCAGACAAAGAAGCCGCCATGAGCGATCCGACCGAGTCAACACCGAATCCCCCGCCCAAGCCCATCCGCCTGGCCCCCATCGTCACCCTCGACGCCAAGTTCTTCTGGGACGGCGCCGACAAGGGCGAATTCCTCGGCGAGCAGTGCGCCGACTGCAA
>JAQGNS010000363.1 GCA_028291705.1 Nevskia sp.
GATCTGCCACGCCATCCTGAACAATACGACCACCGAGGTGCGGCTCATGGTCATCGGCGAGCGTTCGAAGCCGGAGAACCGGGTGCACTACCCGGTGAACCAGGAGCACGAACGGACGCGCGAGGACGCCTGGACCGACGTTCCGCCCCGCACGCTGGGTGGGCATGACGGCAAGGCGCGGGTTTGAACTACCCGTGATTTTTTCCGCGTCTGAGCTGCTCCAGCGCTTCTCTGGCTGAATCGTCCGGATTGATCGGCTCCGACTGGCCGCTGGCCAGGTGCTCGGCGAAACGATTGGCGCGGATGCTCAGTTTCAGGCTCTCGTCGAAGCCGGTGAAAGTGACGGAATCCTGGTCCGGATAGAACGAGTTCAGCTTCAGCCAGCGCGTCTGATTGTGTTCGGCGTCGTAGACGCGGAACCAGCTTTCCGGCGCCAGCAGGCGCCGCAGCAGGTCCATCACCGTGGCCGAAGCGGCATCGGCGCCCGATGCGGTGGGCGGTGACGCGGCGGCCTGACTGGCGCGCTCCTCGCGCGCTTTTTCCCGCGCCTGCTGGTCGATTTCCGACATCAGCAGATGCTCTTCGCGTTCGGTCAGGCGCTCGGTCTGCGCGCCCACGGCGGCACCCGGCGCGGCCTCGGCGCTGTCGAGCAGCTTGTAGACCTCCTGCAGGCCGTTGAGCAGGGACTCGACCTTGTCCTCGGTCATGCCGATGTCGGCCAGGGCGGTGACGATCTTGGACAGCAGCTGCTCGCGCGTCTCCAGCACTTCGGGGCTGGCCGGCGGAATGAATTCGAGGCTCTTCAGCACCCCTTCCATCATCGACTGCGCTTCCTGGTACGGCCCGCTGCCGCGGCCGTTCTTGAGCAGGCGCACCGCCATCAGCGGACCGACGCCGCCGCGCAACAGGTCCATCACCGGGTCCGGCACGCGGCGGCCCAGGGTCTGCACTTCCAGTTCCTGCGCCACTTGGCGGCGCACCCGTACCAGCAGGGCCTCGCGGCGCGCGCGGGTCTGCTCGCGCATCTGGTTGAGGAAGCCTTCCACCTCGCCTTCGGGCACCGGCTGGGCGGAATTCAGCGCGTCGGCCACCAGGGCCGGGCCGGTCTGCAGGGCCGAGGCGGTGCGCATGGTCTCGCGCAACTGCGCCTGGGCCGACTCGCTGGTCTGCGCCGACACCGCCAGCTCCACCATGTCGCTGAGCAGCTTGCGCAGGGGATGAGCCTGGTTGGCGAAAAAGCTGGGGTCGCTGAGCGCGGTCTTGTAGACCGGGTAGCGCAGCTTCTCCAGCGCCGGGCGCAGCGGCTCGGGCAGCATCGGCTCGGCCATCAGGTCGTCGAACATGCGCCCGGCCAACGACAGGCGCTGGGTCGAGGCCTGCACCGCCGGCGAGGAGGCGCCGGTGATCAGGGTTTGCAGCAGCCCGGCCAGTTCGGCGCCGACCGGGTTGCTGGCGCGCTGCACGCTGGCCTGGTCGAGCGAATAGCGGCGCAGCAGTTCCTGCGCCTGCGCGTAACCCTGCCCGTAAGGCTGGTTGCCGGCGCCCTGTCCGTAGCCGGGGGAACCGCCGTGCGGCGTATGCGGGGGATATCCGGGCAACGGCGGCGGCAACTCGGCTTCTTCCTCCGGCAACGGCGAGGATGCCTGCGTCCGGCGCGAGGGGCTGACGCCGTGGCGTTCCAGCACTTCCAGCGCCGCGATGTAGACCTTGCCCAGTTCGTTGATGACGACCCGGTCGAACAGCTTGTAGATGACCAGCTTGACCTGGAACTCGGTATCCAGCACCCCGGTAGCCTTGCCGAAGGCGTCGCAGATGCGCCCCGGGCCCAGTGCCAGCGGCGACACCGGCACGCCCAGTTCGCGCACGGCGAAATCCAGATGGCGCTCCAGTTCCCAAATCGGGTTCTTGTAGAGACCTTCGGCCTTGGCCGCCATATTGGTGACGGCGATCTTCTCTTCCAGCTCCTCGGTGGGCTGGATCGACAGGCTGTCGAGGTCGAATTCGAATTTGCTGTGGCGCGGGGCGACGACCGGGGCGAAGCCGCGGGTCAGATCGTCGGCGAAGGCAATGCCGACCTTGCCGCGGTCCAGGCGCAACACCCGCATGGTGTCGAAGTAACGCCGCCGCTCGTCGTCAGTGGAGGACTTCTCGCCCATCTCGAACAGCACGTCGTCGGCGCTGTCGAACATGCGCCGTACCAGCTCATCGAGCACGCTCAGGGCGACTTCCCGCAGTTCCGCCACCAGGGGGTGAGAAGGAACGGGCGCAACCGTCTGTTCGCCGCGCTCCTGCGGCGAACCGGAAAACAACGGGTGCACCGTTGCGGTCATTGCGAGTTACTCACCATTAGGATCTAAGTCCCTGTATTTGAAACGCCGGGCCCGTTTCGTTAAGTGCACGATCACGGACTCCCTGAGCCGGCAACAAGGATAATACCCGAGACCATATGAAATGCAGTCGAGCGTAAGCAAAATTGTTTCATCACAAGATTTTGCCCCCCGGCGACCGCCCTCCCGGGTACTAGACGCCCGATCCATGCCAGCCGCCCGTGCCGACGGACGTAGCGCGGGTACGGCGCGATGAGCGGTAGCGGACCCGAATCGGTCCGCAGCCCGCGAGTCCGCCCGCCGGCTCGAATATCTGCTTATCCGGATAAAGGGATACAATAACGCCATGTTCGACGCCCCGCTTACAGTTCCGCAGGAATCCCTCGCCGCCCGGCTCGATGCGCTGGCGCGCGAGCGCATCCTGGTCATCGACGGCGCCATGGGCACCATGATCCAGGGCTACAAGCTGGGCGAGGCCGAATACCGCGGCGAGCGCTTCAAGGACTGGGCCCACGATCTCAAGGGCAACAACGATCTGCTGGTACTGACCCAGCCGGAGATCATCCGCGAGATCCACCGCAAGTACCTGGCGGCCGGCGCCGACTTCATCGAGACCAACACCTTCAATTCGCAAAGCATCTCGCTGGCGGATTACCACATGGAGGCGCTGGCCTACGAGCTGAACTTCGAGGCGGCCAAGCTGGCGCGGATGGAAACCGACGCGGCCAGCACGCCGGAACGGCCGCGCTTCGTCGCCGGGGCCCTGGGCCCGACCAACCGCACCGCCAGCATCAGCCCCGATGTCAACGATCCGGGCAAGCGCAACGTCAGCTACGACAGCCTGGTGGCGGCGTACTGCGATTGCGCGCGCGGCCTGATCGACGGCGGCGCCCACGTGTTCCTGATCGAAACCATCTTCGACACGCTCAATGCCAAGGCGGCGATCTTCGCGGTGGAGCAGGTGTTCGAAGAGAAGGGCGTGCGCCTGCCGGTGATCATCAGCGGCACCATTACCGATGCCTCCGGCCGCACCCTGTCGGGCCAGGTGACGGAAGCGTTCTGGAATTCGGTGCGCCATGCCAGGCCCTTCGCCATTGGCTTCAACTGCGCCCTCGGCGGCAAGGAGATGCGGCCCTACATCGCCGAACTGGCGAAGCTGGCCGACTGCTACATCTCCTGCTATCCCAACGCCGGGCTGCCCAATGCCTTTGGCGAGTACGACGAGCGGCCGGACGACACCGCCGGGATCATCGCCGAGTTCGCCGACGCGGGGCTGGTGAATATCGTCGGCGGCTGCTGCGGCACCACGCCGGGGCATATCGGCTCGATCGATGCGCACGTGCGCGGCAAGAAGCCGCGCGTGCCGACGCCGTCCGTGCCGGCCTGCCGCCTGGCCGGGCTGGAGCCGCTCAACATCACCGGCGACACGCTGTTCGTGAACGTGGGCGAGCGCACCAACGTCACCGGTTCGGCCAAGTTCAAGGACCTGATCAAGGCCGGCGACTACACCGCCGCGCTGACCGTTGCGCGGCAGCAGGTGGAATCCGGCGCGCAGGTGATCGACGTCAACATGGACGAGGGCATGCTCGACGGCAACGCCGCCATGGTGCGCTTCCTCAACCTGATCGCCTCCGAGCCGGACATCTCGCGCGTGCCGATCATGATCGACTCTTCCAAGTGGGAGGTGATCGAGGCCGGCCTGAAGTGCGTGCAGGGCAAGCCCATCGTCAACTCCATCTCGATGAAGGAAGGCGAGGAAAAATTCATCGAGCAGGCCAAGCTGTGCCGGCGTTACGGCGCGGCGGTGGTGGTGATGGCCTTCGACGAGCAGGGCCAGGCCGACTCGCTGGAGCGCCGCAAGGTGATCTGCCGGCGCGCCTACGACATCCTGACCAAGCAGATCGGCTTCCCGGCCGAAGACATCATCTTCGACCCGAACATCTTCGCCGTGGCCACCGGCATCGCCGAACACAACCGCTACGGCCTGGACTTCATCGAGGCCACCGCCTGGATCAAGCAGAACCTGCCGGGCGCGCTGATCTCCGGCGGCGTCTCCAACGTGTCCTTCTCGTTCCGCGGCAACAATCTGATGCGCGAGGCGATCCACGCCGTGTTCCTGTACCACGCCATCAAGGCCGGCATGGACATGGGCATCGTCAACGCCGGCCAGCTGGCGCTCTACGCCGACCTCAATCCCGAGCTGCGCGACGGCATCGAGGATGTGATCCTGTATCGCCGCGAGGACGCCACCGAGCGCCTGCTCGAGCTGGCCGAACGCTTCAAGGGCGGCGCGGCCGAGAAGAAAGTCGGCGACGAGATGGCCTGGCGTGAACTGCCGGTGCGCGAACGCATCAAGCACGCGCTGGTGAAAGGCATCGACGCCTTCGTCGATGCCGACACCGAGGAGCTGCGCGCCGAAATTTCCGCCGCCAAGGGCCGCCCGATCGAGGTGATCGAAGGCCCGCTGATGGA
>JAQGNS010000036.1 GCA_028291705.1 Nevskia sp.
GCCCCTTTCCCACCGAGGAAGAAATCGACGCCGACCTGATCAACGCCGGCAAACAGACCATCACCACCGTACCCGGCAGCTCTTATTTCAGCAGCGCCGACTCCTTCGGCATGATCCGCGGCGGCCATATCAACCTGTCCATCCTCGGCGCCATGCAAGTGTCCGAGAGCGGCGACCTGGCCAACTGGATGGTGCCGGGCAAGATGGTCAAGGGCATGGGCGGGGCGATGGACCTGGTGGCCGGGGTCAAGCGCGTGGTGGTGCTGATGGAGCACACCGCCAAGGGCAACGAATTCAAGATCCTGCCTAAGTGCAGCCTGCCGCTGACCGGGGTGGGCGTGGTCGACCGCATCATCACCGAACTGGGCGTGCTGGATGTGACGCCGGAAGGGCTGAAGCTGGTCGAGCTGGCGCCTGAGGTCAGCTTCGACGAGCTGCGGCGAAGAACCGGTGCGCCGATCCTGTCGATATCGCGATGAACTCAACTCTGAAAACGGTATCGGACCAGTGATCACCTCCCGGATGGTGCTTCGCTATATCGCTGTCGCAGCAGGCACGGCGGTTACGACGACTGTCGCGGTTGCATGTCTGATATCAATTGCTCTACGCCGCTCTTCCCGCAATTGATCTCCGCTCCTGTCGGCGACAGGTGCAAAGCTGAGTAGACATTTGGCCAATATCGGGCCGCATTCGCGCGCCTGAAGGCGGTTTACCCGAGCGCTCTGTGTCGCACTGTAGCAGCCTCAGGTTCGAGGCTCTCATGCGCTTGTTTTTTAAGACCGGAGAAAGGGAGATACCCGGCTCGCATGTCGATTTATGTCGCACTGTATTGAGCGAGTAAAAAGCGGATCCACTCAAAAAGCCACGGCTATATTGAAAAGAAGCAGCTAGATCAGCTGCTTCCGTTGTCCCGCAGGTGTCGCCTTTAGAGCCCCTCGAGACTTCTAAAAGATCCTACAAGGATTGCCTGGAGGAGGGTGACGATGCCGCGGACCGCCAGGCGGCTGTGGAGTTGGAAAACTGTGGCCATCATGACGCTGTTGCTGGACGCTCTGCAACCAGCCGAAGCGCAGGAAGTCTCCGCTCTGCAAAACGTTGCGAGTGCGTCTGCTGCGGGCCCAGTTCCCACGATGTCGAAACTTCAGGAAGTGGTAGTCATCGCGCAGCGCCGGGATCTGCTCGGCACCGCCTCCACCGCCAGCGAAGGTGTGATCACCGACGAAGAAATCCAGCTGGCACCCGCGTTCCGCCCGGGCCAGGTGCTGGAGACGGTGCCGGGCCTGGCCGTGGCCTCGCACAGCGGCGAGGGCAAAGCCAACCAGTACCTGCTGCGCGGCTACAACCTGGACCACGGCACCGATCTGGCCACCTTCGTCGACGGCATGCCGGTGAATCAGCCCACGCACGCGCACGGCCAGGGCTATACCGACCTGAATTTCCTGATCCCGGAGCTGGCGGACCGCCTGAGCTACACCAAGGGACCGTACTACGCCGCCGAGGGCGATTTCGCCTCGGTCGGCTCGGTGCACCTGGAATACCGCGACGAGATGGCGCCGCAGATCACCACTACCACCGGCACCCTGGGTTATCAAAGGCTGTTCGCGGGCGGCTCACGCGCACTCGCCGGCGGCAGCCTGCTCGGTGCCATCGAGTTGCAGCACTACGATGGACCCTGGGATGTCGGCGACGACGCCCGCAAGGAAAACGCGGTGTTGCGCTACAGCCGTGGCGACGACAGCCGCGGCTACTCCGTCACCGGCATGTATTACCACCAGCTGTGGACCAACACCACCGATATCCCGCAACGGGCGATCGACCAGGGGCTGGTGCCGGACCAGTACGGCTCGCTCAATCCCTCGGACGGCGGCCGCGCACAGCGTTTCAGCCTGTCATCGCTGTACCACCAGTCGATCGGCGCCGGACGCTTCGAGGCCGGGGCTTACTACATCGGCAATCACCTGGACATGTGGCACGACTTCACCCACTTCCTGGTCGATCCCGACAACGGCGACCAGGAAGACCAACACGAGAACCGCGACGTCCTCGGCGCCAATGCGCAGTTCACCCTGCCGCTGCAGTTGCTCTCGTTCGACAACGAATTCGTCACCGGCGTACAGACGCGCTACGACTCCAACCAGGTCTCACGCCTGCCTTCGCTGAAGCGCATCCCGCTGCCGGTGGACAAGGATCCCACCACCTTCAGCGAGGACGATCGCGTCAACCTGTACAGCGGCGCGCTCTTCGTCCAGGCCACGACCCACTGGACCCCGTGGCTCCGCACCATCCTCGGCGTGCGCGAGGACTATCAGCATGGAGCGGACACCGATCATCTCGCCGACTTCCACGGCAGCGATCCGGATGCGCCCTTCAGCAACTCCGGCAAGGCCAGCAAGTCCCTGTTCCAGCCCAAGGGCAGCCTGATCTTCACCCCCAGCAGCAATGCCGAGTTCTACATCAGCGCGGGCCGCGGCTTCCACAGCGATGATCTGCGCGGCGTGACGCGCGACCAGAACACCGGCCAGCCCGGCGCGGCGCTGCTCGCCAGCCAGTTCGGCGAAGAACTGGGCGCCCGCATCAACGTGCAGCGCAACCTGGCCCTGACCGTCGCCCTGTTCAACCTGGATGCGCAGTCGGAAACCACCTACGACGCGGACGCCGGCCAGGATTCGGCCGGTCCTTCCAGCCGGCGTTACGGCTACGAGGTGAACCTGACCTACAAGCCGCGCCGCTGGCTGGAAATCTACGGCAGCTTCTCCGAGGACCATGCGCACTACAAGACACCGACCGACGACGGCACCGGCCATGTCGGCACCTTCCTGCCCAATGCGCCGTTCGCTACCGGCTCGCTGGCGCTGTACCTGACCAACCTCGGCCCCTGGAGAGGTGGTCTGGTGTACCGCTACCTGGGTAATTTCCCGCTGACTTCGGGGGCCTGCTCCGATGCGGCAGTGGCCCAGGATTTCCAGAACCCTGGTGGACCGCCGCTGACCTGCGCCAATGCGCCGACGCCGCGCGGCCAGGTCAACGGCAAGGGCTACGGCGAATTCAACCTGGACGTGCACTACGCCTTCGACAACGGCTGGGGTGCCGCCCTCGGCGTCTACAACCTGCTCAACACCAAGCGGGATGCGATGCAGTACTTCTACGTCGACCGCCTGCCCGGCGAAGCGGCATACGGCCAGGCTGATACCCATGTGCATCCGCTGGAGCCGATCTCGGCGCGGCTGACCCTTGCAAAGTCCTTCGGGTCGTGACGCGCTCAATTCTTTTGACGAGCCATAGAGCGTTATCACTGGATATTCCGGCGACTTCAGCAGGCTGAAGGTGCGCTGGATACCCACTACTTAAGGAGAGGAAAGATGAGTGATTCCGATGTTGCAGCGATCGAGCGCCTGCTCAGCGATTTTGCGTGGCACGCCGACCGTGGAGAAGGAACATCGCTGTCCCAGCTGTTTGTTCCGAATGGCCTGCTTCGTGTGTCCGGAATCGAGCTGAAAGGACGCCTGGAAATTGCCGACGACTGTCATCGCAGATTTGAAAAGCCGAATCGAAAGACCCGGCACCTATGGTCGAACCTCCGGATAGACCGTATCGATGGCGATGCCGCAGCGTCGTTTGCCATCCAGATCACGCTCGAACAGAGCGGGCCTGAGGAACCCACCCAGGTCAGGGTCAACGATCTGGTGGATGAGTTCCAGAAGGATGCTGACGGCAACTGGAAAATTTCCAAGCGGATCATCGATCGGAAAATGGCCTTCAGCATCGCCTAGCTTGCGCAGCGTCCAGGCATCTACTGTCATACAGTGCCGGAACCATGATGGTTCCGGCATTTTTTCGCGGCGCACCCCTCAGGAAGGCTTCAACCGTAGCTGCGCGTGATGAACCAGTAGGTGCCAAGTCCGACCAGGAACGAGGATGCGACGTCAACGACGATCGGTCTGGGAATGGTCAAGACGAACCGGGTCAACAAAGCCGCAAGGGCGGTGACGCCGAGCACCAGCGTAAGCTGCGCAATTTCGACGCCGACATTGAATCCAACCAGCAGCTCCGCCAGCCTGTTGGTCGGCAGCTGCATCTGCAGAAGATTGGATGCGAAGCCGAAGCCGTGAATCAGGCCAAACACCATGGTGATCATGGTCCTGAATTTTCCCGCGTCAGCAAGTGCGCCCGTGATCATCAGGTAATTGGCGGTGAACAGCCCTCCGCCAAGGAACAGCAGCGCGGGCAGGTCACCAAATCCAAAGCAGCTTCCCAGCGCCATGAGTCCCAGGGCGCCGCCCAGGAAGACCGCAACCGGTCCTGGCCTGTGAGTCTGCTCCGCGATGTTTTCCGCGCCGATCAGCACGATCGTGAGCGCCACCAGCGCATCGATATATTCCGCATGCGGGCGGATCACGCCGGTGACGGCGAGCGCCAGGGTCAGGCTATGGCCGATGGTAAAGCCCGACACCACAAAAACCAGGTCGCGCAAACGGCGGCAAATCAGCACCAGCCCCAGCAGGAACGACATATGGTCGATCCCGGTGAAGATGTGCATCAGCCCCATGCCGACGAACTCGAAGAAACCGGCGCTCTGCAATTGTTCGGCTTCTCCGCCCGAAACGTCGACGGTCTGGTGCTCATTGGTAATCAGCTGCTCGGCAAAATCACCGCTTGATGCATTCTGGATTTCAGCGAAATTGGTGTGGCTCGGAACAAGATCGAAAAAAGCGGACGAGCGGAGCTGCAGATTACTGGTGGACGGGCATTGGAAGGTGAAATCGTATTTGCGGAACCCCGGTGTAGCGGAAAGGCTCTGGATCGGCGGTATGAGCTTGCACTCTTTGCCGTCGGAGATCGGGTAAACGCGGTCGGCCAGATACTTCCTGACGACCTCGTCCGAGGGGCCTCCCGGGCCGGTATCGATGCGCTGGAGTTCGATCACCGGGATGGTCATCACCAGGTCCACGTCGGTGCCCCGGATTTCCCATAGCGAGTGTGATTCCGAAAGCGTATGGGCCTGCGCCGGGCCGGCGACGGCCATGAGCAGTGCCAGCGCCGGCAACAGACGCCATCCGCCAGTGCCGCGGACCATCAGCGGACATCCTCTGCGATCTGAACGGCGGCGCGCTTGGCGAGGAAGGTCCGGTATTGAGTGATGGTGCGCTTGATCTGTTCGTTGCGGTAGTCGTTGAGTACCGCGGCCTCTACAGCGTTGAAGTCTCGTGCGCGGGGGAGCGTATTCTTGACGACATAAAGCACGTGGATGCCATCCGGCTGTTGCGTGGGGGTCGATACGCCGCTGTTCGGTAATGTCTTGGCGACGTCGAACAGTGCATCACCAAGATGGAGTTTGGCGGCGAAGTAGAACTCCTCGCCATCGACCTTGCCGGAATCGCGCCCGTGGAAGCGAGTGAGCACCGCCGCCGCGGGACTGCCGCCGCTGAGGGCAGCGGCGGCCTGTGCGGCGACGTCGGCCGCCGGGAAGATCAGGTCGTGCAGAGCGATCACGCCTTCTTCGGAGTAGCGATCCTGGTGCTCGCGGTAGAATGTCCGTAGCACGCCTTCCTCGGGTTGACGGGTGACGACGTCCGCGGCGGCCATTTGTTCCACCGCATTGACCATCGCCGTGCGGACATCGGGATCGGTTTCGGCGACATCAAGCTCCTTGCCGCGCTGGACGAACAGCTCCTCCCGTATCATGTCTTCGAGCACGGCATGGCGCTGCTCGACACTCGCATGCTGGAAATCGACCTGATAGCTTGCCTGCAGCAGTGCGAAGTAATCGGTCCGGACAATCGGCTGCTGATTGACCAGCGCGACATCGTCCGCGGGAACAAACAGGGTTGTCGTACCCTTCGCCGTGAACAAGGCATAGCCCGCGATCACCAGCCCAACCAGCGCGCCAAAAACCATCAGGGAAAATGAACGTACAACGCTGATGTTCGGGGGTGGCGCCTCTTGGCTGCCGGTTGCTGTTTCCCGCATCTTGATCATGATGGTCCGTGTCAGTGCGTTGTGGAGGAGTGGGAGAGCGAGAAGGTGTACAGAGAGACTTCGCGTATCTGTATGGGGCGGAGCAGTCCCGCCCGGGCCGGGCAGACGCCCTGGCGCCCATAGGCGATCGAGTCGTAAATCGATTGGCGGCTGCCATCGCCGTAGAGCCAGATATTGTCGATCAGGTTGGGGGCGCCGATAGCCGAGTCGCCCTTGGCGTCAGCGGTGTGGCAGTCGTAGCAACCGCCGGAACTTCCATAGATCGCAGCGCCTTCCATGGCTGTTGTTCGATCGGCCGGCTTTCCTTCCCGGGAGAGCAGATACTCGGTCAAGGCGCGTATGGCTGGGGGTGTCAGCGGAGGAATATGCTCTGTGGGCGACGGTACGGGCCGCGCAAACGCAGGCATCACCGCCAGATTCCAACCACGCGGATTGTGTGATCGGATGCCGTAGTACACCACCTTCTCGATGTCTCCGACTGTGCCGGTGCCGTAGAGCCAGTCGGCATCGCCGAGATCGGGGATTCCCCGCGAACGGTCGCCTCTGCCGTCAGCTCCGTGGCAGCTTGCGCAGCGGTCGTGGAAGATCGCCGCGCCACGCTGTATCGCAAAATGAAACAGCTCGGGGGTTTCCGGAGCAGCGCCCGGATCGTTCCACATCAGTCGCGACTCGAACAAGCTGATATGGGCCCACTGAGAGAGCGTGGCGAGGACTGCCACTCCCGCGGCGATGAGAACGGCACGTTGCACGCCTAGCCGCATGGGAGTGCTGACCCGGGGGCGCCGTGCCGCTCAGTGTTGACTTGCGGAACATCGCCGCGCTCGACATCCATCAATCTTCTCCTCCGATTGGCTGCGCCCGTCTACCGGCGGTAGTCCGCTCGCCTGCGTCCACGTACCGCTCGCGGCGCGTAATAACGTCATTTATTCGGGCGGGAGAAGTATGCCCAACAAAAAATCACGCAGTTTCTACTTTACGAAGCTGATATGCAGCCGTACATCCGGAAATATTTCGAGAAGAAGCCCCTTCGCAAGTATCTGTAAATGCTTGAAAGATTAATGTCGTGTGTCGAAATGCTCGGGATAAACTGCTGCCGCACAAACATCGTTTCCGTTCCAACCGATCTTGCGCGCAGACGCTTGGGAAGGCGGAAGCACAATTGAAATTAGAGGAGCT
>JAQGNS010000398.1 GCA_028291705.1 Nevskia sp.
CGCTGGCACAGGGCTTGATCCGCGGGCGGCAGTTCATTGGGATGCTTGAGGTAGCTCTGCGACCAGTCGGCGAACAGGCGGGCGGTGCCTTCGACGAAGCGCGAGGCGTTGCCCAGGCCCGCTTGCAGGCGCTGGGCCGACAGCGGTAGCGGCTTGGCATCTGCGCCGGCGCGCGCGATGCGCATCTGCGCCGGCTTCTCCTTCGCGCGGTCCATGAAGGTCTGGCGCACGATCACGGCATTGCTCTCCGGCTCGATGCGCAGCCAGTTGCCCGGCTGCTTCTCCTGGCTCAGGCGGATCTCGAAATGGCCGTCGGCGTCGGTCTGCAGCTGGGCCGAGTCGATGGCGCCGGTAGGCTCCATGCGGCCGTTGGTCTCGTAGCCGCCTTTCTGCGTGCCGATACTGAGGTAGGAGACGCTGCCGCGCTCGCCGCGGATGACGTACTCGTGCTTACCATTGATGCGCGCGAACAGATAGTAGTTGTCGGGATTGTCGGCGCCGATCTTGCCGGTCTCGTGCGAGGGCAGGAAGAAGCCGGGGAAGTCCGGATCGGCGAATTCCAGGTGCATTTCCAGGCCGATGCGCAGCAGGCGGCTCAGGTAGCGGAAGCCCTCGGCGCGATCCAGGGCGCTGGTGGGCGCTTCCGGGCGCAGGATCTGCTGGCCGGCGCGCTTGAGCGTGTCGCAGAACTCGTCCCAGACGCGGCCGCTGATGACGTCGGCTTCGACGCCCTTGTCGGACTGCATGCCGGCTTTCCTCCAGAAATTGTCCGGCGGGGGATGTGCCGGATCGTTCGGAAGAGGCTAGTGCCCGGGGGCGACCGGGGCTTCATCTATTCGGACTAAAGGACAACGCTGAATTGGGCCTCAGTTCCGAGGGTTTTGGCTGGCAATTTCAGCGCGTCTGGCGCCGGGTTTTACCAACGTAGCCCCGGGAAGCGCGTAGCGCTACCCAGGGCGCCGCGCCGTCGCAAAAAGCCCCCGGGTAGCGCTATGCGCTTCCCGGGCTACGGACGTAGACAGGGCCGGTACTGCTCAGGCCCGGCGCGTGACCCAGGACCGGATGGAGCGGATGCGGTCGAGCAGGCGCCCGGTGCCGGAGGTCGGCAGCGGCGGTTCCGGGGTGTTGGCGACTTCGTAGCGCTGGTGCAGTTCGGGGCTGTGGGACAGGCGTTCGTGCTGTTTCAGCGCCGAGTTCACCGTGATCTTGCAGGCGTTGTCGATGATCGGCTTGGTGATGAAGCGGTAGATCTGGCCCTGGTTGATCAGGTCGATGGCGGCGCCGGCGTCGGCGCGCTCGGTCAGGATCACCGAGACCAGCTCCGGGTGGTGCTGCTTGAGCGTACTGATCAGGTTGACCACCGGGTGATCCTGCACCCGCGTGTCGGAAATCACCACGCCGATGTGCTCGCGTTCGAGCAGGTCCACCGCTTCGCTCATGGTGGTGGCGCCGAAGACGCGGAATTCGTTGCCGAGGATGGCCTGGATCTGGGCCGGCACTCGCACATCGTCGTCCAGCACCAGCACCGCCGGCAGCGGCCCGGTGAGGGCCGGTGAGGGGGGCTCATCGACCTTGGCCGCCACGGCGGCGCTGGCGCGCGCGGCGGTGACGGCGCGGGCCACGGTGGTGGATAGATCGTCGTTGGACCAGGGCTTGTTGACGAAGCGGAAGATCTCGCCTTCGTTGATCGAGCCGATGATGGCGTTGAGGTCTGAATAGCCGGTGAGCAGGATGCGCATGGCGTTCGGATTCAGCTCGCGCGCCGCGCGCAGCAGCTCGATGCCGGTCATGCCGGGCATACGCTGGTCGCTGACGATGACGTCCACGGCCTGCTTCTTCAGCAGTTCCAGCGCCTGCGGGCCGCCCTCGGCGAAGTGCACCTCGTAGTGGGCGCGGAACAGCATGCGCATGGTGGTCAGCACGCGCGGCTCGTCGTCGACGAACAGTACTCGGGCCTTGGCGGCGGGCGCGTTCATCAAGCTTCCTTTCTCCTACGCGGCGACAAGCGCCGCTTCCTGAGCCGTTTCGGCCTGCTTTTTCTGTCTGAGCGGCAGGTGGATCGCGAATTCGCTGCCCTTGCCCGGGGTGGAGCGCACGTCGATCCGGCCGCCGTGTTCCTCAATGATACGGAAAACGATGGACAGGCCAAGCCCGGTGCCCTTGCCGACCGGCTTGGTGGTGAAGAATGGTTCGAAGATATGGCTGCGCACGTCCTCGCTCATGCCGCAGCCGGTGTCGAGGATGCGCACGTCGACGCCGT
Organism: Nevskia sp.; assembly: GCA_028291705.1. GTDB lineage: Bacteria > Pseudomonadota > Gammaproteobacteria > Nevskiales > Nevskiaceae > Nevskia. Next base: position 2,261 of record JAQGNS010000398.1, read on the forward strand.
CCGGCCCGGACAGGGTGTGAACGTAGATGCGGCCGTTGCCCTCGATGGCCTGCGCGGCATTGGTGAACAGGTTGAGGAACACCTGGTTGAGCTGGGAGGGCGAGCATTCGATCTGCGGCAGTTCGCCGTACTGCTTGACCACTTCGACGCGGCCCTTGATCTGGTTCTGGCAGATCTTGAGCGCGGAGTCGATGCCGTCGTTGACGCTGAACAAGTCGGTGCGCGAACGGTCGAGGCGAGAGAAGTCCTTCAGGCTGGAAACCAGCTCGCTGATCTGGCCGAGGCCATGGTCGGTATCCTGCAGCAGGCCGTGCAGGTCGCCCAGCAGCTCTTCGGGCGCCAGTGCCTGGTTCTGCGCCTCTGCCGCGTCCATGGCGGCGGCGATTTCGGCTTCGGAGGCGTCCGGCGCGGCCAGCAGGCTCAGCGCCTTCTGCTGCGCCGCGCACAGGCCGCGCACATCGACCAGAGAGTTGCGCACGATCTCGGTATTGCTGCGGGCATAGCCCAGCGGCGTGTTGATCTCGTGGGCCACGCCCGCGACCATCTGGCCCAGCGAAGCCATCTTCTCCGACTGCACCAGCTGCGCCTGCGAGGAGCGCAGATCCTGCAGCGCGGTGCTGAGGTCATGGGTGCGCGATTCCACCTGGGCTTCCAGGGTTTCGTTGGCGCGGGTCAGCCCAGCGTTGGCGCGGTCCAGGTCGCGGTAACTGGTGCGCAGCCGCAGGCCGAGCCAGGCCAGCACGCCCAACAGCACCACGGCGTAGGCCACCAGCCCCAGGCGGTAACGTCCTGCCAAGGCTACCTGGCTGGCGTACCAGGCGGAATAGGCCTGTTCCACGTCCTGCAACTGCGGGCCGGTGGGACGGTCGAGGAAGTCGCGCATCTTGCTGACCAGCTCGTCCTTGTCGCCGATCACGTCCTGGCAGCTCTGGTGC
>JAQGNS010000421.1 GCA_028291705.1 Nevskia sp.
CGGCGATGCCGGTGAAGGTGTTCATGATGCCCCACACCGTGCCGAACAGGCCGATGAACGGAGCCGAGGAACCCACCGTCGCCAGGAACGGCAGGCGCTTGTTGATGCGGCGGGTTTCGTTGGACAGTTCCAGGCGCATGGCGCGCTCGACGCGGTCGCGCACTTCGTGCAGCGCTTCGTGCGCATGCTCGCCGGAGCCTTCACGCCATTCCAGGTTGCCGGCGGCGATGATCTTGGCCACCGGGTGCGTATCGCTGTAGTTGATGACGTCTTCCAGCGTGCCGTTTTCCAGCGTTTGTTCCAGGCGCTTGGCGGCGCCGAAGGCGGCCGTGAAGGCGAACAGCTTCTCGAACATCACGGTCCAGCACCAGAACGAGAAAAACACCAGGATCACCAGCACCACTTTCACCACCGGATCGGCCTGGGTCACCAGGTGCTGGATGGAGAGGTCGGCGGGATTGATTGCAGTTATTGGGTCCATCGAATGAGTCCTTGAAAAGTAAAAATGTCTGAGCGGAGATTTGTGCCGCAACGGCCCGCCCAAGCGGGCGAGCCTTTGTTACCACTCACCGGGTATTCACCCAATGCACCAGCGCAAGCATCCGCTCCGGAAGACGCCTGCCGTGGGCACAAACGCAGAGCCCTCGCGCTTCCTCCCCGGCCACACTGCAACGAACAGGCCACCACGGCGAGATCGCGACAGGGTCGCCGCGAACCTCCCGGTCCGCGGCGTAAGCACCTGTTTGGAAGAACCTATTTTCATCGCCACCACCTCGTATGGTGATTACAGCTGGAAAAGATGGGCCGTACCCGCCAATACGGATGTTGTATTTTCAGCACTTTCCTCAACAGGCTGTTGCGGAAGCCACAGCGCGGTCACAGCTTGCCGGTCACCTGGAAGCCGATCCAGCGCGGAGGTGCCGGCGTGTAGCTGTTCCAGGTCGTGGCGAGGTGCGCCGTGTCGTCGAAGATGTTCTTGATCAGCAGGCTGAACCCGAAACGCCGGTCGATGCGGCCTGCGCCGATGGACAAATCGGTGATGCTGTGCCCGGGTATCCAGGCATAGGAGGACAGGCCGGTGACATCCGAGTTGTAGCGGCTGGTATAGGCGGTGTTGAAGGAAGCGAAGATTTCCTTGTCCGCCAGCACCGGATAGCGGAATTCGGTGCCCAGGTTGAAGGTATAGCGCGCGGCGCCCGGCAGGTTGGCGCCGGAAACATTCCTATACGGTGTTGTCGTCAGGTTGCCGTTCTCGACCGGCTGCCCGGCGTTCTGGAAATCTAGGTACTTGGCATCGTTGTAGGCACCGCTGAAGCGGATCGAGGTATAGCGGATCCCGCTGTACACGCCGTCGATTTCCACACCCTTCGCCTGCACCTTGGTTGCATTGCCGGTGGCGGAGATGAAATGGCTGGTGCCGTCGTTCAGGAGCGCTGTCGTATAGGCGTCGAAAACCTGGACCGCCTGCTGATAATTGCTGATGTTGTTGAGGAAGATGTCCGCGTTGAATGTCAGCGTCTTGTGCAGCAACAGGGTCTTCACCCCGAGTTCGTAAGCCGTGGATTTTTCAGGCTGTGTGAGGTTGGAGACGCCATTGGTGGTCTGCGAAATACCAGCCTTTTCACCATGCTGCCATGACAGGTACGTGCTCAACTCCGGGCTGATCTTGTAGCTGGGGCTGATGACGTAGGACGGCTGGACCTTGTCGAAGGGCTGGGCATGGACCGTGTTCCACAATACGCCGATTTGTGCCAGGCGCAACGCCTTGGCGGTTGCCACCTGCTGTCGTTGTCCGTTGCTGAGGCCGGCGTAGGTGGTGGTTCCGAAGTATTGCTGCGCGACGGAATTGGCGAGCGCGACCTGCGCGGGATCGGAACTGGTCAATGCGCCGGTCGCATCGGAGGAAAAGCCGCCGAGTTGTACATTGTTCACCGCAACCGGATTCAGGGCGCCGCCAAAGCCGTTGTCGGTGATGAGTGCATTGTTCCTGGTACGACGATCCTCATAGGTGAATCGCAGGCCAGTGGTCAGGGTCAGCGGGTCGGACAGATGCCAGTTCGCCTGGCCATAAAGCGCCGCGCTCTTCTTGTCGTCATATTCGTAGCCGGCCTTGCGCATGCCGTCGAGCGAATTCGTCAGCAGGGCGCGGCCTTCCCCGTCGGTGGTAAGCGCCGCGTACTGGCCGGCATTGGCGAACCATGCACCGGCATCGGAGCCCCAGCCGTTCTTCGAAACAGAAACCGGACCCTGGGTTCCGGAGCCCAGCAGGTAGATCCCGGACTGGTAATCGACGAAGCCGCCCACCGGCGAATTCAACCGCAACTCTTCACTGGTCTGGTGGTAGCCGACGCCGCCGCCGCTGGCGGTGGTGACGTCGAAGGGCGTGCCTTCGTCGTTGCTGGCGTAGAAATGGTACTCCTTGTAGGCCGTGATCGAAGTCACGGTGTACTCGCCCAGGTTCCACTCCAGGGTTCCCGCGCCGCCCCTGCTTCTGGTGATCAGCGGCCGCTGGCTGTTGTTGTCGACGGCGTTCTGGCCCGCACCATATAGATAGTCATCGGTGTAGGTGTAGTTGCTCTGCTGCGTGAACCAGCCTCTGGCCAGCCTGGTCGATGCATCGGTGGTCAGGGGGTTGGTATTGCCGTTGGCATACTTGGTCGGCGTCGGCGTGTAGATGGTCATGCCGTTGTAGAATTCGCCGCCGGTGGGCTCCAGATCGAAGCGCAGGCGCGCGCGGAAATTCTCGCTCGGTGTCAGCAGGAACTGGACACGGCCGGAAACGCGATCGCGGTTGCCGTAGGTCTCGGATGGGTTGTACAGGTTCTTGATGTAGCCGTCGCCCTTGTCCACCGAGAGCGTTCCGCGCCAGGCAAGCAGATCGTCGATTACCGGGCCGCCTAGCACAGCAGTGCCGAGGATGCTGTCGCGCTGGCCATAGGCGAGCGAAAACGATGTTTCCGGCGTGAAGCTAGGCCCCTTGGTGGTGATATTGATCGCCCCGACGTTGGCGTTCTTGCCGCCCAGGGTGCCTTGTGGACCGCGCAGCACCTCCACCTTGTCGATGTCGGTGAAATCGAAACTGGACAGGGGGTTGTAGGCATAAGCCACACCGTCGACGGTGATGCCGACGCTCGGATCCTGCGCCTCGGTGTTGGACTGATAACCCAGGCCGCGGATGGACAGGCTGAACTCGCGCGAGTTGCCTGAATTCCAGGTGACGTTGGAGGCGCGGCGCGTGATGCCGCCCATGTCGACAGCATCCTGCAATTCCAGGTCGGCGCCACTGATCACCGAAATGGATTGCGGCACATCTTTCACGGCCTTGAGCCGGTTCGGCGCCTGTACCGTCACCTGATTCAACTGTGCCGGTTGATTGACTTCGGCCGCGGCCTGCTGTGATTGATCCTTCGACTCAACCGCTTCAGCGGCCGGCGTCGCCGAAGCCGCTTCCGCCGTGGGTGCCTTGCCCTGCTGCTCAGCCAGCTCGCGCTGACTTTTCTCGAGCGCGCGCTTCAACTGCGCAACTTCCGCCTGCAACTCGACAACGGCCGGATCCGCAGCCGTTGCACCGGCGTACTGCCCTGCCCCGCTGACGTCTTTACCGGCGGGGGCTCCATCCGTCGCATGCGACAAGCCCGGAGACAGTAGCGCTACTCCGGTCAGGAATGCAGAGAGGGAAATGCGGCGGGAAGGCCTTTTCTTGTCGTGGTGAATGTGGCCGGAGGGGACTTCTGTATTCATGAAGCTCTGCTTTCCTTGGTGAAGGTGTGGGCGAGGACGCAGAGCCAACAGAGCAACGGACATGCCACAACATTTATTAATTAAGTTATTTTCTTATTCGTTGAATATCCGGCCGTCACATATACAACTAACACTGCAATTTATTGATAAATAACAATGTTTACGTTTGTATAGAGAAAGTGTAGATACTGGAATTAGGCTATATCTGTTTTTCAAACGTTGGATTATCGAGATCTGTCCGATTGGTGTGCTGCATTTCGTCCAGAAGCTGTTGAAGATGCAACAACGCCTGCTTGAACAAGGCGTGGTTGATCTGACGAAATCGCCGTATTCGCTTCGGGGATGGAGCACCACCGGGCGCGCGTGTCGAGCCGCGTGAGTGCTTCGGCGCTGCGCCTGATCGTCAACCGGATATTTCAACCACACGGAATGACGCGGCCCGTTGTGGCCGGCTCCGCATGAGGGAGTTACGTTAGTTGGTGGGTGAAAACCAGGGGCCCCGTGAAGCGCAAGCTCCGTTGCGACAGCTCACAACCGCAGTATCCACTCGACGAGCGTCTTCAGATCGGCATCGGAAATCTTCTCGACAGTGTTGGGCGGCATCGGCATGTCACCCCATACGTCTTCGCCGCCGTTGCGCACCTTTTCGAGCAGGTAGGGAAGCGCGTCCTTGTCGGACTTGTACTTGGCGGCGACGTCCTTGAAGGCCGGGCCGATCAGCTTCCGGTCGATACGGTGACAGGAGACGCAGCCGCTTTTCTCCATCAACTCTTCGCTGGCCTGGGTGGAAGCGCTGACGGCGAGGCCGGCGGCGGCCAGCAGCAATGCGATCATTTTCATTTTTGTTTCAGCCGGCCGGAGCCCGATGCGCGCCGGGCTTGCGCGCCACAAACACCATCGGGCCCGCGGAATATTCTCAGGCGCGCAGGTGCTGGTCGAAGAAGGAGACGGTGCGCTGCCAGGCCAGTTTCGCGGCGGCCTCGTCATAGCGCGGCGTCGTATCGTTGTTGAAGCCGTGCTGTACGCCAGGATAGATGTAAGCCTGGTATTTCACTCCGGCGGCCTTCAAGGCGGTCTCATAGGCCGGCCAGCCCGAGGTGATGCGCTCGTCTTCTCCCGCGTAGTGCAGCAGCAGCGGCGCCTTGATTCTCGACGCTTCCTCGACTGTAGGCTGTGCGCCGTAAAAGGGTACGGCCGCGGCCAGGTCGGGCACCCGGGTGGCCAGGAAGTTGGCGATGCCGCCGCCATAGCAGAAGCCCACCACCCCGACCCGGCCGTTGCCCTCCGGCAGGCTTTTCAGCACGGCGGCGGCAGCGATGAAATCGGCGTGGGTCTTGGTCTGGTCCAGCCTGGTGAACAGTTCGCGCGCCTTGTCCTCGTCGCCGGGATAGCCGCCGAGGGGAAACAGCGCATCGGGGGCGAAGGCGATGAAGCCGTCCAGGGCCAGGCGCCGGGCAATGTCTTCGATGTGCGGGTTGAGCCCGCGGTTCTCGTGCGCCACCAGCACTGTCGGCAGTTTGCCTTTGGCCTTAGCCGGCTGCACCAGATAGCCGCGCAGCTTGCCATAGCCTTCCGGCGAGGGATATTCGACGGTGCGGGCCTGGATCCGCGGATCGTTGCCGGGCACCTGCTGGGCCTCGGCGAAGCTGGGGCTCAGGGCCAGCAGCAAGCCTTCCGCCGTGACGCCGGCAGCGGTGAATTTCGCCGCGCTGTGCAGGAAGCCGCGACGCGACAGTTGTCCGTGCACGTATTGGTCGAACAGCTTCAGGGCTTCCGGATGGAAGTCGTTGGCGGTCTTGCGGGTCATGGGAACATTCCTCGTTCAGGGTCTTTGGATCAGCCTCGGGTCAGGTCGACTCCGGCGGCTACCTGGCGGGCGCGAGCTGCTGCACCACGGCAAGCGACTGTTCGACATTGGCGGCTGGCACCAGATCGCCAAGGGTGGCGGCGATCCGGCCATCGGAGGTGACGATGAAGGTGGTGCGCTCGACGAAACCGTGACCGATTTCGACACCGCGCGTGTCCTTCTTGCCGACAACCGTGTCGCGTACCGCCAGATCGAAGGACCGGGCGATGGCACCGTCCGTGTCGGAAGCGACAGGCACCTTGCCGGCACAGTATTGCGGATCGGCGGAGAAATCATTGAGCCGGGTGATGTTGTCGAGCGAGACGCCGATGACGGTAGCGCCGGCTGCGGCGAACTTGTCGTAGTTGACCGCGAAAGTATGCGCCTGGATATTGCAGCCGCCGGTGAACGCCGAGGGGTAGAAGTAGACCACGACCGGGCCTTTATGCAGCGCCTGCCTGAGGGAAAAAGTGAAGGTCTTGCCGGCGAGGGAGGCCGGCGCCGTGAAATCGGGAGCGGCATCACCCTGCTTCAGGGCAGCGGCGGCGGGCAGCGCGATGGTGGCGGACAGCAGGGAACCCAGCAGAAAGCGCTTCATCGACGTACTCCTGGATACGGAACAGCGGGTGGTTTTCATTTGGTGAGCGGCTTGTACAGATCGTGGCAGGAGCGGCAATTTTTCGCGGTGTCCCTGGCCGCGGCGGCCGCGGACTCGAAATCGCTCTTGCCGATGGCCGTGATGACCGCGTTCACCGAAACCTGGCCCTGCTGGGCCAGTTTCACGGCATCGTCGGCCCCGCCCTTCTTCACGAAATAGGCCTCGGTCTGCTTCAGGACATTCTGGATGGTCTGGGCATCGGCCAATGCCGCATCTCCATTCCTGGCCCCGAGCACGGGCCCCAGGTCCTTGTTGGCATCGTCCATGTCACGCATGCTGTCATCGTCGAAATCGCTCAGATCGATGTCGGCATACGCCAGGCTGCCCGACAGCGCCGCGAGGATGCCGGCCAGCAGCAGCCATCTACGCATCTTCTGCATGGTGTGGCTTCCCGAGCGGCGGCGCTTACTGCGCCGCCTTCAGGTCGGTATACACCCATTTGACGAAGCGCTCGGCGCTCTGCGCGCCCTGTGGGACGCTAGCGTCGAACTCGGCCGTGGGCCTGGCGGCAATGGTTTCATCGAGGGTCTTGCCCTGCGCAATCAGCGCCGCCACCTTGTCGCGTATAGCCAGCAACAGGTCGCAGTGGGCGATCAGCGCGACCCGGTCGACGACGGGACCGTGTCCGGGAATGATCTTCGTGTTCGGACCGGAGCGGCCGATTGCGGTCCCCAGCGCTTCGAGCAGGCCCTTGAGGCTGCCGCCGTTGTTGAGGTCAGCATAGGGATAGCCGACGGCACGGAATACATCGCCGGTGGCGATGGCGTCGTGTCCGACGAACTGGACCAGAGTGTCGCCATCCGTGTGCGCGTTGCGTACCGGGATCAGGCGCACATCCTCACCGTCTAGGTGAAGGGTCACGGGCCCGTCATAGGTGACCACCGGCAGCGCGAAAGCGGGCGCGGGAACACCAGGAGCGCCGCTGGCCAGCGGGCCGGGATGCGCGAGCCGCACCCGCAACTGGTCGCGCGCGAAAATGGTAGCGCCGAGCCTGGCGAAGTTCTCGTTGCCGCCAGTGTGGTCGCCGTGGACGTGGGTATTGACCAGGAAGCGGATCGGATCCTTTGGATCAATGGCCTTGATCGCCGCCGCCAGCCTGTCGGTGAGAGGCGCGAACTGCGAATCCACCAGCAGGATTCCATCTACGCCGGTCAGCACGCTGATGGTGCCGCCCTGCCCGTCGAGCGTATAGAAATTGT
>JAQGNS010000425.1 GCA_028291705.1 Nevskia sp.
TGCGAATCCGGGATATGCGTCTTGGCCAGCTTGCCGAAACCGGTATTGATGCCGTACGCCGGCGCGCCCTGCGCCACCACTGCATGTACGGTGGCGGCAGAGGCGAGAATCGCCGCGTCTGCGGCGGGATCGATCGACAGCTTCAAGCCACCTACGGCTAAACGGCGAATTTCAGAAAGCGTGAGCTGGCCTGGCTTGATCAGCATGGAATCGTTCTTAGTCATGGATCATCGGCAGTTTGAGGTTGTTTTGTTTCGCGCAGTCGATGGCGATATCGTAGCCCGCATCCGCATGGCGCATCACACCGCTGGCAGGGTCATTGTTCAGCACGCGCGCGATGCGCTTCGCCGCTTCCGGCGTGCCATCGCAGACGATCACCATACCGGCATGCTGCGAGAAACCCATGCCGACTCCGCCGCCATGGTGCAGCGACACCCAGGTGGCGCCGCTGGCGCAGTTGAGCAGGGCATTGAGCAGGGCCCAGTCGGACACCGCATCCGAGCCGTCCTTCATCGCCTCGGTCTCGCGGTTGGGGCTGGCCACCGAACCGGAATCCAGGTGATCGCGCCCGATCACCACCGGCGCCTTCAGCTCACCCTTCGCCACCATCTCGTTGAACGCCAGGCCGACGCGGGCGCGATCGCCCAGGCCGATCCAGCAGATGCGCGCCGGCAGCCCCTGGAACTTGATGCGTTGCTGCGCCATGTCCAGCCAGTTATGCAGGTGCGCGTTGTCCGGCAGCAACTCCTTCACCTTCGCGTCGGTGCGCCGGATGTCCTCGGGATCGCCGGACAGCGCCGCCCAGCGGAAGGGCCCGATGCCGCGGCAGAACAGCGGACGAATGTACGCCGGCACGAAGCCCGGGAAATCGAAGGCATTCTTGACGCCCTGCTCCAGCGCCATCTGGCGGATGTTGTTGCCGTAGTCCACCGTCGGAATACCCAGGGCGTGGAAGCCGAGCATGGCCCGCACCTGCACCGCCATCGAGGCCTTGGCTGCCTGCACCACACCAGCGGGGTCGGTGCCGCGTTTCTGCGCCGCCTGTTCCAGCGTCCAGCCGGCCGGCAGATAACCATTGAGCGGATCGTGCGCGCTGGTCTGGTCGGTCACCAGGTCCGGCCGTACCCGCGCATCGCCGGCCTGCGCACGCTTGAGCAGTTCCGGAAACACCTCGGCAGCATTGCCCAGCAGACCGACTGAAACCGCCTTGCCCGCAACATGCGCCTCGGCAATCATGGCCAGCGCTTCGTCCAGCGTGGCCGCCTGCTGGTCCAGATAGCGCGTATCCAGCCGCATCTGGATGCGGCGCGGCTCGCACTCCACCGCCAGCATCGAGGCGCCGGCCATGGTCGCCGCCAGCGGCTGCGCCCCACCCATGCCGCCGAGGCCGCCGGTGAGAATCCACTTGCCCTTGAGCGAGCCGCCGAAATGCTGGCGTCCGGCTTCGACGAAGGTCTCGTAGGTCCCCTGCACGATGCCCTGGCTGCCGATGTAGATCCACGAGCCGGCAGTCATCTGGCCGTACATCATCAGGCCCTTGGCATCGAGCTCATGGAAATGCTCCCAGGTGGCCCAGTGCGGTACCAGATTGGAATTGGCGATCAGCACGCGCGGCGCATCGGCATGGGTGCGGAACACGCCCACCGGCTTGCCCGACTGGATCAGCAGGGTTTCGTCGTCTTCCAGCTTGTGCAAGGCTTCGACGATGCGGTCGTAGCATTCCCAGTTGCGCGCAGCGCGGCCGATGCCGCCGTAGACGATGAGGTCTTCCGGCTTCTCCGCCACTTCCGGATCTAGATTGTTCATCAGCATGCGCAAGGGCGCTTCGGTCAGCCAGGACTTCGCATGCAGCGTGCTGCCGCGGTGGGCGCGGATCACGCCGGGTCTGTGCATGGTGCTCATGGGATGCCTGCTCCGTGTGGTCGCAAGGGCGGCGAGCCAGCCCCCGCTTGATGCAATATGTATATACATATTAAAGTGCACCGGCAATGACCGCAACGACCCCCGATCCGGATGGGCCCGCACTCGATGGCGACGGCCCGCTGTGGCTGCAGATCCGGCGCGCCCTGGCGCAGCCGATCATCGACGGCAGCTGGCCGCCTGGCGCCAAGATCCCGGCCGAGATCGAGCTGACCCAGCGCTACGGCGCCTCGCGCATGACCATCAACAAGGCCCTGCACAGCCTGGCGCACGACGGCCTGGTGGAGCGGCGCCGAAAACGCGGCACCATCGTCGCCGACCGCGCACAGGAACACCCGGTGTTCGAGATCTGGGACGTGGCCGAGGAAGTCCGGCGCGCCGGGGCCGTCTACACCTTCAACATCTACGAGCGGGACATCGTCGGCGCCGACAGCGAGCACGGCCGGCTCAGCGGCCTCGGGCCGGACGCACGGCTGCTGTGGCTGTTGGTCGAGCATTTCTCCGACGCCCACCCGGTGCAGCTGGAAGAGCGCCTGATCAACCTCGACTGCGCTCCCAGGGCGATGAAGGAAACCTTCCGGAAGGCCGCACCCAGCGAATGGCTGCTGCAGCATGTGCCGTGGACCCAGGCCGAGCACGCCATCCTGGCGCGGGAAGCGCGCGGCAGGACCGCCAAACTGCTGCAACTGCGTCCCGGCAGCGCCTGCCTGGTGGTGGAGCGTCAGACCTGGGACGGCGCCACGCCCGTCACCTTCGCCCGGCTATGGCATCCCGGTGAGCACCACCGCCTGGTAGGCCGCTTCGAGCCGCGGAAATACTGAGAATCGGAAAAAGCAGCGCCGGCACCCAGCCGGACTCTCCGACTAAAGTCCAATCGACCAATGTCCAATCGACGGTCGATACCTCGCACGGTACTAATAGCCGATAACTAAAGGGACCTTGATCCCCAATACGTCCGTGCCGAGGAGAATCACTGTGAAGAATCAAAAATTCTGGAAACTCTGCGCTGTTCCACTGGTGATTGCAGCATCCGCGACCTTGTGGGGCTGCGGCAGCGATTCAGGAAATAACACGCCGACCGCGGTTCCGCTCACCGTGCCCAAGGTGGCAAGCTGCGCCGCCAGTGATCGCCCGGAAACCGGCCTGCAAGGCCAGGTGCCCGCGGCCCTGCGGGCCAGCGGCTTCGACGGGTTCAACTGCAATCTGCAGCTGTCTGGTCAGTACCAGGGCGAAGGTGGCAATTGGTCTGCCGCCACCTTCAAGGACGGCGCCGGCCACGTCTGCGCTTACCATGCGACCGGCTATATCAAGGACCTGACCGGTCAACCTGTCGCCCGGGTCAACCCCGGCGTCCCGGTCATCGACATCACCGATCCGACCCGGCCAACGCGGACGACTTCATTGACTACGCCGGCGATGCTCGACCCCTGGGAGTCGCTGCGGGTCAATCCGCGGCGCCAGGTGCTGGCAGCCGATTTCGGCGCGAACTCCAGCTTCGGCGGCCCCGAGGTCGATTTCTACGATCTTTCCGGTGATTGCCGCAGTCCGCAGCTGCTGTCCAGCGTGGCGGTCGGCACCGGCAGCGACGGCGGCATCACCCTGGCCAAGTCCCCGCTCGGCCACGAGGGAAATTTTGCCCCGGACGGCCTGACCTATTACGTCGGCGACATCACCAACAATACCTACAATGCGGTGGACGTGACCAATATGACCAAGCCGAAGGTGATCGCGCAGTTCGATATGAGCAAAGCACCACTGGGCGGCATCGCCCACGGCCTTTCGGTCAGCGATGACGGCAACCGTGCCTATTTCGTATCGGTTGGCGGCTTGTCCGCATCCGATCTGAACAACCCCAATGCAAAACTCTCCGACGGCTTCTATGTCATCGACACGAGCGAGGTGCAGGCACGCAAGCCCAATGCCCAGTTCAAACTGATTTCCTCCACCGGCATCAGGGACGGGTCCATCGCACAGCACACGATTCCGATCACGATCGGCGGCAAACCCTACCTGGTTTTCGTCGATGAAGGCGGCTCGGGGGGCTTGAGCTTGACGGACAACTCCGGCGCCCAGGCGGCGTGCAATGCCGGCCTGTCGCCGTTTCCAATGGCGCGCATTTTCGACATCAGCGACGAGACCCAGCCCAAGCTGGCGTCGAAGCTGATGCTGGAAACGCACGACCCCGCCAACTGCAGCAAGGTGCTGCCGGATATCGCGGGGCTTTCCGTATTCACTTATGGAAGCCACTATTGCAGCGTCGACAACCGGCAGAATGCTACGGCCTTGGCCTGCAACTACTTCAATTCCGGCGTGCGGGTATTCGACATCCGCGATCCGGTGCGGCCGAAGGAGATCGCCTATTACAACCCCGCCGGCTCGCGCACCAAGCAGCCCGGGTCGAACCACGTCATGTTCGGTCAATGGCAGTCCGGCGGCCCGGATTGGTGCGCGGCCCGGCTCGACTTCGATTTCGAGCGGCACCTGCTGACCACCATGTGCCAGGACAATGGCCTGCTGGTGATGAAGTTCGAGAACAATGTCTGGCCGATGCCCGAAAGCACGGCCACAAAGGAGCAGACCAACTAGCACCGTTCCGGCAAACGACGCCATGCGTCTGTTCCTGCTCGCGCTCGGACTCTGTCTTGCCGCGCCGGCATCGGCTTTCGAGAGCGACGTGCATTTCGGCCTGACCGAATGGCTGGCACTACAAGCCGGCTATGGCCCGCAGGAGGCGGTGACGATTGCCACGGGCGACCAGCGCGTCGATTCCGGCGACATGCAGTTCATGGCGCTGGCATTTGCCTACGCCTGTCCCGGCCAGGATCACGTGACGGCGGCCGAGGTGGAAGCGCATCACTTCCCCTCGGCCGTTGGCATTCCTGCTCCGCCGCAGCAGCGTACGGTGCTTGCAGGCGACGCAGTGGCGGGAAAGGCGGTCAAGGAATTGATCGCCACCCCGCCGGACAAAGCCGGCTTCATGCTGCTCAGGTTCGGCGAATCCCTGCATCCCTTGCAGGATTCCTGGTCGCACCAGGGCGTTCCGGATCTGCCCCAGCCCTTCAGCGGTGCTGTGGCATGCGACGCCGACAGCGTGTCGGTGGCGCCGAAGGCTCGCGGCGGCTGGAATTCACACAAGGCCGATCTGACGCGCTTCTGGCCCGACGATACCGTGGCGATGGCCAAGGCAAGCTACGAGGCGCTGCAGAATTACCCGGCGACAGCGGGCGGGCCGCGCACGGCCCGGGACTGGAACGAGCTCAGGCCCGAGCTGGGCGGCTTCATTGCTGCCGCCACCAAGACCGACAAGAAGAAATGGTTCCTGGCCCGCGGCATCACCGACGTGTCCTTCCTGGAAGGCATCAGCCTCAAGGACGGCGCGCAGCCGTTCGATCTGGCATGGCCGGGCCGGCGCCTGCCGCAGATCGCCTCGCCTCAATCCGGGCAGCACGACGTAGAGGCGGAACTTCGGGAATTCTTCGACCGTTTCTTCACCACCTGGGCGACGACCGGGCGCTTCGATCAGCTGGTACGTGATTTCGCACCGGCAAAACGTCCGCCGCGGGAAGACGCATTGCTGAACATGGGAACACGGGAACTGGCTGCGCGCCTCGGCTTGTGGCGTGTGCGCGATCACGGGCAAGCGGCGGAACTGGCACACGCACCGGGACCGCTGACAACTGCGCAACTGGTCGAAGCAGGTCGCATCACCACGGCCCGTGGCGCGCTGGCCCGCTACGCTTCTTCCCAGGAAGCATTCTTCCCCTTGTTGCCCCGGGCCAAAGGCGCATCGCCTCTGGCCCCGTTCATCGTCGTTCCGCTGGCACCATCACCGGCCGGAAACCCGCGCGCACTCGCCGCCGCCAAATTCCGCCATGCGCCTTACGATACCGTGGCCATCGCCGCCGAGCGCATCGACGGCCGCTGGCGCGCGGTCGCAGTGGACTCCATCGCGGAACACTGAGAGACCACCAATGCGCAATGCACTCTATCTCCTCGTTGCGGTCGCGGCGCTCGCCGGCCTGTACAGTGTCTTTCGATGGCAGGCTCCCACCACAGAAGCGGTGAGTGCAGCTTCCAGCAAGGACGCAGTCCCGTTGCCGCCGACCGCATCGGCGCCACCCGCTTCAGCCGCGGCGGATACCGCCGTCGAGCTGCGTATCAGCCGCGGCATGCTCGTTTCCGGCCCCTCGGTGATCAAGCTGGTCCAGGGCGATCCGGTCGACCTGCGCATCGTTTCGGACACCGCGGACGAACTGCACCTGCATGGCTACGACCTGCATTTGCAGTTGCATCCAGACCTGCCGGCAAGCCTGCACTTCATCGCCAACCGCAGCGGCCGCTTCACCTATGAGTTGCACCACGCCCATCAGGAACTGGGCGCGCTCGAAGTTTATCCACGCTAGAAGACGAGGCCACAGGTGAGGCACAAGGCGATGCGATACATCCTGGCACTATCATTCCTGTGCATGGCCTGCGACGCATCGGCCCACTTCTTCGGCACCATCTATTCGCTGCCCATCCCGTTCTGGATGTATGCCTATGGCGCCGCCGCGGCCCTGGTCGTGTCCTTTGCCCTGGTGGCCTACTTTGTCAACGCCGGCACCATACCGCAGAATTTTCGTACACGGGACCTGAGCGGCAACCGCGTCTTCTCGCTGCTGACCGGTGCCGTGGTCGCCAGTTCCCTGCGCGCACTCAGCGTCGCCGCATTGACGCTGACGATCGCCACCGGTCTGTTCGGCCAGCGTGGGCCGTTCGCCGACTTCAACATGATCCTGTTCTGGGTCGTCTTCGCACTCGGCTTCACTTACCTCACTGCCGTCGTCGGAGATCTCTATGCCCTCGTCAATCCCTGGCGCGTGCTGTGCGAATGGGTCGAATGCATCAAGCCGGGGAGCTTCGTACCACGCCTGCCCTACCCGGTATGGCTGGCCTACTGGCCGGCCCTGGCACTCTATCTGGCCTACATCTGGCTCGAGCTGTTCGGACACACCCAACCGCGTTCGCTGGCGCTTGCACTGTTGATCTACAGCGGGATCACTGCGGCAGGCGCCTGGCTGTTCGGCATGGAGGCATGGTTCCGTCGCGGAGAATTTTTCGCCGTGTTCCTGCGCCTGATTGCCAGGATGGCGCCGTTTGAATACACCGCAGCCTCCGACGGCAGGCGCCGATTACAGCTGCGCCAGCCGTTCATCGGCCTGATTCAGGACTCCGCGGAGCATCCGAGCCTGGTCCTGTTCGTGCTGTTCATGCTCTCGTCGACGGCATTCGACGGGGCGCACGACACGCTGCCCTGGGTCGGCATCTTCTGGAAGGGCATTTATCCGCACCTTGCCCCATTGGTCGCGGCAGCCAGCACGCAGCCTTATGCGATTGCGACCGGGCTCTACTACGCCTGGCAATGGGCCATGCTCGCGCTGTCGCCGTTTCTGTACTACGGCGTCTATCTGCTCTTCGTCTGGCTGACAAAGCTGGCCGCCGGCAGCGCCATCCCTCTGCGCGAGCTGAGCCTGCGTTTTGCTTTTACCCTGGTTCCGATCGCATTCGTTTACAACATCACCCACTACTACACCTTGCTGATTACGCAGGCGCCAAGCCTGGTCAAACTGATCTCCGATCCGTTCGGCTATGGCTGGAACCTCTTCGGCACCCGCAACATCGACCTGCCGCCGTTGATTCCGGGCGCCGGTTTCGTCTGGCATACGCAGGTCTGGCTGATCCTGGCTGGCCACATCGTCAGCGTCTATCTGTCCCACCTGGAAGCGCTCAAGCTTTTTCCAGGCGGCCGCCGCGCGGCAATCAGCCAGGTGCCCATGCTGTTTCTGATGGTGATATTCACCACCGTCGGGCTATGGATCCTGTCGCTTCCGATCGCTGCCGGGCAAATCGTTCAAGCGCCCCCGCTTCCAAGCAACTGAGCAGGGACAAAACCATATCACCTACGGGAGAACTCCCAGTGAAAACCGGAATTGCATTAATCGTCCTGCTGGGCAGCGCATGCCTCGCATCTGCAGCCGAAGACATGCCTGCCGGACATCATCACGGCACCGTCGAACTCACCGATAGGGGCAACTTGCCGAGCCTGAGCCTCGACGTACAGCGCGATTCGATGTCGGGCTGGAACATCCACATCCCGACCTCGAATTTCCGCTTTGCGCCGGAGCATGTCGGCCAGGCAGCACAGGCGGGTGAAGGGCATGCGCACCTCTACGTGGACGGCAACAAGGTCGCGCGGCTCTACGGTCCATGGTTTCACCTGGAACCTCAGGCTGCCGGCAAACACCAGCTGCGCGTGACGCTCAACGCCAATTCGCACGACGAGCTGGCAGTTGACGGCAAAAGCATCGACGCGACGGCAGAGATCGTGCAGTGATGTCTTGAAGCCGGCGCTGCAGTCGCAATGCCAGCCGGAACAAGCGCTCAAGAAAACGTAGACGCAAACCCCTGGAGTGAGAGCCAAGTGGCGCGTGCGCATACCAGGCTGGTTACCAAGACTTCGCGGGGCAGCACCGCCACGATAGTCATCGCCGACCATCACCCGCTGTTCCGCATGGCGCTGCGCGATGCAGTGCGCAAGCTGCGGCACCAGATCCGAATCGTGGAATGCGAGTCGCACGACGCTCTGGAGCAGGCGATGCGCAATCATGCCGACATCGAACTGGTATTGCTCGATTTCAATGTGCCGGGCACACGCGGCTTCTCTTCCCTGATCCAGCTACGCAACGAATTTCCATTGGTCCGCATTTGCATCGTTTCCGCTTACGAACATCCCGCCATGGTGCGCAGCGCGCAGTACTTCGGCGCGGCGGGGTTCATTCGCAAATCCAGCAACCTGGCGCAGATCAGGAAATCGATCCGCGCCGTGCTCGGCAGCGGCCAGTGCTGGCCCGACACCATCGGCACGGAAGATCCGGATGAGCGGGCGTTCGCCGGCAACATCGCCAAACTGACGCAACGGCAGTTCCGGATCTTTCTGAGCGTGGGCGAAGGCCTGCCCAACAAGGAAATAGGACTCAGGCACGGCATCAGCGAAGCCACCGTCAAGGCCCACGTGACCGCGATTCTGGTCAAGCTCGGCTTGCACAGCCGCACGCAAGCGGCTCTATGGGTGCAAAAGCTGCTCAATGCCCATGTGGAGCCGTTTGCCCTGGCTAGCCAACCGCAGCCCGGCCGGCATCGTGGCAAACATAAATAGCCCGGTGTCGGCTGGTGGAAGCCGTCGCCCGCTGAGCAGCGATGGCGGTCAGTGCTTGGCGACACCCGCCTCAGACACCACCCGCGCCTGCGGATAGCCCTGGTGCGAGACCTTGTCGAAGGCCTGCTGTGCCACCGCCTCGCTCGGAAACGGCCCCAGGCGTACGCGATATAGCGCACTCCCGGAAGCACTGGTGATCTGCTTCGATTCGCCACGCGCGCCGATGTTCTGCAGCAGGTTCAACGTGGTCTGCGCATTGCCCTGGTCGGCGAAGCTGCCGATCTGCACGTACCAGAGCTTGGCCTGGGCCGGTGCGGAACTGACGATGGGCGCCGGCGGAGTCGGCACCGCGGCGAGCTTGGGCGCGGCCGGAACCGGGGGCGGTGGTGTTGCAGGCTTGGCTGGCGGCGCGGGAGCCGCGGCGGGCTTGTTCATCGGCGGCAGGGACTGCGTCAGCTTCAACGCAGGCGGCTTGGACTCCACCTTGGGCTCCGGCTTGGCCGCAGCCTTGGGTTCGGCCTTGACCTCGGGCTTGACGCTTTCCGCCAGCTTCGGCACCGGCGGCTTGACCGCTCCGGGCGGGGGCAAGGGAGTAGCAGCCATCGGCTTCGGTGTAGCCGCCGGCGCGCCTGACAAGGGCGGAGCCGAGGAATCAACCGCGCTGACCGACTCGGGCATTGCGCCGGTACGAGCCGGCGCGGCCGTTATTGATGCGGCGGGCGGTGGCGCAGTCGCGTTTGCGCCTTCCGACACGGCCGGCTCCGACGTGGGCGCGGATGCTGTCGCGTCCAGGCCGTTCGCGGTCAGCGGCAAGGTGGTGCTGGGCACGCCTTTCTCGCCGGATTCGGGCCAGTTGTCCGGCAACAGCAGGGACAGTGCGAAGACCAGCACCAGCAGGACCAGCAGACCAATCAGGCGACGCTTCAGGGTATCGTTCATTTACTTCGTCGGAAAACAGACATCAAAAGAGCAGGCTCGCCACCGCGGCGACAGTGAGAAAAGAGCCGCATACCAGGATGCGATCGTCCGGCCCCGCCAGCGACTGCGCCACCCGGTAGGCCTCGGCAATGTCACTCACCGCCTGCCCGTTCAGACCAACCACGGCAGCCCTTTGTTGCAGGGCCACGCCAGCCAGGCCGCGCGGCGGCGGCAAGCCGCCGAACACCGCACCCTGCACCAGCGGCGCCAGCACCGCGCAAACTGCTTCCACCGGCTTGTCGGCAAGCATGCCCAGCACCAGCCAGGTCCTGCCTGCTCCACCCTGGCCACGCAGATTATCCGCCAGAACCTCGGCCGATTCGACATTGTGTGTAACGTCGAGAATGGTATTGCCCACACGCTGGTAGCGCCCGGCCAGGGCCATGGCCGGCAAAGCCGCGCGGATCGCCTCCTCACTCACTGGCAGTAGCGCCTGCAAAGCCGTCACCGCGGCGAGCACCCCGGCGGCATTGCGGTATTGCGCCTCGCCACTCAATGCGGGTGCCGGCAAGCCGGAATAGGCAACGCCGCCACGCCAGTTCCAGCCGCGGTCGGCATTCAGCGAGAAAGAGAAATCACGCCCGGCCAGCGCCAGCGGCGCACCGATGGCAGCGGCATGCTCCAGCAGGCGCCGCGGTGGCGAATCATCCGCATACACCGCGGGCTTGCCGCCGCGCATGATGCCAGCCTTCTCGAAGCCGATGCTGTCGCGGTCAGGCCCCAACCAGTCGGTGTGATCCAGGCCGATATTGGTGACCAGGGCGCAATCGGCGTCGACGATGTTCACTGCGTCGAGTCGCCCACCCAAGCCCACTTCCAGCACCTGCACGTCCACCGCCGCTTCGTGGAACAGCCACAGCGCAGCGAGCGTGCCGAATTCGAAATAAGTCAGCGGAATTTCCGCGCGCGCGACCTCGATCGCCGCGAAGGCCCGGCACAGCGCTTCATCGGAGACTTCGACGCCGTCGATGGCCACGCGCTCGTTGTAGCACAGCAGGTGCGGCGAGGTGAAACGCCCGACCCTGTATCCGGCCGCCTGGTAGATACCCGCTGCCAAGGTGACGCTGGAGCCCTTGCCGTTGGTGCCGGCAACCGTCAGCGTGACGGCCTGCGCCGGCAGCAGGCCCAGGCGCAACGCGACCACGCGCGTGCGGTCCAGGCCCAGCTCGATGGCGTTGGGGTGGGTGCGTTCCTGGTAGGCGAGCCAGTCGGCGAGCGAATTACTCGTAAACACAATAGTCATCCGCTGTTTAGACAGTCCGCGCTATGGATAGCGCGGTGCTCGTCATGGATGACATCTGCTTGTTTCAACGGTCCAGGCCATGGATGGCCTGGTGCTTGTCATGGACGACACACTGCCGACACTAATGCGCGACGGCAGGTGCAAAATGAGTAAGCATCGCAAGCAAGCGATGGATCTTCTCACGCATCTCGCGCCGGTCCACAATCATGTCGACCGCGCCTTTCTCCAGCAGGAACTCGGCGCGCTGGAAGCCTTCCGGAAGCTTCTGTCGTACCGTCTGCTCGATCACGCGCGGGCCGGCGAAGCCGATCAGGGCCTTGGGCTCGACCACGTTGATGTCGCCGAGCATCGCCAGGCTGGCGGAAACGCCGCCCATGGTCGGATGTGTCATCACGGAGATGAACGGCAGGCCGCGCTCGGCCAGTTTGGCCAGGGCCGCACTGGTCTTGGCCATCTGCATCAGCGAGAACAGCGATTCCTGCATACGCGCGCCGCCGCTGGCGGAGAAGCACACCATGGGAATGCCGTGCTCCAGGCTGGCGTTGACGCCGCGCACGAACTTCTCGCCAACCACGCTACCCATCGAGCCGCCCATGAAGCCGAATTCGAAAGCGGCGGTGACCAGCGGCAGCCCCATCAGCTGGCCGCGCATCACGATCAGCGCATCCTCTTCCTCGGTATCCTCGCGCGCCTCGATCAGGCGGTCGGTGTACTTGCGCGTGTCCTTGAACTTGAGCGGATCGGTGGAGCGCACCTTCGGCGCAATCTCCACCCGTGGCTCGACATCGAGGAAATGGTTGAGCCTGGCGCGCGCCGTGATGACGCGATGCGCGCCGCACTTCGGACACACTTCCAGGGTGCGCTCCAGCTCGGCCCGGTACAGCACCGAGTGGCAGCTGTCGCACTTCATCCACAAGCCTTCCGGCACGCTCTTCTTGCGCACGCCGCCGGTCAGCAGTTTCGATCCCGAGATTTTTTCGAGCCAGCTCATGGATGTCTCTACCTATAGCCTATAGCTTGTCGAGCGCCGCGCGGATGGCGCCCAGTTGTTGGGTCAGAAGCCCCGGCAATACCGCAGGCTCATTCTGGTGTTTTTCGATCTGGGATACCAGTGCGCTGCCCACCACCACCGCATCGGCCACGCGGCCGACCTTGGCGGCCGACTCGGCATCGCGGATGCCGAAGCCCACCGCCACCGGCAATTTGGTGTGCTGGCGGATCTCTGCCAGCTTGGCCTCGACGCTGCCGATATCCAGCGTCGCCGCCCCGGTCACGCCCTTGAGCGAGACGTAATAGAGGTAGCCGCTGGCCTGTTCGGCAATGGCGGCGATGCGCGCCGCCGAACTGGTCGGCGCCAGCAGGAAGATGCAGTCCAGCCCGGCGGCGCGGAAGATCGGCGCGATTTCCGGCGCTTCCTCCACGGCGAGGTCCACCACCAGCACGCCGTCAACACCGGCCTGGCCGGCGCGTTTGGCAAACGCCTCGAAGCCGCGGGCTTCGATCGGGTTGAGGTAGCCCATCAGCACCACCGGCGTGGTGTTGTCGGTGGTGCGGAACTCCGCCACCATCTCCAGCACCTGCCACAAGCTGGTGCCATGAACCAGGGCCCGCTCGCAGGCCAACTGGATCACAGGGCCATCGGCCATCGGATCGGAGAACGGCACGCCGACTTCGATCACGTCCGCCCCGCCCTTCACCAGCGCATGCATCAGCGCCACGGTGTGCTTGGGGTGCGGATCGCCCGCGGTGATGTACGGCACCAACGCCTTGCGGCCGCCCGCCCTCAAAGAATCAAATACACCTTTAATTCGGCTCATGCTTATTTCAACAACTCGATGCCTTCGCGCTTGGCGATGGTGAAGATGTCCTTGTCGCCACGGCCGGAGATGTTGATCACCATGGCCTCGTCGCGCCGCATCTGCGTCGCAAGCTTCTTGCCGTAAGCCACCGCGTGCGCCGATTCCAGCGCCGGGATGATGCCTTCGATACGGGTCAGTTCATGGAAGGCGGCCAGGGCTTCGTCGTCGGTTACCGAGACGTAGCTGACGCGGCCGCTATCCTTGAGCCAGGAATGTTCCGGACCCACGCCCGGGTAATCCAGGCCAGCGGAAATCGAATGCGTGCCGAGGATCTGGCCGTTCTCGTCTTCCATGATGTAGGTGCGGTTGCCGTGCAGCACGCCCGGCTTGCCGGCGGACAGCGGCGCGGCGTGCTGGCCGGTGGCAATGCCGAGGCCGCCGGCCTCGACGCCGTACATCTTCACTGCGGCATGCGGAATCATCGGATGGAACAGGCCGATGGCATTGGAGCCACCGCCGACGCAGGCCACCAACGCATCCGGCAGGCGGCCGAGCAGGTCCTGCGACTGCTTGATCACTTCACGGCCGACCACCGCGTTGAAGTCACGCACCAGCATCGGGTACGGATGCGGGCCGGCCACGGTGCCGATGATGTAGAAGGTGTCGTCGACATTGGTGACCCAGTCGCGCAGGGCCTCGT
>JAQGNS010000466.1 GCA_028291705.1 Nevskia sp.
CTCGCGCGGCACCCGCGTGAACGAGAACTTGTTCCCCTGCCGATCCAGGATGGCGATGATCTCGTTGAAGCTCAGGAAATCGCCGACCAGCGGCAAATGCTCGCCGTGCCCCGCGAGTTCCGGCTGCGCGAATGCGCCGGCAACGATGCGGCCGAGTTCGGAGACGTCGCCCATGTGGATGACGCGCCGCTCGGGATCGAGCGGCAGCACCCAACCCGCGGTGCCATCCGCCTGCTTCTGCGGGCCCATGGCGCCGAGCAGGTTCTGGTAGTAGAACGGCGCGATCACGAACGTGTGGTAGGCAAATCCGGCCTCCCTCACGCTGCGTTCGACCTTCGCCTTGTCGGTGAAATGCGGGACATCGATCGCGCCGCCGCTGATCTTCTCCACATCCGGCAGCGTCGACCAGATCAAGTGCTGCACGCCGGCGCCCTTCGCCGCCTCAACGGCGGCAAGCGCCTGTCTGGGTTCCTCGCCACCGGCTTCCCAGGCGTTGGTGACCAGGAAAACGCCATATGCTCCGGCAAAGGCGGCTTTCAACGTTTCCGGACGATTGAGGTCCGCGGCAACGACTTCGTCGGCCAGGTTCGGATGCCTGGCCGGATCGCGCGTCAACGCGCGCACCTTGAATTGACCGGTCGCCTGTAGCGCGCGCACAACGGCACCGCCTTGCTGACCGGTTGCGCCGACGACGGCGATAAGCTTCTGGGTGTTCGACATGGTTGTACTCCTGTGATGGTTTCGATTTGCGGGCCGGCGTGCGCTCCACGCCGGCCCGCCTGTCGGGGGATCAGTGGCTGATCGCGGGGCGCTCGAAACGGGCGTCCAGGCTCCACGCGCCGGCGCCGAAGTAGCCGATCTGGAGCAGGCCGCCGGCGATCATCACGTTCTTGAGGAAGTGGATCATCTGGTTCTGATCGCCGAAGTTGCGGTGGAAGAACACCGCGGTGGCGATGCTGAACACGGCCAGGACCACAGCCACCAGGCGCACGCGGTAGCCGGAGACCAGCAGCAGGCCGCCGCCCACCTCGGCCAGCACGGCGAGGACGTACGCCAGCGGCGCGGCAGGCAGGCCGACCGCCGAGATGTAGCCGACGGTGCCGGCGTAGGCGGCCAGCTTGCCCAGCCCGCTCATGAGGAAGGGAACACCGATCAGGACGCGGCCCAGCAGGGGAAAATACTTGTTGCTTTCCATGACAATCTCCTTGAGAGAAATGAAGCGGTGGAGAAGGAAAATGAACTCAGCCGGCCTCCACCAGGACCAGCTCGGAGTCTTCTGAAGCGGAAATCTCGATGGCCGCGGCCCCGGAGATGGCGACGCCGTCCAGCGGCCCCATGGGCTCACCGTCGATCTCGATGCGGCCGGAGGCGACGACGAGATAGACGTAGGGAAAGGAGTCGAGTTGCTGCCGGATCTTCATGCGGGCCGGCAGCGTCGCGCCGAGCACGCGCGCCTCGGCGCGAATCTCGAGAACGCCCTGGTCGCCGGCAAAGCCGCTGGCGAGCACCGCAAAGGCTCCGCTGCGATCGCCCTTCGGGAACGACCGGGTCCCCCAGCGCGGCTCGCCGCCGGATTGCCGGGGCAGCATCCAGATCTGGTAGAGCTTGAGCGGCACCTCGCCCTGGTTGAACTCGGCGTGCCGGATGCCCCGGCCGGCGCTCATCACCTGGATGTCGCCGGCGCGCAGGGTGCCCTCCGAGCCCAGGGTGTCGCGGTGCCCCAGCACGCCCTGGCGCACGTAGGTGACGATTTCCATGTCGCGGTGCCCGTGCAGCGGGAAGCCGCCGCCGACCGCGATCTCGTCGTCGTTCCAGACGATCAGGGAGCCCAGGGCCTGGTGCTCGGGATGGCCGGCGGCATCGATGCTGAAGTGGTAGCGGGCGTGCAGCCAGTCGCGGTTTGCCTGATCCAGTGATTCCCAACGCCGGTGCGAAAGCATCTTCCGTCTCCTTGATTCCCGGCTCCGTTGGGAGCCTCGAACTGTGGACGAGATACTAGTAACGCAAAGATGCCGCGCATATCTCCTGCATTGGAAAGGATCATTGTCTAAAATAGAACGATAACGGCACAGAGGGCTATGCGATGGACCAGATCTCCGATCTCAACAATCTGCGGCTGTTTGCCCAGGTGGTGGAACATGGCAGCTACACCGCGGCCGCGCGCAGCCTCGGACTACAGACCTCGAAGCTGAGCCGGCGCGTGCGCGCCCTGGAGGAGGAGCTGGGCATCCGCCTGCTCAACCGCACCAGCCGCAGCCTGTCCCTGACGGAGAGCGGCCGGCAGTTTCACCGGCATTGCCTGGCGCTGGTGGCGGAGGCTGAGGCCGCCAGGCAAGTCGTCGATCAGACCCGGACGCTGCCGCAGGGCACCGTGCGCATCAGCTGCCCGATCCCGCTGTTGAGCGCGGGCATCGCCGACATCATCGCGCGCTACCTCGCGGAAAACCCCTTGGTGCGGGTCCTGGTCGAGGCGACCAATCGCCGGGTCAACGTCATCGAAGACGGCCTGGACTTTGCCATCCGCGTCAGGCTGCCGCCGCTGGAGGACACCGACTTGGCGGTGCGGCAGTTGGGGCTGTCAACACTGGTGCTCGCGGCCAGCCCCGCCTTGCTATTGCAGCGCCCGGCACCCACGTCACTGGAGTCGCTGAACGATTGGCCGACCCTGGCGATGGCCAGCAACAGCGAGCGCTACACCTGGACCTTGTTCGACGCCGACGGGAAGTCCCACTCGTTGACGCACAAACCGCGCATGGCTACCGACGACCTTGCCAGCTTGATGATCGCTGCGCATCACGGCATCGGCGTGACCATGCTGCCCAAGGAATTCATCGAGAATGATTTGCGTAGCGGCAAGTTGCAACTGCTGCTGCCGCACCTCGCGGCGAAGGCCGGACTCGTGCATGCCATCTTCCCCACGCGCCGAGGCATGGTGTCGGCTGTCCGCCAGCTGCTCGATGCGCTGGTTGAGGGGTACGAGCATCTGAATCGCAGTAACTAGCCAGCATGCCGATTTGGTACTGGGTCAGCTATGTGGCGAGGCCCGTATTTCCAGGCACATCGCACAAAGAGCCGCAGTGGCGAGGCTTGAGGCAGGTATCTCGAAATGCCCACTTTCCTGGGAAAAACCAGACATCGAGCCATGCTGCGTGATGACCTTGTCATGCTGCTACGCGTAATCCAGACCAGTTTTTGGGGCGGGATTCCGACCGCACTATCCCACGTGCGGCACGTAACCTCGACTATCCGGGCTTTCGAGGATCTTCAGGTCGGTTACCGAAAAGGACACCGAGCATCGAAAGCCCATTCCGGTTCGCACCGGAGTCAGCATCTGCATCTCTTCCCCGGGATTCCTCGGCAGGCAGATATCCCCCTCGCCAGTCCACATCTCGACTATCTGAAGATCGTCGGTAACCGACAGCACCAACTCTTCGACGGTCGGCTTTTCGTGCTTGCCGGCTTCGAGCCGGGGGAACCATCGCAAATTGACGACGGGTCGGGAGAAGATCTTCGTCACGTCGGGCTCGGCCTGGCGAAGGGTGATATGCGCCGCGGCCAGGCGCCGGCCGCATGCCGACAAGCTGCCCGTGAAGCGGCTTCCCGGTGCGATCGGTGCTGCCGCTGGACTCGGGGCGGAAAAACTACGTGTCTGAAACACACTGCCAAGGCGTCTGGGATACCCTTTTACCCACCCGCGCGCGATCGCGGCGTCGTTGTCGACAAAGTCGAACGGGCAGAATGTCACGGGCATATCGCGCCAAACCGCATCGATGAGAATCAGGCATTCGCGGCATTGGTAACGCGCCGGGTCGAGCAATTCTTCGCCGGAGGCGGTGAATTGCCAGTCGCCAAACAGCAGCGTGGCGTGCCCATTGGTCTGTGGGTCCGGAGACAATCCATCGGGGAGCAGGCAGGCCGTCGCCTTGGGATCGGCCCAGTACTCAACACCGATGAGGTCACCGGAGTAGTGCCACGGCGGAGGGGGTGTTACAGCCGCGAGACCAAGCGGGGTGCGGGGAACCGAATAGCCTTTCAACATAAACGGCATTCCTATGGTGTGTGGTTGGACTCGGCCGGGCTCAGCTCCCTTTGGTGGCCGTGAAATCTTCCAGAATCTTCAGATCGCGGATCGAGCAGGAAACGGACAGGCGGTAGCCGGAACCCACTCGTTTTGGCTCGAATGCACAGAGCTCTTCGCCGTGGGCGTCCGGGAACACCAGTTCGGCCGAGCCGGCCCAGACGTCGATCAAGCTGAGGTTGTCGGTGACCACCATGGTGAGTTCATCGACTGCCGGTTGGTCGTGGTAGCCGGTTGTCAGGCGAGGGAAGTAACGCCGGTTGACGATTGGTCTCTGGAGTATCGTCGGAGGTCTGGAAAGTGGCCGATGCAAGGTAACGCGGCCATCCGCCAATCGCTGGCCGTGTGCCGATACGCTGACGCCGAACTTCGTGCCGCTTGCGACTGGTGCCGCTGCCGGGCCCGGAGCCGCGAAGGTGCGGGTCTGGAACACGCTGCCGAGTTTCTTGGGGCATCCCAGCGTCAAACCGCGCACCATCGCGGAATCGTTATCGACGAACATGAACGGGCACCAGGATACCGGCGTATCCCCGTAAAGGGCATCGATCATTAGATAGAACTCGCGGTACTGGTAGCGCGCAGGGTCCAGGTGCTCATCGTTTTGCGCGGTAAATTGCCAGTCCGCGAACAAGGCCAAGGTGTGACCCTTGGCTGCTTCGTCGAGCGTCAGCCCTGGCGGCAGCGATGCCCTTGCCACTTCTGGAGCAGCCCAGAATTCGATGGCGATCACGTCGCCCGAGTAGTGCCAGGGAGGCGCCGACACCAGGTTCGCCTCCCCACGCGGAGTAAGCGGAACGGTGTAGCCCTTCAGCATGGGAAGTTCCTCTGACCAGCGGAGCGCAGGCGTACGGCGCCGTACCGGGCGTCACTTTTCATAAGACCCGCTTGATGTGCAGAGCGAGATGCCGCGTTGAACAGCCACCAATCTTAAAATCGGCGGACAGCAGGCGCACGTTAGAAATTGTTAGAAGGTGCTAGTTGCGCATTAGGCTACTGGGTTGGGGCCTGGTATCTGCGCTTGGCGCGTCCAGTCATTGCCCGTGCCTCCTGCAGGTCGCGGCTTACGATGCCTTCCGCGAACTCCCCCAGCAAGGGCGAGAGGAGTCCATCCACCTGGGCTTTCCGATCCTGCTTCACCCACAGCTTCGCCAGACTGATGGCCGCGCGCAGCTGCCACAGCGAGGAGCCATGCTGCGTCGCCAGTTCGATCGCGCTTCCGAACCATCGCTCGGCTTCCTCGGCCCGGCCGCGGCCCAACGCGAGTTCGCCTTTGATGCGCAGGATTTCGGGGCGGCACCAATGCTCGGGGTTGCGGTCTTCGGCCACCATCATCGCAAACAACGCGTCAGCCTGGGCGTGTAGACCGGCGGCTGCCAGGGCCATCGCCCCTTCCGCCTGGAAGAGCGGGTTGAACACGCTGCATTGGCCCCGGCTCAGCAATCTGGTGCCCGCGACGATTGCCTCCGCGGTTGCTTCCGGTGTGGTATCTGACGACCCCGATAGTGCACGAATGCACATGCCAAAGCCGTGGTAGGCCTCGATTCCGCAACGCTGCGCGTGCTGGATCAGAGTTCCGGCATGCCGCTCGATTTCCGACCATTCGGCCCCGACCAGATAGAGGTTGAAGCTGTGCCACGATTGCGCGATGCAAAAGGGGATAGGAAAATCTAGCTGGCGTGCCTCCGCGATGGCCATGCCGCTCATTTCCAGGGCTTCAGCCGCACTGCCCTGCATCAGGAGTACATGGGAAAGGACGCCGAGGCCGTCGATGCGGCGATCATAGCCAAAGTGCCGGATCTGCAGTTGCCGATCCTCTTCGTCATCGGTGGCAAGCGCTTCTTCGAGCAGCCTGCGGGCCTCCTTGTAATTCCCCTGTTGCTGCTCACACAGCCCTAGCATCCAGCGGGCCATTGGCCTGCCACCCGCTTGGCCGGATTTTTCGGCGACTGCCGCACAGCGCCGCGCGAGGCGCCGAGCCTGGTCCAGATCGCCCGCGCGGACTTGCTGTGCCCACAGCGTGAGGTAGGCGATCAGCTGCCGCTTGCTGTCGCCGAGGACTTCGGCCAGCAAAAGAACCCTGGTCCAGGTCCTTGTGAATTCTTCTCCCATGCCAACGGTAAACATCACCGCCGCACCGAGCGCCATTTGGATCAGGATCTGCTCCTCCGGCGTCGCCTCGCTCGCATCGAGCCGTTCCAGTGCTTGCGCCATCCGGGTCCTGCACTCCGGCAGAAGTCCCAGGCTGAGCCATATCGATGCCGAATACGCGGCCAGGCGGATGCCCAGAAGAGTATCCCCGAGGCTGGACATCGCCCAGTCCATCGCCGCGCGGATGTCGTTGAGTTTGGAGGCAAGGCAATGCGGCCATTCGCCTATGCTTTGCTCAAGCTGTGCACTTTTGAATAGGATCCGTTCGTGGTAGCGCGCGTGCCTGTGGGAGATCTCCCGCGATTCCCCGGATTCCGCCAGCTTACGCAGGGCGTAGTTGCGCGTGGTTTCGAGCAGCCGATAGCGAACGTCCGGGCTGTCCGGCTCGGCGACCGCCAGGGATTTGGCGACCAGGCCCGAAACATCGACGTTGCCGATGCGCTCGAGGTTGTCGCCTTCCGCGAGCGCAACCGCGCCGATCGCTTCCAGATCGAATGCATCGACAAATACCGAGAGACGGTACAACAGGCGGCGTTCCGCCGGCGAAAGAAGGTTGTAACTCCAGTCCAGGGTTGCCGATAACGTCTGGTGGCGCGGCAAGGCCGTGCGCCGGCCAGGCCAGAGCAGGGAGAATTGCTGCCCCAGCAGTTCCGCGGTCTTGTGAATGCCATAAGCCTGCACCCGCCCTGCGGCCAGTTCAATGGCGAGCGCTATTCCGTCGAGTCGCCGACAGATATCGACGACGGCCGCGACGTCGACGTCATCATCCAGGTCAACCTGGGTGCCCCCGGCGCGGGCACGCTCCAGGAACATCTGTACCGCAGGGTACGCAGACGCTTCCTGCGCCGTTACCGCGACGCCCTCCGGCGGCATCTGCAGGGGGCGCAGCCGGAAGACGCGTTCCCCTTCCGCATTCAGGGGTTCGCGACTGGTTGCCAGGATATATACGTCAGGCGCATGTCTGAAAATCTGCTCGGCAACCGACGCCACCGGCTCCGCCAAGTGTTCGCAGTTGTCGAGAATCAACAGCATGCGCCGATGCTGCAGTATGGCCACGATTTCAGGCACGGGGTTTTCGGTGAAGACCTGCAACCCGATCGTGACAGCGATGGTCGCGGCGACCTGCCTGGCATCCTTCACGCCGCACAGATCGACGAACTGGACCGCGGCGGCAAAATCCGTCAGGACAGTATGGCCAAACGCCACTGCAACCGTCGTCTTGCCCATCCCACCAGGTCCGACGATGGTTACAAAACGCTCGGCCAGCAGTCTGATGCCAACTTCGTGAACAGTCTCGGCGCGCCCCACCATCCGGGCCAGGACGGGTGGAAGGGTGCGCGATCCGCTCCTGGAGGATGAGGCGCTTGGCTTTAAGGCCGAGTCCGTGGTGCGCAGGTGCGTGACCGGCGCAACAAAGCAATAACCTCGTCCCGGGACATTGACCAAGTATCTGACGTCGGGCTGGCCGTCCCCAAGCGCCTTGCGCAGGGCCGATACGTGGAAGCGCAGACTCCCCTCATCGACGATCAGGCCCGACCATACCGTGGCGTGAATTTCGCGATGCGCAACAACTTCACTGGCCCGGTTGACCAGCAGCACGAGAATATCGAAGGCGCGACCGCCGAGCTTGACGGTTTCGCCGTTACGTTGAAGTAGGCGCCGCGCGGGAAACAACTTGAAGGGACCGAACGAGAAGGCATCCGAACCGGTTGTAGACATACCATCGCTAATGGTCTCCAGTTCGTCTGGTTCACTCGGGTACTCTGGTGCGGTCATGGTCGCACGCGGCAGTGACGCTGGGGCTGGCGTTGCCCGACTCCTGACAATCTGTGGCTCATATGTTTCTGCTCCCGGCGAATCTGACCTCACGGAAGCACTGGGTCCCTCCCTGCGCCCGAGTTTGATCATAGAACCCTGACCGTGCCTTCGGCGCGTTAGACGTTGTTAGACGTCATAAGTCCATAGCTGATTGATTCACAAGAGGACTATTCACTGCTGACAGGGATGCAAATACACTTGGCAATCCCTGATGACTGCCAACGTGCCCGTCGAAAAGTACATTCGTATGATCGGCCCGCACCGATCGGCATCTTTGATACCAACGAGCAGCGCCACACTCCCGTCGGTCCATCCCCAGGCAATTCAGATATTGCTTCCGAAGTAACTCCGGTCAGGAGCCACGCAGCTTCCGATGGTCCGGAGCCGACACGATCTAACAACGAATAACGTGCGCTACGCCGACCAGCTTTCTAAGATCCAGTGACCCATGCATCACTGAAGGAGAGTTCCAATGCCCCAGAAATCCAGCCTGGCAAAGCGCAGCGAGAAGGGTCTGCTGACGCCCGACAACTGCGTCGTCGCTTTTATCGATCTGCAACCGCAGATGCTATTCGGCGTCAGCAGTCACGACCGCCAGACCATCATCAATAACAACGTGCTGCTGGCCAAAGCCGCCAGAGTTTTCGGCGTGCCCGTGGTCCTTTCGACCGTGGAGAGTAAGAGCTTCAGTGGCAATACCTGGCCGCAGCTGCTGGCCGCACTGGCCGGCGTGGCGCCGATCGAGCGCTCGTCGATGAACTCTTGGGACGACAGCAATTTCGTTGCCGCGATTGAGAAGACCGGCAAGAAGAAGATTGTGTTGTCAGGCCTGTGGACCGAGACCTGCGTGGCGCTGCCTACCATCCAGGCCATCCACGACGGCTACGAGATTTACGTTGCCGAGGACTGCTGCGGCGACGTCAGCCTGCTGGCTCACGACAACGCCATGAAGCGGGTGATCCAGGCTGGCGCCAAGCCGGTTACGGCGCTCTCGACCATGCTGGAATGGCAGCGCGACTGGGCCCAGCGCGACACCTACGATTCCGTGATGGATATCGTCAAGGCGCACTGCGGGGCTTACGGCATCGGTGTGGAATACGCCTACACCATGGTGCACAAGGCGCCGGCGACCAAGCTACCTGACTACATCGTTCCGGGAATGAAGGTGTAGTTGAACCGGCCCACCGGGCACGATGTCCGCCGGCCGGCGGACATCGTGCCAAGGATCATGATCATGAAGCCCTATGTCTTATCCATGGGCGCCGGCCTTCTGGTCGGCATCATCTACAGCTTGCTCAACGTGCGTTCGCCTGCGCCACCGGTGATCGCCTTAGTTGGGCTGCTCGGCATCCTGCTCGGCGAACAGGCAATCCCACTGGCCAAGCGCTTGTCGGGCCCCGAGCCGGTCACGGCCGCGTGGGTCAGCCGGCAGTGTGGCGACCACGTGCTGGGCCGGTTGCCGCGGGCCGCGCACGAATGTGCAGAACGCGGGACCACGAAATCAGGAGATTCACCATGAGCACGCGCGCCGAGCTGGTTGTCCACAACGCACGCATCACCACACTCGACCGTTCCAATCCGCAGGCCACGGCGCTGGCGGTGGCCGGCGGTGTGCTGGTGGCGGTAGGGCGGGACGAGGAGATACTGCGTTTCGTCGGCGCGGGAACGAAGGTGATCGACGCGCGCCGCCGCCGCCTCATCCCGGGCCTGATCGACTCGCACCTGCATATTATCCGCGGCGGCCTCAATTACAACCTGGAACTACGCTGGGACGGCGTGCCCTCGCTGCTCGATGCCATGCGCATGCTCAAGGAGCAGGTCGCGCGTACGCCGGCGCCGCAGTGGGTGCGGGTGGTTGGCGGCTTCACCGAGTTGCAGTTCGCCGAAAAGCGCCTGCCGACCATCGCCGAGTTGAACGCGGTGGCCCCGGATACTCCGGTTTTCATCCTGCACCTCTATGATCGCGCCTTGCTCAACGCGGCGGCATTGCGCGCCGTGGGTTACACCCGCGATACGCCAAATCCGCCGGGCGGCGAGATAGTCAAGAATTCCGGCGGCGAGCCTGTGGGCCTGCTGCTTGCCAGGCCGAACGCCGGCATCCTGTATTCGACACTAGCCAAGGGGCCGAAGCTACCCTACGAATACCAGCTCAACTCCACCCGCCACTTCATGCGCGAGCTGAACCGGCTCGGCGTTACCTCGGTGATCGACGCCGGCGGCGGCTTCCAGAATTACCCCGACGACTACAAGGTCATCGATACCCTGCACCGCGAGGGGCAACTCACGCTGCGCATCGCCTACAACCTGTTCACGCAGAAGCCGAAGGAGGAGGTCGCGGACTTCGTCGGCTGGACCGACAACAACCGCTACCAGCAGGGCGACGACTTCTACAAGCTCAACGGTGCCGGCGAGATGTTGGTGTTCTCGGCGGCAGACTTCGAGGACTTCCGCGAGCCGCGGCCGGAGCTGCCGGCGAGCATGGAAGACGAGCTGGAGGCCGTGGTGCGCGTGTTGGCGGCGAAGCGCTGGCCCTGGCGCCTGCATGCAACCTACGACCAGACCATCGGCCGCGCGCTGGACGTGTTCGAGAAGGTCGACCGCGACATTCCCCTGGCCGGCATCCACTGGTTCTTCGACCATGCGGAGACGGTGACCGACCGCAACCTGGAACGCATCGCCCGCCTCGGCGGCGGCGTCGCCGTGCAGCACCGCATGGCCTATCAGGGCGAGTACTTCGTCGAGCGCTACGGCGCCGCCGCGGCCGAGCGCACCCCGCCGTTCAAGCGCATGCTGGAGATGGGCGTGAAGGTCGGCGCCGGCACCGACGCCACCCGCGTCGCCAGCTACGATCCCTGGAACGCCCTGTACTGGCTCAGCACCGGCAAGACCCTCGGCGGCCTGTCGCTGTATCCGACCGGCAACTGTGTTGATCGCGAGACCGCCCTGCAGCTTTATACCCAAGCCAACACCTGGTTCTCCAACGAGGAAGGGTTCAAGGGCCAGATCGTCACCGGCCAGTTCGCCGATTTCGCGCTTTTGTCCGAGGACTACCTGTCCGTGCCGGAGGACCGCATCCGCCAGATCGTCTCGGTACTGACCGTGGTCGGCGGGCGCATTGTCTACGCCGACGGTGCGTTCAGCGACCTCGATCCGGGGTTGCCGGCGCCGATGCCGGACTGGTCGCCGGCCAATTTCGGCAGCCGCTACTGGAAAGCGCCGATGCAGTCCGGTGCCGCGCTGTCCGCGTCCTGCGGCTGCGCCAGCGCCTGCGGCGTTCACGGCCACGACCATGCCTGGACGCGCGGCGCACCGGTGGCCGATGAGGACCGCTCTGGCTTCTGGGGCGCGCTGGGCTGCTCCTGCTGGGCATTCTGATGTCCGCTTCTTCCCAGGCGGAACCCACATTCGACGAGATTCGAGCATGAGCCCATCACCCATCCTGATCATTCACTGGCTGGCGCGTTGCGGCCTGTGCGTGGCCTTCATCTACAGCGGCATCAGCAAACTGCTCGACTTCCAGTCGGCGATCGCCGAGCAGGCGCACTTCGGCCTGTCACCGCCGGCGCTGTTCGCCGTCGCCGCCATCGCAACCCAGCTTGGCGGCTCGGCCCTGATGCTGTTTTGGCACGGACCTCTGGCGGCGCTCGGCGCGCTGGCCCTGGCCGGCTTCACCCTGTTGGCCACCTTCATCGGCCATCCATTCTGGCACGAGACTGGTATGGAGCGCTTCGCCGATCTCAATGCTTTCCTCGAGCACTTCGGCCTGATTGGCGGCTTCGTACTGGTCATCCTGTGGGAACTGCGCATCGCCGTAACCAGGACCGTCTTCATCTCAAAAACGGGAGCAAACGCATGAACCTTTCCAAACATCGGGCCCTGCACCTCGTGCTGGTCGCCGCGCTTTTGGCCACCCCGGCATTCGGCAAAGACAAGATGAAGGATGCCGGCGTCGGCGTGGGGCCGCAGTACGATACCACCCACGTCTACATCGACAACGCTGATCACTACGACGCCTTCGTCAACAGCTTCACCGCCACCTTCGGCGGCAAGCCTTCGCCGCGCATCACCGCCAACATCATGCCGGTGGACAGCAGCACCCAGGCCCAGTACGTCTGGACGCCGGCCGGCACGCTGTCCACTTTCGCGTTCCAGACGCCGATCCCCTGGCCATTCGGTTACGAGCGCAACGGCTACCTGGTCACCGACCTGGACCAGGCTGTGAAGGCGGCGCGCGTCGCCGGCGCCGAGGTGATCGTGGACAAATTCAAGGACCCGATCGGCTATGACGCGGTAGTGCGCTGGCCGGGCGGCATCAACATGCAGCTCTACTGGCACTTCACCGCGCCGTCCTACGGCACGCTCGACACGGTGCCGGACAACCGCATCTATGTCTCGGCGGACCGCGCCGACGCCTTCGTGCGCAGCTTCCTCAAGTTCTCCGGCGGCAAGGTGTCGGCGGATGACAGGAAAGTCAATGCCGGCGAGATCGGGCGTCCCGGCGAGACCTATCGCCGCATCCGCCTCGAATCTGTGTTCGGCAAGATGCAGGTGATGGTGACCGATGGCCACCTGCCGTATCCCTTCGGCTGGGAAATGACCGGCTACGAAGCCAAGGACCTAGCCGGTACGCTGGACAAGGCCAAGGCTTCTGGAGCCAGGCTGCTGTACGGGCCCGTCGACGTCGGCGACCGCGACACCGCCGTGGTGCAGTTCCCCGGCGGTTACATCGCGGAAATCCACGACGTGAAAGCGCACTGAGCGCGAGCCGGATGACCCAGCGTCACGCCAGCCTGGTCGCCGTCTTGCTGCTGCCCGTGTTCGGCGCGGCGGCAGCGCCGGCCGACCTGTCGGTGCCTAAGGTCGATCCCTCCGAATCGATCCTGTCGGAGTACGTGCCGCAGGCGGCGCCGGATCCGAACCCGCCGCCTTACACGCTGCTGCGCTACAACGAGCGCTACGACTACCTCGCCGATCCGCGCAATCGCGGCGACTGGTTCGACCCGATCAAGTACATCCCGCTCAGCGCCTCCGATCAGCAGAGCTATCTCAGCCTCGGCGGCGAGTTGCGCGAGCGCTATGAAAACCTGCACCAGGCTGGTTTCGGCACCGGACCCCTGCCGAACCAGTCCTACCTGCTGCAACGCATCGCTGTGAGTGCGGACCTGCACGTGAACCAACGCCTGCGTGTCTTCGCGCAGGGCCTGTCCGGCCTACAGTTCGACCAGCAGAAACAGGCCCCGTCGGTAAACCAGAATCCGATCGATCTGCAGCAGGGCTTCGCCGACTACATCTTCGGTGACCCTTCGCCCGAGGGGCCGCGGCTGACCGCGAGGGCGGGGCGGTTCGAGATGAGCTACGGCTCCGGTCGCCTGGTGGCGACACGCGCCGCTCCCAACCTGCCGTTCAAGTTCGATGGGGTCCAGCTGATCGGCGCCAGCGGTGCGGCGCGGTTCTACCTCTTCGCGGTGCGCCCGGGCCAGGAGAACAAGTATCGCCTCGACGGTGAGAACGACGGCCAGGACTTCTGGGGGGGCTATGCCGTGCTGCCGACCGGCGGGCGCTGGCCCACCACGATCGACGCCTACTACCTCGGCGCACGCTACGCCAGCGCCACCTACATCGCCGGTACCGCCAGCGAGCTGCGGCACACCGTCGGTACGCGCCTGTCCGGCAACTCGGGCGGCTGGAGCTATGACTGGGAGCCGGTGCTGCAGTTCGGCCGCTTCGGCGACCGCGAGATCTTCGCCTGGACTCTGGCCACCGACACCGGCTACACCTTCAGGTCGTTGCCGTGGAGACCGCGCCTGGGCTTCAAGGCTGATATCGCCAGCGGCGACACTCGCGGCCCGGAAGGGCGCTTCGGCGCCTTCAACCCGCTGTATTTCAAGTCCGGCTATTTCAACGACGCCAGCATCATTCGGCCGACCAACGTCGCCGATCTGCATCCCTCCTTGCAGTTGGTGCCGGCCAAGTCCATTACCGCCACCCTGGCGGCCGACGCGTTGTGGCGCTACAGCGTCAAGGACGGCGTCTATGGCCCCAGCGGCAATATCGAGCTGCGCTCCACAGGAGGCGGCTCACGCTACATCGGCAATACCGCCGAAGCGGCGGTCGACTGGAAGCCGGGGCGCCACTTGGCCTGCACCGTGTCCTACGTGCACCTGTTCGCCAGCGACGCCGTCGTCGCCGCGCACGGGCACGATCTCGACTACCTCGGCACTTGGGTGGCTTTCACCTGGTAACCCACCGGGGGAGGCACATTGCCACTGCCGACATCAGGGCCGTGTAAATGTCTCGACCCGACCGTCTTCCATCCTGCATGGCCAGCAGCGCTATGCGATCTTTTTTTGACCGGCAAGCAAACGCCTCGCTACTCGAAGATCGGCGCTGTCCTGTCCCCGATCGAAGCGGGAGAGAACTGCACGGATGGCCGCCCGGGACCGGTCGATCTCGCCCCGCGCCTGATGCAACGTGG
The DNA here is from genome assembly GCA_028291705.1 of Nevskia sp. Lineage (GTDB taxonomy): Bacteria > Pseudomonadota > Gammaproteobacteria > Nevskiales > Nevskiaceae > Nevskia. The sequence continues at coordinate 14,520 of JAQGNS010000466.1, forward strand.
CCAGTGACAGCGTCAGGCGAAGCTCCCACGACAAGGCACCGTTGCGGCGCGCCAGACTCAACCCTTCGGAAAAACATTTCTGGGCTTGTACGGAATCGGTTCCTTTTGCCGCAGCGAGCAGGTCGCCCTTGACGCGCAACATTTCCGGCAAGTTATGGTGCTCCCCGCCGTGACTGGATACCCAGGTGAGCACCTTGTCGATACAGGCCAGCCCTTCCGCATGGCAGCCGTGCTGGAATAGCCCGTCGGCCAAGGCGCACATCAACGTGGCATCTCGCGACCTGAATTCATTTTTCGGAGACTCGATATGGCAGCGCAAGCGGTCGAGACATTCCGGCCCGCCGCCGCGTTTCAACATCAATTCGCACAAAAAGCCGTGCCCCATGGCATTGAATACCGCAAGGCCAAATCTCTCCGCCTGATTCAACAGGGTCCTGATGACGACCTCGGCACGGTCCCAGTTGCCGTGCCAGATGAACATTGGGGCGAGCCAGTTAAGCGCTATGCAGGTAACAGCCGGATAACCCACCTCATTGGCGGTTGCAATAGTTTCTTCGGCCCGATGTAGTGCTTCGACGCAATATCCGTGCAGCCACAGGCTTCTGGCATGTGCGGCCTTCGCTTTGACCCAGTAGTCGTACCCTCCGCATTCCATGACTTGCACCTGTCGGCTGGCGAGGAATGGTCGATCCGCGGATTCACAATAATGAATGGCTTCTCTTTGCTTCCCCGCCAGATGAAGTGTGATGCCCATGAACCAATCCGATAATGCTCTCGTATCCGATTCGCCGATTGCGCCGGAAATGAGCACGCTCTTTTCAGCTACCGCCACTGCGTGTCCGAACAATCCGCAATGCTGGTAGTACTGGATGAGCGCTCCAGTGATGCGGAGCTGAAAGTATCGATCGCCAAGATACTCGGCGATCTCCAGGCCCCTGGTAAGCTCGCCGCGGATCCTGTCCGTCGCGGGCTGGGTAGGCAGGGCGGAAAGGGCAAATGCCTCGCGCAGCCGCATTTCCGGACGGGCCCATTCCGAGCCGGGCGCAAGAAGAGCAAGGGCGCGCTCGGACCAGTATTTGCATTCACTCCACAACGACATCTGAATGAATATGGCCGCGGCTTCAGCCGCCAGTTCGACACCGGTCCTGGCGTAGGTCTTGTCGGAGAAGCACCATTCCAGCGCCGCTCGAATATTGCCGATGTTGTGCTTGCACCACTCCCACTCCTCCAGGCCGTCGATGGTCCCGACGTCGGTATCAACCCGCTGAAGGACCCCGATGAAGTAGTGGGCGTGTGCCAACAGGACGCCCGGACCTTCCGAGCACTCGCGCAGCTTGTGTTGTGCATACGACCGCGTCGTATCGAGCAGGCGGTATCGCGCGTTCTGGTCGGAAAAGAACACTGTCACTAATGATTTCGCAACCAGGCTGGCCAGCGATTCGGCAACAAGAGCTGCATCCAGATCGTCACTACGGGCCACGTTCTGTGCGGCATCCATCGAGAACTGTCCGACAAACGCCGAAAGCCTGCGAAACACTGCGGCTTCGATCGGCGTAAGGAGCTGATGACTCCAGTCGAACATGGCCATCATGGTCTGGTGCCTGACCGGTGCCGTTCTCCTCCCGACCAGAGCTTGTGAAGAAGGCTCGCCCAGAAGCGTGGCGATGCCACTGACCCCGAAGGTGTGGACCCGGCCGGCGGCCAGTTCTATGGCCAGGGGATTTCCGTCCAGTTGCGTGCAGATGTCGGCTACGACGCTGCACTCTTCGTCGCTCAGCTGCGTTCCACCTACAGTCATCGCCGCCCGGTCGATAAAAAGCTTTGCGGCTGGAAAGTCGAGAAGCCTGGCCTCGGTCATAGGCTCGTCCACGGGAGGGGTCGCCAGCGCCCCGAGCTGGTGGACGAACTCTCCCTCGACCCTCAAGCGCTCGCGCGTCGTCGCCAGGATGTGGATGTCCGGCGCTTGAGACCAGAGAGCCTCGGTTATTCTGGCGGCTTCTTCAATGACATGCTCACAGCTGTCGAACACGAGCAGCATCCGCTTGTCCTTCAGGAACTTCACCAGCCCGGCAACCGGATCGACGGTACCTCCCGGTAGCCCAAACATGAATCCCAGGGTGGTTGCAAGGTGCGCCGGGTCCGACAGGTGCGAAAGATCGAGGAATCGAACCTCTCCATCGAACCTGTTCGACAATGCGTGCGACACCGCCACGGCAAGGGTAGTCTTTCCAATTCCTCCCGGGCCGGCGATGCTCACGAACCGCTTTTGCAGCAGCGACACGGTAAGTGCCTTGAGTTCGTCGTCGCGCCCGATGATTCTGAAGTGGCGGCGTAGCAATTCTTCCGGGGCATGGCCTTCAAAGCGGGCGACAGGGGCTGATGCTTCGCGCGCGCGCGATATTGGTGTGACGAAACAATAGCCACGCCCCTGCACAGTAGCCAGATACCGCTCTCCAGTTGCGCCTTCTCCAAGCGCGCGTCGGATCATCGCAATCTGGAAGCGGAGGTTTCCTTCATCGATCTCCAGGTCCGGCCATACGTTCTCCAGCAACGCCGTCTTGGTGACGACCTCGGCAGGATTGGCAGCAAGGAGCAGCAGGATATCGAAAGCGCGATCGCCCAGACGGACCGGTTCACTACCCCGTTCGAGCTTGCGCTCCGCGGGCGTGAGGCGGAACGGACCAAAGCAGAGTATTTCTCCCTGGTCCCATGCCGCTGCTCGAATTGTCTGTTTGGAACGCATTGAAATCCATGCACATGAAGGAGGCCGCCGGAAATCGAATGACGCTGTCGAAACAGACCAAAGGCGGACAAGGCGTGTCACTCGGACATTCGCCGACGCTCGGGGCTGGAAGTTCTGCTCCTCGATCTCTCTTGGCAAATGCCAAAACAGCATAAGCGGGCCCCGAACACGCGTCAAAATAATTCGAAGCCTCACGAAGAGGTGGTCGCAGGTATCGAGCCAGTCAGTAAGGCCTTCTAACAACAATTAACATGCTCCATCCTTCGCTCGCCTCTAAGATCCATCCATGGGATTTATGCGTGATGCTGCGCTCCGAATGAGGCCCTCTGATGAGGGGTAAAGCTCCATCGGTCTGGCGCATCGTTTCGTGAGCACGGCACCAGCTCGGCTTCCAGGAAGCTGTGCACTTGCCGGATAGCTGCAAGCTGAATCTTCGAGGCAAATGGCAGGGCTGGCCGCGATATGAACCGACCACGGAATGGAGGAATCGATGCACCCCCGGATTTCAACCCGGCTTCAGGTCCGCGTTATCGCCCTGTACCTGAGCCTCATTAGAGCCCGACCGTCCCCCACCTCGGCCGATAGGACCTCGATGGTGGACAGACCGATTCAATCCGGTCGCGTCACTTCGCTTGTGCCGGAGCTTTTGATCGCGGTGTTCTGCTTCCTCGGCATGACGATATTCCTGCACGTCTAGGCACCCATGCTCATCGCCAAATCCCGGTGGTTGCCGACCTCTATTTGCACGGGGCTGCTCGCAGGCTGCAGCGGCGCCCCCTCGCAGAACATCCTGGGTTCTTATTTCCCGTCTTGGCTGATCTGTGCCCTGGTCGGCCTTTTCGGGTCCATTCTGGTACGCGAGGTTCTGAACGCCGCGGGTGTCGGCAAGAGCGTGCCGGTACCCATCCTGGTGTATCTGGCGCTCGCGGTGGCTCTTTCCTTTGCGCTATGGCTCACATGGATCGGTTGATGAATCGGGGCAGGGAGGGCACGGCATGAAATTCGCTCCGGCATGGTCCGGTCGTTTCGTAATGATCGCCGTTCTGGCCCTGACCATCGGCATGGTGTGGTGGGGGCTGAACCGCCTTGATCATCGCCCCCGCACCCAGAATGCCTACCTCTATGCCGATACCGCCGGTATTGCACCGGAGGTGAGCGGCCGGATTATCGCGATCACGGTGCGTGACAATCAGCGCGTCAAAAAGGGTGACGTCCTGTTCCAGATCGACCCCGAGCCATACGAGCTGCGCCTGAAGCAGGTGCGGGGGCAGGCGGATTCGCTGCTGGCGCAGATCGACCTTACCGGACGCCAAGTGGAATCCCAGAACTCGGGCGCGAACGCCGCCGCGGACCAGGTGCGCCGTGCCCGCGAGCAACTGAAGCTGGCGCGGGACAGTCGTGGCCGTCTGGAACCCCTGCTGGAGAAGGGTTACGTCACCGAACAGCAGATCGACGAGGTGCGTACCAACGAGCAAACGGCGGAAGTCGCGCTGTCGGCGGTGGTGCAGCAGGCGGCCCAGGCCCATCAGGCGGTCGGCGATACCCATAGTCTGAGCGCACAGTTCGAAGCTGCTCAAGCGGCCGTGGCTCTGGCCGAGCGTGATTTGCGCAACACCAAAGTCCTAGCTCCGTTCGACGGGCTGGTGGTGAGCCTGAGCATCGCCGAAGGTGCATTCGCCGCCGCCGGGCATCCGCTGTTCACCCTTATCAAGGCCGATCGCTGGTATGCGGTCGGCGATTTCCGCGAAACCGAACTGCCGCAGATCCAGATCGGCGACCCTGCCGCAGTCTGGCTGATGTGGAGCGGCAATCGCGCCCTCAAGGGGCATGTCGAAAGCCTGGGTTGGGGAGTTCGTCCCGAGAACGGGCTGGGGCCGGACTTGCCGGCGGTGAGCCGCACGCTCAACTGGGTGGTGGTCGCCCAACGTTTCCCCGTGCGCATCCTGCTGGACGACGCGCCTGCCGATGTCATGCGGGTCGGTGCCACCGTATCCATCCGGGTCAGTCATGAGCAGCATCCCTGAAATAGCTCCGCCCGCCTGGCCGCTGCTGTCGTTTCTGCGGGAGGAGTTGGCGCCCTGGCAGGGCCGCTTCGCCGCGACGGTGCGGATCGCGGGGTGCTGTACGGTCGTGGTCGCCGTCTGCATGGTGTTCCAGATTCCCGAGACGGCCTACGCTGCCTACCTGGTCTTCATGGCCAGCCAGCGGGAGGCGACCAGCACCCTGCTGACCGGCGTCGTCGCCGGTGCCGCAGCCACGTTTTCGCTGTTCCTGAGCATTGCGCTGTACGCACTGGCTGCTTCGGAGCCGGCGCTGCGCTTGCCGCTGATGGCGGGCGCCACTTTCATCGGCATGTACCTGTCGCGCGTGCTGGCGTTGGGGCCGATGGCATTCCTGTCCGGCTTTGTGGTGGTCATCACGCAGACTCTGATCGACAGCATTCCAAACCTGGAAGCATTGGTGCGTCTCATCCTGTGGCTATGGATTGTGGTGATGCTGCCGGTGGTGATCACGGTGCTGGTAGACCTGTTTTTCGGGCGCAAGCCTGCGCAACTGGCCCGCATCAGCGCCCTCAAGCTGCTGGACGAACTGGCCCACGTGCTGCGTCACGGCAAGGCTTCCGCCAGCACTCTGGCCGACGTGCCGGAACTGGCCGAACTGCGCAAGCGCGCGGCGCTGCTCGATCGCGGTCTGCGCGGCAAGTCGCAGGCCGACCAGACGCTGATCGAAATCCTGGGTGAGCTGTTGACGCTTTCGACCCTGCTGCCGCCTGGGACTCCATCCGAAGTGAGGCAGCAACTGGCACTGGCATGCGCCATCTGCCGCTCTGCGTTTGAAGCAAACACGGCGCCTGACATCGCGCCGCTGCTTCCCAAGCAGGATCAGCTTGCTTCGCTCGCATCCGATCAGCTGCCCGTGGTGATGGCGATCTCCAGCGCTCTGCGCCGCCTGGCTGACGGCCTGGAACGGCGGCTCGCTGCGCCGGAAGTTTCCAGCGCCGCCAAGGCTGCGAAGCCGCCGGCCGCTGGCGCTTTCAGCAATCGCGATCATGCCTTGTTCGCGCTCAAGACCACCATTGCGGCGATGGCTGCTTACATCATCTATACCGGCCTGGCCTGGCCCGGAATCCGTACCTGCGTGGTGACCTGCTTCTTTGTCGCACTGACGACTTTCGGCGAGACCGTGCACAAGTTGACCCTGCGCCTGAGCGGCGCCCTCATCGGCGGCTTGCTGGGTGGCTTGTGTGTGGTCTTCGTCATGCCCTGGATGACCGACATCGGCCAGCTATGTCTGCTGATCGCCGTAGCTTCCCTGGGCGGCGCCTGGATATCGACCAGCAGCCCACGACTTTCCTATTGCGGCGCACAGATGGCTTTCGCGTTCTTCCTGACGGTGTTGCAGGGCTATGCTCCCACCGATGATCTGACCGCGCCGCGTGATCGTGTCGTCGGCATCCTGCTGGGCAATGTGCTGATGTCGCTGGTGTTCAGTGTCGCCTGGCCAGTCAGTGCCGCGGCGCAAGCACGAGCGGCCCTGGGGCGCATTGCCCATGGTCTTGCCGAATTGCTGCGGGACCTGCCGGCGCAGCCAGGTCAGCGGATGGCCGTGATGGAAGCCGTCGCCAAAGCCAGGCAGCTTCTATCGATCTCCCTGTTCGAACACGGCGCGGTGTCCCAGGCCGCCGACGCGGTATTGGCGCAAAAGGCTCTGGACGATATGGAAACCGCAGCGGCGAGTGCCTTCGTCGTTGCCGAGATCGAGGCGAGGTCGACTGAACAGGCGCCCTGCACCCTGGATCGGGACGCAGCAGACTGGCTGGAGGAATACGCCCAGGCCATGACGGAGAAAAGCGAGGTATCGCCGCTGCGTGAAGTGCCGAAGCCGGACACAGCACCGGGTGCGATGCCGAATCCCCAGGCTGCACAAGCGTCGCTCACGGATCGTTCGCGACTCCAGGCACGCCAACTGCTGTTGGCCGGCCTGAATCAGGTGCGTGTCCATGCGCTCTAGTACCTGGTTCCGGTTGTGGACACGGACTCCCTGGGTGGGGGTCGTGCTGCTGGGCGCCTGCGCCACTGACGAGTTGAAGCTGGCTCCGCCGCGAGCGGAAGTTCCCTGGCCGATACCGCAAGTGGCGCCTGCCGGCAGTGCCGGGCAGTCGGGCGACAGAGTCTTGCCGCAACCGGGTCAGCAGTATGCGCTGCCGGAGCTGATCGATATGGCCCAACGTAGCAACCCGGAAACGCGGCAGGCCTGGGAACAAGCCCGCCAGGCGGCTCTTGCGGTCGGCCTGGCGGAAAGCGCCTATGCCCCGCAGTTGTCGGCCGAAGTGCTTGGCGGTTACCAGCACACGCCGCTGCCGATCCCCGCCACCCTCATCCCGAAAGGCTATTTCACCTCCGACACGCGCGAACTGGTGCCGGCACTGGCCTTGAAGTGGTTGCTGTTCGACTTCGGCGGACGCGCGGGCGCCGTGAATGCCGCCAGGGAAAATTCGTTCGTTGCCAACGTCGCCTTCACCGGCGCGCACCAGAAGCTGATTTTCACCGTTAGCCGTGACTACTACGCCCTCAGCGCCGCCCGCGGCAAGTTGCGCGCCGCCGAACAGTCGCTGAAGACTGCGATGGTGGTGGAGGATGCCGTGACGGAGCGGCGCAAGAATGGCCTGGCTACCACAGTCGATCTGGCACAAGCCAAGCGCCAGACCGCGCAGGCGCGCTTCAATCGGGAGCGCGCCATTGGTGCCGAGCATGCCGCGTACGAGGCCTTGATCAACAGCATGGGCGTCGATCCCGGTGTTCCGATGGAAATCGCCGAGGCTTCGGAGCAGCCGTTGCCCAATCTGCCGGAAAGCACGGTGGATCGATACGTGCGGGATGCGTTGTCCAGCCGTCCCGATGTGGTGGCATCGCTGGGCAAGGTGCGGGCCGCAGAAGCCGGTGTGCAGAAGGAGCGCGCTAGCCACTATCCGACAGTCGCGCTCGCCGGGCACGCCTATCAGAATCTCGGCGACCTGCGTTCGGAGGGCAGCCCCTGGTATTCGGTGGACAAACCCGGCGGCGACATCGGAGTAATGGTGAGTCTGCCCCTGTTCGACGGCGGACTGCGCAAAGCCCGCGATGCGGTGGCCAATTCCGAACTTGCCGGTGCCCGCGCGGGACTAGAGCAGGCTCGCGATGCGGCGATCAAGCAGGTGCGCGATGCGTACGACAACCTGAAGACCAGCCTCGCCGAATGTGCCGCGGCCACCGCGCTGGTCGACGCCTCGCAATCAGCCTACGACTCCGCGCTGGATGCTTACCGCCACGGCGTCGGCACCTACACCAGTCTGGTCAACGAAGAGACAGCCTTGGCGCAGGCGCAGGCCGATCTGGCGTCCGCTCGATCCGATGCCATGACCTCGGCCAGCGCCCTGGCCTTCGCCACCGGATCGATCCTGCGCGGCGACGAGAGGCCGTCGATGAACTGAGACGGGTCCGTCCGGGGTGGCAGGGTGGGGGCGCTGCCGCTTCCCGATGGTCAAGGCAATCAGATCAATGACGGCCTCGTCAGGAATGTACGACGCCACCTGCAGGCTATTGGAGGCATGTGCTAATGTCACGAGCCATGTCTCAACAACTCCGCCCCGGGGACTGGTTCGCAGGCGAGGTCCTCCAGTTTGGCCCTTTTCGCCTGATTCCAGGCGAAAGGCGGCTTGAGCGCGACGGGAAGTCGGTCAAGGTCGGGGATCGGGCGCTAGATGTACTGCTTTGCCTGATCGCCAACGCGCCTGCTGTGGTCGGCAAAGCGGCGTTGATCGAGCACGTTTGGCCGAATCTCGTCGTCGAGGAGGGCAACCTCCGATTTCAAATCAATGTCCTGCGGCGCATCCTGGCCGAGAGTCGTGATGGCCATCGATACCTGGCCACGGTGCAGGGCAGAGGCTATGCATTTATCGGCAACGTGACCCGGCTGCGGGCACCTGAGGTCCAGCCCAATGTTGTGGGAGCCGACACCAACCTCCGCCTGCCGGCGCAACATTTCGGCATTCTGGGGCGCGACCGCGAGATTGCCATGGTTGCCGAGCGGCTGACGGCCTGCCGTTTCGTCACCTTGGTCGGGCCCGGCGGTGTCGGCAAGACCACGGTGGCGGTGGCCGCGGCCCATGTACTTTTAGCGGCGTTCGGTGGCGCGGTCCGGTTTGTCGATTTCGGGGCTCTGAGAGACGCTTCGCTTGTCCCCGCCACCCTGGCTTCTCTCTTCGGACTGACCGCGCACACATCTGATCCGATCAGGAGCCTTGTTGCCCTGCTTCATGATGAGCGCCTCCTCCTGGTCATGGACAGCTGCGAGCATGTCATCGATGTAGCGGCACGGATCGCCGAGGCCTTGTTCCTGGAGGCTCCGGATGTTCACCTGCTGCTGACTAGTCGCGAGTCGCTGAGAGTCGAAGGGGAGTTCGTGGTCAGGCTACCGCCGCTGCCTGCCCCGCCGACTCCGGGAGACATCGACGCGGTTACTGCCATGGCCTACCCGGCAACCCTGCTCTTTGTCAAACGGGTGAGCATGGCGATGCAGGGATTCAGGCTACGCGATGAGGATGCCGCGGCCGTCTGCGAGATCTGCCGGCGCCTCGACGGCCTGCCTTTGGCGATTGAGCTTGCTGCAGGCCGGATCCCGGCCTTCGGCATCGAAGGGACCCTGGCCCGATTGGGAGAGGATCTGCGCATCAATGGCCAAGGCCGCAGGACGGCCCCGCAGCGCCATCAGACTCTGGGAGCGATGCTGGACTGGAGCTATCAGCTGCTGACACCGGCTGAGCAGGTGATATTGCAGCGCCTGTCGATCCTGGCAGGTACCTTCTCGATGGAAACGGCCCAGGCCATCGGATCGTTGCTGGACGAACGCAATTCCGACGCAATACCAGCGATCGCCGAGCTGGCTGCCAAGTCGCTGTTGAGTGTTGATCTCAATCAGGCAAAAACCCGCTTCCGCTTGCTCGACACCACACGAGCTTACGCCTTTCAAAAGCTGCGCGACGGTGCCGAGTTGTCTCCGGCGATGAAGGCTCTCGCCCAATACCTCTTCCAGGTCCTGGCACAGGCTGAGCAGAACGATGAGCTTGGCGACCTTGAATCGATGTCCATTTGCACGGAAGAGAATGTCAGTAACGTTCGGACGGCACTGGAATGGTGCTTCGCGCCGGGAGGCGACCTCGACCTGGGTGTAACGCTCGGCGCTGCCGCTATGGCGTTGTTTGTAGACCTGTCGCTCTGGGGCGAGTGCAAGCGCTGGGCCGCGAGAGCGCTGGCCGCGTTGACGCCCCGGCTGGCCGGCTCTCAATCGGAGATGAAGCTGCGTGGTGCGCTCGGCTTGGCATTGATGTTTACCGAGGACACCAAGAACCAACATCGCGTGGAATTGGACCGGTCCCTGGAGATCGCCAAAGAGCTTGGAGACAGGAATTGCCAGTTTCGCGTGATGGGCTCCCTGATCCTCTACTGCCATCGCAGGGGTGAACTGGCGACGGCTCTTGACCTTGCCCGGAGCAGCGCCATCGTCGCAGGCTCGTCAGGCAGCGAGGAAATGGTTGCGTTGTCCGACTGGTTGCTGGGCACGTCGCTGCACGCCATCGGAAACCAGGCGGAAGCAATCCCCTATTGCGCGACGGCCGCCAGCCCCCTGCGTCGCGCGTCCCGGAGCCGCATCATTGGCCATGGGATTTACGATCATTATCGGATCAGAGCTCGCGGTGGCCTGGCGCGGAGCCTTTGGTTGAGCGGATTTCACCGTAAAGGGGTTGAGGAAGCCGAAGCGTCAATCGCCGAGGCTGTCGAACTCGGGCACCCTGTGACAAATTGTATCGTGCTGATCTGGGCTGGTCAGGTCTTCATCTGGAACGGCGATTGGTCGCGCGCGGAGTCTGTCGCCGCCGACCTGCTACGTTATGCTACCCAGTATTCGCTCCTGCCAAATGCTGCAATCAGTCGGTTGCTCCTTGGAGAACTGAGAATCAGGCAGGGTCGTGCGGCCGAAGGCATTGAGCATTTGTCCGCCTGCCTCACTTCCCAGGTATCGACGGTGTTGAACCAGTGTTACTTTGCCGAAGGACTCTTGATGCTCGGGCGGGTTGAGGAAGGACTCGAACTGATTGATAGCGCTTGGCGCGTGACTGTAGAGCGGGGAGGCTCCTTTTGGCTTCCGGAAATCTTGAGAGTCAAGGCAGCATTGCAAGCCCGCCTCGGTGAGGTCCCGCTTCTCGCGGAAGCCACGTTTCTCGAGGCGGCTGAACTTGCGGAACGGCAGGGAGCAGCATCGCTGAGCCTGCGCATTGCAATGTCTTTGGCGGAATGCCGGGCGAGCCGCGGTAGAGTCAATGAGGCAGTAGGTGCTTTGAGCTCGATGATCTCACGATACAGCGGTGACCAGGACAGCAGACTTTGGCTGGCCGCGCGGGAGCAGTTGGATGACCTCGAGCGGCGCACGGACAAACCTCCCCGGGAATCCAGGCATGCTTCGTAATGCGCGGATCGCAGTTCGAACACCTCGCAATTAGCCTACCCCCCCGGCGCTGGACCCTTACCGCTTTGGCGTTGGCACCTATACCAGCCTGGTCAGCGAAGAAACAGCTCTGGCGCAGGCGCAAGCCGATCTGGTGCCGCCCGGTCCGATGCCATGACCTCTCACAGCCCCCTGACCTTCGCCACCGGGTCGATACTGCGCGGCGACGAGAGTTCGGCAGCGAATTGAGATTCCGGGTCATTCCGGGGGCGGCGGGGTGGATGTGCCGCCGCTTCCCGACCGACGAGAAAATTAGTTGAAGGAAGTCCTGATCGAGTCCACACACGACTGCTCGCCGCCCACGAGCGGCGTATGCTAGTGTCATAAATGTCGTGTGCTAGTGACAACAAGTCATGCCTAAGCAACTCCGACCCGGGGACTGGTCCGCTGGCGAGGTCCTCCAGTTTGGCCCTTTTCGCCTGATTCCAGGCGAGAGACGGCTTGAGCGCGACGGCAATCCCGTCAAGATCGGAGATCGGGCACTGGATGTGCTGCTTTGCCTGATTGCCAACGCGCCGGATGTGGTCGGCAAAGCGGCGTTGATCGAGCATGTCTGGGCCAATCTCGTCATCGAGGAGGGCAACCTCCGTTTTCAAATAAATGCCTTGAGGCGCGCCTTGGCTGAAAGCGGGGACGGCGATCGATATCTGGCCACGGTGCAGGGGAGGGGCTATGCCTTTGTCGGCGGCGTGACCCGGCTGCGGGCGGCCGAGCTCCGGCACAATTTTGTGGGAGCCGACACCAATCTCCGGTTGCCGGCGCAACATGCCGACATTCTGGGACGCGACAGCGAGATTTCCATGGTCGCCGAGCGGCTGACGGCCTGCCGTTTCGTCACCGTGGTCGGCCCGGGCGGCGTCGGCAAGACCACGGTGGCGGTGGCCGCGGCACACGTGCTTTTACCTGCATTCGATGGCGCGGTCCGTTTTGTCGATTTCGGGGCCCTGAGAGATGCTTCGCTGGTTCCTGCAACCCTGGCTTCTCTCTTCGGACTGACCGCGCCCACGTCTGATCCGATCAAGGGCCTGATCGCCCTGGTGCACGACCAGCGTCTCCTGCTGGTCATGGACAGCTGCGAGCATGTGATCGATGTGGCCGCACGGATCGCCGAGGCGTTGTTCCTGGAGGCTCCGAATGTTCACCTGCTGCTGACCAGTCGCGAGTCGCTGAGGGTCGAAGGGGAGCTCGTGGTCAGGCTGCCGCCTCTGCCGACCCCACCGCCCGCGCCGACGGGCATCGACGCTGTCACCGCCATGGCTTACCCGGCAACGCAGCTCTTCGTCAATCGGGTAAGGATGGCGGTCCATGGATTCGAACTGCGTGATGAGGACGCTGACGCCGCCTGCGACATCTGCCGGCGTCTCGACGGTCTGCCCTTGGCGATCGAGCTCGTTGCGGGCCGGGTCCCGGCCTTCGGCATCGAGGGAACCCTGGCCCGGCTGGGCGAAGATCTACGCATCGACGGCCAAGGCCGCAGGACGGCCCCGCCACGCCATCAGACCCTGGGGGCGATGCTGGACTGGAGCTATCAGCTGCTGACACCCACCGAGCAGGCGATACTGCGGAGGTTGTCGATCCTGGCGGGCACCTTCTCGATGGAAACGGCCCAGGCCATCGGATCGCTGCTGAACGGCCGCAATTCCGACGCACTGCAGGCGATCGCCGGGCTGGCTGCCAAGTCCCTGTTGAGCGTTGATCTCAGCCAGACGAAGACCCGCTTCCGCTTGCTCGACACGACTCGGGCTTACGCTGGTCAAAAGCTGCGCGACGGTGCTGAGCTGCATCCGGCAATGAATGCTTTCGCGCAGTATCTGTTCCAGATCATGGCACAGGCCGAGAAGGACGATGAACTCGGCGAACTTGAATCGATGTCCGTCTGCACGGAAGAGAATGTCAGTAACGTTCGGACGGCACTGGAGTGGTGCTTCGCGCCGGGCGGCGACCTCGACTTGGGCGTAAAGCTCGGCGCTGCCGCTATAGCCTTGTTCGTGGACATGTCGCTCTGGGGCGAGTGCAAGCGCTGGGCCGCGAGCGCGCTGGCTGCGCTGACGCCTCGGCTGGCTGGATCTCAATGGGAAATGAAGCTGCGCGCGGCGTATGGCTTGGCATTGATGTTTACTGAGGACACCAAGGACCAGCATCGCGTGGAATTGGAGCGCTCCCTGGAGATTGCCAAAGACCTTGGAGAGAAGTATTGCCAACTTCGAATTATAGGATCCCTGATCATCTACTACTACCGCAGGGGTGAACTGGCTGCGGCTCTCGATATGGCACGGAGTAGTGCCGTCGTCGCGGGTTCCACAGGTAATGAGGAAATGGTTGGTTTGTCGGATTGGTTCATGGGAATCGCGCTGCACTTCATCGGAAGTCAGGCGGAAGCAATTCTCTATTGCGAGGTGGCTTCAAGGCCCCTGCATCGCACATCCCGGAATTACATCGTCGGCTATGGACTCTACGATCATCGGATCAGGGCCCTCGCCGGTTTGGCACGGAGCCTTTGGCTAAGCGGGTTTCACCGGAGAGGGGTGGAAGAAGCCGAAAAGACGATCGCCGAGGCAATCGAGCTCGGGCACCCCGTGACAATCTGTGTCGCCCTGACCTGGGCAGGGCAAGTTTTCACTTGGAACGGAGACTGGTCGCGCGCCGAGTCCATTGTCGCCGATCTGTTGCGCTACGCCACCCAGTATTCACTCATGCCACATGCTGCGGTCAGCCGCATTCTTTTGGGTGAGCTTAGAATCGGGCAGGGCCGTGTAACCGAAGGCATTGAGCATTTGTCCGCCAGCCTCGCTCTAATGAGCGGTTCTTACCAGGTATCGACGGCGCTGAACCAGTGCGCTCTTGCCGAAGGCCTTCTGATGCTCGGACGGGTTGAGGAAGGCCTCGAACTGATCGATAGCGCCAGGTGCGCGATCGTCAGGCGGGGAGGTTTCTATTGGCTCCCGGAGATCTTGAGAGTGAAGGCGGCGTTGCAAGCCCGCTCCAGCGTGTTCTCGCTGCTCGCGGAATCCACGTTTCTCGAAGCGACTGAACTTGCGGAACGGCAGGGAGCAGCTTCGCTGAGCCTGCGCATTGCAATGTCTTTGGCGGAATGCCGGGCAAGCCGTCAGGCAATCGGTGAGGCCCTGGATGCCTTGCGTTCGATGATGTCACGATTCGGCGGTGACAAGGACAGCCGGCTTTGGCGGGCCGCGCTGGAGCAATTGGACGTTCTGGAGCGCGATACGACCAAGCATCGCCAGGATGCCAAGCACGGTTCGTAAGGTGTAGATCCCCGATTGACAGAACTGCCGGGCAAAAAAAGCCGGATTCCGCGAAGGCGAAATCCGGCAGGTAACTGGCGCGGGGGAGGTGCCCGGTGCGGGCGGAGGAGATGCGCCAGTGTGTTCGATACGTACACCTTGCCTGTGCTCCAGTTCATGCTACGAGCCTCCTATGCGGGATGCACGTTAATGATTGTTAAAAGGTGGTAGCCCGTTCCGACTTCCAAGGCTTCGCGGTCAAGCTCAACTGAAGGCCGCGAATAGCGAGACGGAGGAACGCGATTTGTCGATGCGTGATGGCCGCGGACGCCTACCGCACATTTCACGAGACTGGGTCGGGCGACGCAGGGACTGCTCCGTTCCATGCCTACTCCAGCAGGGAATGCCTAGCAACTTTTAACGACGTCTAACGTGCTTCGTCTGAAAGCGTGCCCGTATAGTCGATCAGCAGAGGTCCGAGACTGCCGTCTGCGCAGGATGTCTTGCTGCCCAAATAACATATCGCATCGGATGGAGACATGGTCGAGGTCACTCAAAGCTCTTCGTCGAGACGCGAGGCGTCGCTGGAGACGGTAGCAGCCAAAGACGGAACGGTGCAGACAAAAATGACGGAGTATCTTGTTGGAAAATAATAAGATATACAGTCCATAGCACCGGATTGGAGTGGGGGGCCAGATACCAAGGTTTGCGACATTTTGGCAGAGGCGTATAGTGGCTCTGCAGCTTGTACGACAAGGAGTCGTACATGGGTATCAAGGACGAGCTACTGGCAACGCCCGAACCGGAGGCCTACCGAAGTCGCCTCACGGTTAATTTGTACACGCCGTATTCCTTGAAGGTAGACCGTGCTGTCTATCTCTACGGCCAGCCGAACTTCGATCACTGGGCGGTTCTGGAAACAGATCCGACGGTAACGCGCTTTAACGAAGCTTGCCCTCCGGTGACTCTCGGGAAGGGCTCCGGCGCCAAGGTAATCCTTCGGGTCCGACTGGAACTGAACCGGTTGCATAAACCGCCGACTATCGCCTGTGACAGCCCCACCGACCTGGATCTGCTCCTCTGGGTTCTGGGCGACGCCGGTGCGCATCTGGTGAGCCAGCCCCGCCTGAGCCTTGAGGCTATGGTCGTGGTAGTTGTCTGGGGTCGGGCTGAAGATACCTACTTCGCTGCACATCCCCGGCATCACGCATTGCATGATGCTCGGGCCTTACAGCGCGGATTTCATGCCTGGATCGTGGAGCAGCGGAGCCGGATGCCGTGATCCGATTGGTATCCGAAGAGGAAAACAAGCGTCTCACCTCGGAGCGAAAAGCGGCCCTGGGCCTATTGGACTGGAATCAACTTGAACGTGCGGCATATGTTTGTGCATACATACGACAAGACCCCTTTATCAGAGGTAGAAAGCGAAGGGCAGAGCCGCTTGTCAGTGTCAGCTAGCATTCGTGAGTACGTTGCCATTTGAAAGTATTACCAGCGGCTTAAACGCCCAAGTTGGCCGTGTCAGAGTTGATGCTTCGCTTTCGGCGATTTTAATTGATTGGCGCGCTTCCTTGACTATCTTAGCTCCACAAATAAAAAACGGTAACGAGATCGCTACTTCATTAAATATAAAAGTGGAAAAAGTACGATCCACAGCAGGTCAACCATATGCCAGTACGTTGCTCCACCCTCCAATAGCATCCGGTTGTGTGGTTCGGGCTGACGCAGATGCAGGATTATGAACGTCAGAACACAAAGGCCAATTGTTACATGCATGAAATGGATTCCTGTCAACATGTAGTAAAACGTAAAGAATTCATTTGTCGTGAGTGTGATCCCATGCTTGATCTTTTGACCGTACTCGACAATCTTTATGATTGCGAAACCGACTCCGCACAACCACGCAACGCTGAAAAGGTGCATGGCTGAATTTGCTCTTCCCTCGCGCTCGAGCTGTATCCCTAAGGCAACAAACCATGAACTCGTTAGTAGCAGTAAAGTATTGAGTGCTCCGAAGTTCTGGTTGAGTTCCCTCTGGGAGCTTAGGTACATCTCTAGATTCTCGTTGCGGTAGTAGATAAAGACAGCAAAGAGCAGGGCAAAGATTGTCATATCGCCTAATACGAAAATCCAGAGTCCTGCTTCGCCGGGAAGATGGTTGGCTGGGCGGTGAAACGCAGGCATTGTCGATGGAGCATTCATGGAGCAGGATGGAATCCGAAGGCCTAGGGAAGAATCGGGATCTCGGCTGTTAGGGCCGACAAGGTATGCAACTTCGTTGTGCTGCGGACTCTGAAGGTAGTCAATTGGGATGGTGTCAGGCGACCAACCCCAGCCGACGCCCGATAATTGCAGCTTCGACGCGGTTCGAGGCATGTAGCTTGGCATTGATATTTCGAAGATGAGTCCGCACGGTGGATTCGGAAACAAAAAGGCGTTCAGCCATTGCCTCGTTCAAGAAGCCCTGCGCGGCCATATTAAGAACCTTTAGTTCCTTCTGGGTCAGTGGGCTATCGAGCACCAAAGGCGCTGCTTTGGTATGGGACAAGTCCGGGCTGGAGATCATGTGCCTGAAGCTACTGGCCGGCGTATCCGTCGCGCCGTTCGGGTCTTCTCCTCTCCTTAGTCTCAGCTCGACGAGCATGCCGCAGACCATTGCGCCTTCTTCTAGGAAGATTCTTCTAAATCCTTCTCCCTGGGCTATATGCTGGGCACGAGACATGATGCGGAGTCCTTCCACGCGCTCACCACTACAATATAGCGCTTCAGCAAGAAGAATGCGGAGCTTCAGCGCCCGCCTGGCGCGCAGTGATCGTTGCGCCTCTGCCAGATTTGATCGCAAGCCGGAGATAGCATTTGTGGCTGCTCCAGTGCGTATCATCCAACGAAATTTCACAATTTCCGGAGTCAAGATATCGTTGGCTGTGAACCATAGCGTCTCCAGCTTGACCGCCTCCGGTCCCACGTCGCCAAGGATACGTTTCGCATGCAGCAACTGCTCACTGGCGCCCGTGGGATCGTTGCGCGACAGGTAAAGCGTCGACCGCTCCAGGCGTGCACTAGCGACCACTCTCGGCAGAATCAAACGATGACCCGATGCCTCCAACTCGTCAAGGGAGTGCAAGGCGAGGTCGTAGTCTCCCTTGTTCGATGCGATTCGCGAGCGAATGACATGCGCCGAGATCAGCGTGTCCGGAAAATCAGCCCCTTGAACGAGTGAAGCGTTGGCGAAGAGCAGTCGCTCGGCCGCGTCACAGTGGTCGCACTCGTACAGAAGTTCGGCAATATGAATAGCCGGCACAGCACTCCCGGTCCATGGCGTTTCAGGGGCCGTATTCTGAATCCAATTCGCAGGACTGAGGCGTGACAATGCGCGCTTCAAATGCCCCGTCATGAGATCCGTTAGCGACTCGGTCGAATCGGCCAAAGTGATGCCCGTCTCATTCGACGAAACCGCGGCCGGGCCCATCAGCCTGAAGCTGTTCCGAGATTCGTCGTGAAAGCCGAGAATGGCACTAGTTCGGCCTAGCACCTCATAGAGCATGCTTCTAGTGAAGCTCGGCTCCACAGGTATTTGATTCAAAGCCCGAATGCTGAGATCGTATGCCTCCTTGACACGGTCCATTCTTGCCAAGAGCATGGGACGCAGGGTCCGTAGTTGCGCTGCTGGTTCTGCGGGCAACGCGGCATCATCGATGTCTGCAATTGCGCTTAGCGCCTCACCGGGGCCCCGTATAAAGCTGATGCACCAGGCGCGAATCAGCCGCAGTCTTGGATTGTCCTGAAGTTCTTTCTGAGGTAGTTGATCTAGCCAACCCCCCAACATACGAAAGTGGCCCTGGCTGAGTAGAGCATCGACATTGGAAATGATCAGGTGAACGGCGATGTCGGTCGCCCCGGCACTTAGCGCGTGGCCGACGGCGGAAATAGGCTGGCCTGAGCCAAGATACGCCTCCGTTGCCCGTCGGTGAATGTGCGGAAGCTCTGCCGCAAAGCACCTCTTTAGCTCCGTTTGCAGAAAGTCTCGGAACAGACCATGAAAGCGGAACAGACCAGCCTTCCCACGTACGGCCTGCAGAAAGAGGTTCCTTTGTGCGATCTGATTCAGTATCTCCCCACTGTTGCGGACTTCACACACGGCATCGCACAGGGCAGGACTGAGTTCATCGAGAATGCTACTACGCAATATGAAGTCGCGCAGGTCGCCCGGCAGCGCTGCCACGACGTCCTCCGCGAAATATGAGGCGATGGCGGTGTTCGATCCGGAAAAATTGGCAAGGAAGCGCACCGGATCATATCGCCGTTCCAAAGCGAGGGACGCAAGCCAAAGCGCGGCGGGCCATCCCTCGGTGCAATCAAGCAGCTTTTCAATCTGGTTCTGGCTCAGCGGCAGACGACGCCTCCGGATTAGATAATCACATGCCTCCGATGTATTGAAGCGCAGTGCGTCGGAATCAACTTCCGCAATCCCGCCCTTGTCGCGCAGACGGGAAAAACCTACTTCAGGAACGTTACGAGCGCCGGCAATGATCCGGACATTTTGCGGAATAACCTCCAGGCCCCGGCTCATCAGGCCGATCACGATGGGATCTCGCAAGGTATCGAGATCGTCGAAGAAGATGTTGAGCGGGCCATCGAGCGCGTTGAGTCGATACACGATCCATAGAGATAATTCCGCGCTGCGCTCCGGTGGAGGTGTTGGTCCGCCCGGCAAGACCTCATAGAGTGCCGCAGCAAAGCTGGATAGGAAGCGTGAGGCGTCGTTGTCAGCATCGCTGAGCGGCAACCAAATGTTCTTGACCCCCCGCAACTCCTCGCTATCCCAGAGTTGTCGCATCAGCGTGGTTTTGCCGAATCCAGCCGGGGCATGCACCAGCACCACGTTTCTGGCAGCCGCATAAATATGCGCGAGAATCTCGCGCCGCGGTATGTCGAACGGCGAGATAAGCGGCGGCGTAACCATCGCGTTGTTGAAGCGCGGCTTCAGTTGCGGCCCGTCAACTGCCGTCGTCATGCCGGTCATGGCGAAGAGCGTCCCGAAAAGTCAGGCGTACTGACGATAGAAGGCCGAGGCGAATTCTCCAAGGCGCTCCGCAGGCAAGTGGTTGATCCCGGCTGCCGCCGCTCTGCCGCCCCCGGTGGGAAATCCCCGGCATAGTTGGTCGGCCCCCGTCTTCCGGTTAAGTGGGGCGCGAACGCTGACCAATAAACCGCCGTTTGCCTTCTCGGTCAGCACGGCGTGTGCCCGGTCTGGGTGCTGGTTCGCCAAATCGTTGCTATACACACCGCTGACACGTCGCGCCCAAGCTTGCTCCGGCAGCATCAGTAGAGCGGCGCGCTCGGTGGAACCGGTCTTCGGTTTAATTGCGGCCGCGTAGGCCATATCGGACCGATAGCCGTCCGCCAGCCTTTGGAAATGTTGCCGGCCTTCTACGATGAAATCAAATGGACTGGTATAGACGCTGACCAGTTCGAATAGCTTGTCGGGCGGAAAGTGCAGGTCTTCGATGCGCTCACCATATCCGTTGTAGTTAAGGTATGTGCCAAGCGCCTCGAGCTGCCGCAATCCTGGTTCGCCAATTGACAGCCCCGTGGCCAGAGTTTCAGCGCTACGAGTGAGATTGTCTCCGAACGCACCTACCACTGCCCAGCCGACGTAGCGGTTTCTTAGGCGGCCGTTTATCAAGAGGCTGGTACACACATCGGGCGCTTCGTTGAGAACGGCTTCAAGACGGCTATTTTTTGGAATTTCACCGGAAAAGTGATGATCGACATAGAGAACGTTGGCTCCGGCATCGATGATTCGCTGTAGCGCCAAGCGATTTTTGTCAAGGGATATATCCAGTACGGTGATTCGATCGCCGGGCCCTGCAGATGTAAGTTGTTCGAGCAGGTTGATGTCGCGCTTCACCCCGGTTACAAGCTGGGCGTTCCTGGGCTCCGCCAATCGGAGCTGTGTCAAGGCGCAGATGCCGTCTGCATCGCCGTTGAAAACGTCAATATCTGTCATTTCAATTCTCCTGTTCCTGGTAGTACCCCATGAGGATCTTCGCCACTTCCGGCCTGGAGAATTCCGGCGGCGGGGCCTGCCCCGCACCGAGCATCTGCCGGACCTTGGTGCCGGAGAGGTTGATGAAGTCCTCCGGGGCATGGTCCGGCGCTTCACGCATCATCACCACGCGATCCAGCTTCTTGCTGTAAGCGGTGTTGTCGGCGCGGAAGATCTCGATCTTGAGGGCATCTTTGGGGACGCTGGTGTCGAAGATGGTCTGGGCATCGAACGGCCCGTAGTAGTCGCCGACGCCGGCATGGTCTCTTCCGACGATGAAGTAGTTGGCACCCATGTTCTGGCGGAAGATGGCGTGCAGCACGGCTTCGCGGGGACCGGCGTAGAGCATGTCGAAGCCGTAGCCGGCGATCATCACGGTAT
>JAQGNS010000053.1 GCA_028291705.1 Nevskia sp.
GGCCACCCGGCGCAAACCACCGCCAGGCCCAGCGCGACCCAGGCCGGACGAAACGGACGGGTACCAACAGCGGAAATCGTTGAAATCACGTGCCACCTACAGGATCGGGAATGAAGACCCCGAGTATCCGCGACACAGTCAGTTCCTGCGCGTCCGCAGGCCCCCGCCATGTTGCGGACTGTGTCCCTGGCCCCGATCCGCAACATTCGGTTACAAACGGCCGTTCCCGATTGCGCCTCCCCCCACCATACTGGTGCAAATGGAAACGGCCCAACCCCACCTGCTGATCGTCGACGACGACACCGAAATCTGCGTCCTGCTGTCCGAATTCCTGGCCCGCCAGGGCTTCCGCGTCTCCATCGCCCACAACGGCAAGGCCATGATGCAGACCCTGGCCGAGACCCGCGTCAACCTCGTCATCCTCGACCTCATGCTCCCCGGCGAAGACGGCCTCAGCCTGTGCAAGCGCCTGCGCGCGCGCAGCGCCCTGCCCATCATCATGCTCACCGCACTGGCCGAGCCCACCGAGCGCATCATCGGCCTGGAACTCGGCGCCGACGACTACCTGCCCAAGCCCTTCGTCCCGCACGAGCTGCTGGCCCGCGTGCGCGCCGTCCTGCGCCGCGCCAGCGAGCTCGAAGGCCAGAGCAGCGGCGACCGCCAGCGCAGCCTGGAATTCGCCGGCTGGCGCCTCGACGTCGGCCGGCGCGAACTCTACTCCCCGCGCAACGCCTTGGTCTCCCTGCCCGCCGGCGAATTCGACCTGCTGCTGATCCTGCTCGAACGCCCCCACCGCATCCTCAGCCGCGACACCCTGCTCGACCTCGCCCGCGGCCGCATCCCCGCCCCCTTCGACCGCAGCATCGACGTCCAGATCAGCCGCCTGCGCCGCAAGATCGAAGTCGACCCCAAGGAACCCCTGTTCATCAAGACCGTACGCGGCGGCGGCTACGTCTTCTCCGCCCCCGTCACCGTCATCGCGGACGAAGCATGATCCGCCACGACACCATCAACTCCCGCATCCGCCGCTCCATGCTCGGCCTGGTGGTGCTGATGACCGTCAGCTTCACCGTGCTGCGCCTCTACGACAACCACGACGACGACCCCGGCGCCAACCTCGGCCACCGCGTCGGCAGCCTCAGCGACATCGTCGACAACATCCCGCGTCCCGAGCGCGCCGCCTTCATCGGCGCCCTCCACGACAGCGCCTTCAGCGCCGAACTCGCCGACACCCATGCCGCCGGCGGCACACCCCAGGGCGGCTTCCCCGCCTGGATCATGAGCCGGCGCATCGGCGGCGGCCACGACGACCCGCAGCGCCAGGTCACCGTCACCACCGCGCCCGACACTACCGCCCCGCTCCTGATCCAGGTGCCCCTGTCCGACGGCCAGTGGCTGCGCTTCACCGTCCCCGACCCCGATGCACTCGGCGGCTTCCCCTACCGCCACTTCGCCGAACGCGTCGCCCTCGCCGCCTTCCTCGTCTGGCTACTGTCCCTGTGGACCGCGCGCCGCCTCGCCGCCCCCATCGCCGCCTTCGCCAGCGCCGCCGAACGCCTCGGCAAAGGCACCGACACCCCGCCCCTGCCCGAGCGCGGCCCCCACGAACTGCGCGTCGCCACCCGCGCCTTCAACGAAATGCAGGAGCGCCTGCAACGCTTCGTCCGCGACCGCACCCAGATGCTCGCCGCCATGTCCCACGACCTGCGCACCCCCCTCACCCGCATGACCCTGCGCGCCGAATTCATCGAAGACCCCTGGGAAAGACGCAAGATGCTCGGCGACCTCGCCGAAATGATCGCCATGATCGAATCCACCCTCACCTTCGCCCGCGAAGACTTCAACCGCGAAACCCGCGCACTGGTGGATCTGCGCGCCCTCATCGAAAGCATCTGCCAGGACGCCGCCGACACCCGCGCCGTCATCAGTTGCAGCGTCGCCGAACGCATCGACCTCGAATGCCGCCCGCAAGCCCTGCGTCGCGCCATCACCAACCTCGTCGACAACGCCCTCAAATACGGCGGCTCCGCCCACGTCGAAGTCCTCAAGGAAACCGGCAAGGTTTTGGTCCTCATCGACGACCAGGGCCCCGGCATCCCCCCCGACCAGCACGAACGCGTCTTCACCCCCTTCTACCGCCTCGAATCCTCCCGCAACCGCGAAACCGGCGGCGCCGGCCTTGGCCTGGCCCTGGTCCGCACCATCGTCCACGGCCACGGCGGCAGCGTCACCCTCGCCAACCGCAGCGAAGGCGGCTTGCGCGTGCGCGTCGAATTGCCGGCGTAACACCGCGTGTCCTTGCCAAGGCCAGCCACACGCTCAATGGTTAGACTTGGCCATCGCTCAATTCGGGAATTGAAAGCAATCAATGCAACCTGACAAGATCAAGGAAATCGGGATAGACGAAGCCGGACATTTATACGTCCAGCCACACACGCAGTCTTTCCCTCTCATTTATCGTGAGGCGATGGAAGTGCATTGGGACGATGAACGCGGGGCTCTGTTAGGCCCATTGCCCCGCGATTGGTCATATGTGGACTGGTTCAAACAAATCCACAAAGCCGCAAAAGAGCAAGGTGTTCTGCTGACACTGTCTCAAGACACAAACTGGTATTCGATACCAGAATCTATTCGTCGTGACATCGTCGCCTGGTGCAAACTGGCTGTGGCTAGTCCAAGCCCGTAGGGCGGGTTAGCGCCGCAGGCGCGTAACCCGCCTTTCGCCGCAGGCGGAACGCGCCCCGCACACACCATGTCCCAGGGCAGCCATCGCCATACAATATCGCGCCCCGCCCGCTCCAGGATCTTGACCTCATGGACAAAAGCAGCACCAATCCGCCCGCAGGAACACTCCCGCCCGGCGCCCAGCTCGAACGCGTACGCACCCAATCACCCCTGGTGCATTGCATCACCAACTACGTCGCCATGAACTTCGCCGCCAACGTCCTGCTCGCCGCCGGCGCTTCACCCGCCATGGTGCATTCCGAGAAAGAGACGGCCGAATTCGCCGGCATCTCCGGCGCCCTGACCATCAACATCGGCACCCTCTCCGACCACTGGCTGACCGGAATGGAGCTGGCCGCAGGCGCGGCCCGTGCGGCCAACAAACCCTGGGTCCTGGACCCCGTGGCACACCACGCCACTTCATACCGCCGCAACGCGATCACAAAACTGCTCGCGCTGAGACCCACCATCATCCGCGGCAACGCATCCGAAATCATCGCCCTGGACGGCGGCATCAGCACCGCCTCCGGCGTCGACGCCCGGGACAGCGTCGAAGTCGCAGCCGGCGCCGCCATCAATGTGGCTCAAAAGCATGCCGCGGTAGTCGCCGTCACTGGCGAAGTGGATTTCGTCACCGACGGCCACCAGTCCGTGCGAATCTCCGGCGGTTCCCACTACATGCCGATGGTCACCGCCATGGGCTGCGCCCTCACCGGCCTGGTCGGCGCCTTCGCAGCGGTAGCGCCAGCCTCCCCGTTCGACGCGACGATCGCCGCACTGGCCTGCTTCGCCGTCGCCGGCGAGCAAGCCGCCGTGCATGCCGAAGGCCCCGGCTCATTCTCCTGGCGCTTCCTCGACGCCCTTGCCGCGCTGACCCCGCAATCCCTGACAGACCGTCAACGGCTGGCACGCGCATGAAAGCCTTCGACCTCTCGCTCTACCTCGTCCTGGACCCGGACCTGTGCCGCGACCTGACCATGATCGAGACCACCCGCGCCGCCGTGGCCGGCGGCGTCACCATGGTGCAACTCCGCCACAAGCACGCCACCACCGCGCTCCGCATCGAACTAGGCCGCGCCCTCAAGGCCGCACTGAACGGAACCGGCGCCACCCTGATCATCAACGACGATGTGGAAGCCGCAATAGAGGTAAACGCCGACGGCCTGCACATCGGCCAGCAGGACATCGACGCCACCACGGCGCGGCAGCGCATCGGCAACGACATGATTCTGGGCGTCTCCTGCAGCAACGAAAGCCACGCCACCGGCATCGATCCCCGCATCGTCGACTACGCCGGCATCGGCCCCGTATTCGGCACCGCCACCAAGCCCGACCACGACCGCCCCCTGGGCATGTCCGGCCTGCGCCACCTCGTCTCCATCGCCCCGGTCCCCACCGTCGCCATCGGCGGCCTGAAACTCGAGCACGTGGACACCGTCCTGGAAACCGGCGCCGCCGGCCTCGCCGTGGTCTCAGCGATTTGCGGACAAGCAGATCCCGAAAGCATCTCCCGCCAATTCGCCGATCGAATTCGAATGGCGCGGATTCGGGCGCAATAAGCCTGTCCCGAGTGCGTAGCGAAGCAACGTGTATCGAGGGGCGAAGCGCATTGCGCCGAATGAAGGGCTGATCGTTAAAAACAAAGCCCAATCCATAGTGCAATCCCAAGGGCGGAAGGCGCTTGGTTGAAGTCGTCTGGTCACTGACGTCCCGACGAGTCAAACTCCAAGCGCCATGATGAGCAACAACACTATCGGCGCATCGCAACGAGTCAGATTCCTCGTCGGCAAGGGCTACGCGCTGTTCGAGGGCCCGTCGGGCGACAACACACCACACCGGCATGCCGCATTCCAGGTCGCCATCGCGCTGAAGGGTGAAGCGGCGATCCATGACGGCACCCGGCTGCATAGTGCGCCGGTGCTGGTGGTGCCACCCTTCCTGCGTCATCAGCTCCAGCCGATCGCGCGCCTGCGCACCTATTTCGTGGAACCGCACTGCCGCTTTGCCGACCAACTGCGCGATGCCTGCGCCAACGGCATTGCGGCCATGCCGCAGCTACGAGAGCTGCGCGAAGAGCACATCCACACCCTGAGTGCGACTGCCTCCCTGAACGTCGATACGCGCCTGCAGCAGGTGATGGACGCACTTGCGGCACCGGGAGATGCGCAACCGATTCCCACGCTGGCGCGCCAGGCCGGCCTTTCACCGCAGCGCCTGCGCGCCCTGGCGCAGGAACAGCTCGGCATGCCGCTGGCCCGTTGGCGCATCTGGCTGCGCTTCGGGCTGGCCATCCAGTTGATGACCACCGGCGAAGGCCTGGCGGATGCCGCGCTTGCCGCCGGCTTCGCCGACCAGGCCCATTTCAGCCGCCAGATGCGCGAGATGTTCGGCGTGCCGCCCTCGCAGCTACTGCCCCTGCTGCGCGCTCAGGCCTTCTCCGCCACGTAGACCGTGACTGCCCCCACCAGCGTGGGAATGACCTGCGCCTCCCGCACATTGCCGAAACCGGCCTGACGCATCAGGCCCGGCAACACCCCATCGGCATTGGGCTGCGTGTCGGCGAAACCATCGGCCATCTGCACGACAAGGAAGGCTACCCGCATCAACCAGCTACGTTGACGGCCAAAGTCCGCGATCACCAGCCTCCCACCCGGTTGCAGCACCTCATACATCGAAGCCAGAATCGCCCGCTTCATCGGTAGCGGGCACTGGTGCAACACCAGGCTGGAAATCACCTTGTCGGCACGCACATCCGGCAACACCGCCGCCAGCGCATCGCCCATCCCGCTGCGAAACTCCACCGGCGCCGACGCCTTCTGCGCCTTGCGCCGCGCCAACGCCAGCATCCGCCCATCAGGATCCACCCCGACAATCCGTGCCTGCGGCTGCAGCGCATGCACCATCAGCGCCTGACTGCCCGAGCCGCACCCCACATCCACCACCACATCCCCCGGCGCGGCCGCGAGCTCCCGCGTTGCGGCCAACCGCCAGCCACGCTCTCCCGTAAGGGCAACAACCGCATCATAAAGCCACCCAGCGCCAAAGCGCCCCAGGGCAGGAGTGAATGCGGGCTGTGTCATGTGACGATCCT
>JAQGNS010000489.1 GCA_028291705.1 Nevskia sp.
TCGGTGTGGAGTTTTTCCTGGACCACGGAATACGTGGTCACTGTGATCGGCCATGCGCGCCGGGGCATCAGGGTGTCCTACAAGCGGCCGGGGACCGGGCATACCCTCAAGGCGGGGATTTATCAGCCGGAGGAACTGGTCAAGGCGCCCAAGAAGTGAGGCTTTGTGGTTGAGGCTTGCCTCTTGATTCTGTGTGGCGAAAAGTGCTGGGATTCGCTGTGCTCATCCCAGCCTACGATCTGATTGGGTCGGTGCAGGTCGGCTCAAGCGTAGCGGAGCCGACTTGGCTCTGGTTCAAGCCCCGTCGCGATACTGCGCCACGATTTCCCCGACCGTGCGGATGACATCATTGCGGCGGTAGGCGAGCAGCGCGGTCTCTTTCGGATCCGGTTCGTAGTAGAGCGTATTGCCGCGGCCGAAATAGATGGCCGAATCCGGCAGCATCGGATGCTCCCGGTCGATCACCGGCGGCACCGGCCGGCCGGTGCCGCGGAAGAAGGCGCCGAAGAAATCCTGGAAGGAGAGGTTCTGGTCGCCGACCAGGTAGGCCTTGCCGTTTTCGCCGCGGGCGAGGGCACCTTCGATGGCTTCCGAGAGCGAGGTGGTCGAGATGAAGTTGACCCCGCCCGGTGGCGCGAATTCCGGCATCGGCGCGAACTTGCCCTCGGCGTAGGCGGTATAGGCCTTGAACATGCCCACCACCAGGCCGGGCACGGTGCCGCAGACGAAGGGTGCGTTGACGCTGATGGCACGGAAGTCCTGGGTGGCCAGGGCGCGGACGCCTTCGTCGGCCAGCTTGCGCGAGCGGACGTAGGCATTGGTTTCGACCAGGGCCGGCCGCGCCTGCGGATAGAAGCTGCCGACATTGACGGCGTGGCGCACGCCGGCTTCGCGCGCGGCGGCGAAGAAGCGCGGCACGCCCTCCGCGTTGGCGCGCTGCCAGTGCGCGGTCGCATCCTGCTCGGGCGGCAGGTGGCGGATGTCGTTGCCGGCGGCGAAGACCAGCGCCTCGAAGTGCGCCAGCCCGGCGCGCGGCAGGTCGTTGGCGATGTAGTCGCAGCGCAGGAATGCCAGTTCGCCCAGCGGCGTGCCCGCGGCAGGCGGGTTGCGCCCGGCGATGCTGACCTCGTGACCCCTGGAGCGCAGGTACAGCGCCGCATGGCCGCCGATCATGCCGGCGCCGCCCACCACGAGTATCTTCATCGCTCTCTCCATTCGTTTTTTGGGCCGAGGCCGCAAAAGCCAGGGCTTCGCCTGATTCGAATGGTGAGCGTGCAACCCATCCCGATCATCCCGCGAACGGACTACTCGGGCGGGCCCGCTAGGGAGGCCCGGAGCGCGCTTTACGGCTGCTTACGAGCAGGGTTCTGCTTGGTGAGCAGCTCGGCCAGCGAATCCACCTTCATCGCCTGCATGGTCAACGCGCCGGCATAGAGCATGTCGATGATGCGCACCGTCTGCTGCATGATCTGGCTACGCCGTGCCGGCTGCTCGATGTAGTCCAGGGTCTGATGGAACACGTGCTGCACCACCACGCGCGAGACTTCGCGCAGGGTCTCGACCTTCATGCCCGGCACGATGTTGAGGAACAGCACGTCCTCCACCGTTTCCTCGGCCACGTCGTCGATCATGCGCTGCAGGGCTTCGCGCAGCGCCGGGATGGCGCCGTGCAGTTCGCGCACGGCGACGATGAAGGCGTCCGGATTGCGCAGGGCGTAGTCGAAGACGTATTCGATGGTGCGCGGGGTGGCCTCGGCCACCGGGCTCTGCACGGTGCGGCGGATGCCGCGCAGATTGGTGCGGATGTCGCGGCCGAGTTCGTCGATGATGGCCTGGTTGAGCTGTTCCAGGCTGGCGAAATGGCGGTAGAAGGTATTGGGGTTCAGCCCGGCCTCGCGCGCCAGTTCGCGCAGGCCCAGCATCTGCAGGCTGCGCTTGCTGGCGCCGATACGCAGAGCGGCCTCGATCAGGCGCTGCCGACCGCCTGCTGGTGCGGGGTTTTCCTCGGTGGCTTTGGTGCGGCTCATGGTGGCGGTTGGGCCAATGTACGGGGCGGTCTTGACATCCAGTATACGCTTGTCTACATTTAGTAGACAGTTGTATACATTAGGTGTCGAGCAAGACGTCGGGCCATGGGCGCGTTCGCCCAGGCAAACGGCGCTTACCCAACCAGACCAGTCCGCAGGAGAGCTGTGCAATGCCAAAGACTTCAGACGCCAAATCCGGCGCCGCTTCCGCCGTGCGCAAGGAGCAGTCCGTGCGCATCGCCATCGTCGGCACCGGTTTCGCCGGCCTCGGCATGGCGATCCGGCTGAAGCAGGCCGGGGTCGACGACTTCCTCATCCTGGAGAAGGCCGGCGACGTCGGCGGCACCTGGCGCGACAACCATTACCCGGGCTGCGCCTGCGACGTGCAGTCGCACCTGTACTCCTTCTCCTTCGCGCCGAACCCGGAATGGTCGCGCATGTTCTCGCCGCAGCCGGAGATCTGGAACTACCTGCGCAAGTGCACCGAGCAGTTCGGCCTGCGTCCGTACATCCAGTTCGATTCCGAAGTGCAGTCGGCGCAGTGGGACGAGAAGGCCGGCGTCTGGCGCGTGCAGCTTTCCGGTGGCCGTACGCTGACCGCGAACGTGCTGATTTCCGGCATGGGCGGCCTTAGCCGCCCGGCCTACCCGGTGGGCGTGAAGGGCCTGGAGAAGTTCAAGGGCAAGACCTTCCACTCGCAGGACTGGGATCACGACTACGACTTGAAGGGCAAGCGCGTTGCCGTGATCGGCACCGGCGCATCGGCTATCCAGTTTGTGCCGCAGATCCAGAAGCAGGTGGCGCAGCTCGACCTGTACCAGCGCACGCCGCCGTGGATCCTGCCCAAGCCGGACCGCAAGGTGTCGGACTTCGAGCACAAGCTGTTCAAGGCGGTGCCGCTGACGCAGCGCCTGTTCCGCGGCGCCATCTACGCCATGATGGAAACGCGGGTGCTGGGCTTCACCGTCAACCCGAAGATCATGAACCTGGTGAAGCGCATCGCGCTGCGCCACATCCATCACCACATCAAGGACCCGGAGTTGCG
Source organism: Nevskia sp. (assembly GCA_028291705.1). Lineage (GTDB taxonomy): Bacteria > Pseudomonadota > Gammaproteobacteria > Nevskiales > Nevskiaceae > Nevskia. The sequence continues at coordinate 3,073 of JAQGNS010000489.1, forward strand.
TGCCAAGCTGACCCCGGACTACACCGTGGGCTGCAAGCGCGTGCTGATTTCGGATGACTACTACCCGGCGCTGGCGAAGGCCAATGTCGATGTGATCAGCAACGGCATCAGGGAAGTGCGCGCCAACAGCATCATCAGCCAGGACGGCACCGAGCGCGAAGTCGACGCCATTGTCTACGGCACCGGCTTCCACGCCACCGATCCGATGCCCAAGGGCGTGCTGTTCGGCCGCGGCGGACGCGACATTGTCGACGCCTGGAAGGATGGCCCGGAAGCCTACAAGGGCACCACCGTGGCCGGTTTCCCCAACCTGTTCCTGATCGTCGGGCCGAACACCGGCCTGGGTCACAACTCGATGGTCTACATGATCGAGTCGCAGGTGAACTACGTGATGGACGCGCTGCGCAAGATGGAGACGCGCAAGCTGCGCAGCGTCGACGTCAAGCCGGACGTGCAGGCGCGCTTCAACACGAAGATCCAGGAGCAGCTCAGCCATGCGGTGTGGACAGCCGGTGGCTGCAAGAGCTGGTACCTGCATCCGAGCGGCAAGAACACCAGCCTGTGGCCGGGCTTCACCTTTAGCTTCCGCCGCCAGCTCAAGCGTTTCGACCTGGGCGATTATGTCGCCGAGGCGGCGACGGAGCAGAAGCCGGCGCGGGTGGCCAAGTCGAAACTGGTGGGCGAGGCGGCGTAATATCGCGGCGCTGCGGCGCTGCGCAGACAAAACAATTCGCCGGCATGACGCCGCACTGAATATTGAAGGGGAGAGTCACTTGAAGTCATTCGAAAACAAGGTCGCCGCTATCACCGGTGCCGGTTCCGGCATGGGCCGCACCCTGGCGCTGCGTCTTGCCGCGCAGAAGTGCCACCTGGCGCTGAGCGATGTGAACGAGGCCGGGCTGGCGGAAACCGCCAGGCTGGCGGCGCAGTCCGGCGTCAAGGTCACCAGCAAGAAGGTGGATGTGGCGGATCGCGCCGCGGTGTACGCATGGGCCGAGGAAGTGGTGCGGGATCACGGCAAGGTCAACCTGATCTTCAACAATGCCGGTGTAGCGCTGGGCGCCACCGTCGAAGGCATGAGCTATGAAGATTTCGAGTGGATCGTCGGCATCAACTTCTGGGGCGTGGTGTATGGCACCAAAGCCTTTCTGCCGCACCTGAAGGCTTCCGGCGACGGCCACATCATCAACACCTCCAGCGTGTTTGGCCTGATGGGTATCCCCAGCCAGAGCGCCTACAACGCCACCAAGTTCGCGGTACGCGGCTTCACCGAGGCGTTGCGCCAGGAGCTGGATCTGGGCAAGTCGCCGGTCAGTGCCACCAGCGTGCACCCGGGCGGCATCAAGACCAACATCGCCCGCGCGGCGCGCATGAGCAGCTCGATCCGCGACATCGGCCTGGATGATCAGCGCGGCAGCGAGAAGTTCGAGAAATTGTTCATCACCACGGCGGACAGCGCGGCCGGGATCATTCTGCGGGCGGTACGCTGCAACAAGCGCCGAGTGCTGGTAGGACCGGATGCGCACGTGGTGGACTTGATGGTGCGGCTGTTCCCGTCCTTCTACCAGCGCATCACCACTTTCTTCGCGCGTAGATCGATGAGTTGAGTGGGGTGGTTGAATCCTGCGAAGGGACCTGCGGGTCCCTTTGTTTTTTGTGCGCTGACTTCAGTGCAGCGCACATGGCGGAATAAACCAATCGTCATGCCCGCTTTCGCCGGTATGACGATTCGATTGAGCGGGGGCTAAGGATTTTCCTGCGGATCGCGGCGCAACCACACCCGTACCCGGTTGCGTTCCTGCACCCGTTCGTACTGCATGCGCTCGGCGAAGGCGTCGACCAGCAGCACGCCCAGGCCGCCGACCGGCCTTTGCGCCAGCGGTAGTTGCAGGTGTGCGTAGTCGCGATGGGATAGCGGATCCCAGGCCAGTTCGCCGTCCTCGTAGGTCAGCTCGATGTCCTCGCCGGCCTGCTCGATGCATAGCGTCACCGTCTGGCTGACGCTGGCCGTCTGGCCGTGGCGGAAGGTGTTGGTGAACAGTTCCTCCGCCACCAATTGCAGGCGCAGGCTGGTGCCGCGCGGCAGGCCCAGGCTGCTGGAGCGCAGGGCGATGAAGTCCATCAGCGCGGGCAAACTCTCGCTGCGGGCGGCAAAGCTCTGAATCGACAAGCTCATTCCAGCACAAACCCCTCAGGCGCACAGGCGCCTGCCACCTGCCTTGTTCCGGAATTGATTATAGTGAACCGCTGGTTTGGGGGAAGCGGTCCGGCCGGGGGAGGCTGCGATGAACGCAAAGCTGCTCGGGTTCCTTTTGGCGGCGGGGCTGAGTGCCATTGCCGCGTCGGCCACGGCCGATGACATTGCCGGCGTGTTCAAGGTGGTCAATGGCGGCGTTTCGGTGCTGCGCCAGGGCGCCACCTTGCCGGCCACGGTGGGCATGGCGGTCTACCAGTCCGACCAGATCGTCACCGGTTCCGACGGCAGCGCCGGCATCACCTTCGAGGACAATGCCTTGCTGTCCCTCGGGCCTTCCAGCCGGCTGGCGCTGGATCGTTTCGCCTTTAACACCACCACCCATGACGGTGCCTTCGAGACCACGCTCAGCAGCGGCAAGCTGGCGGTGGTGTCCGGCAAGATCGCGCACCATCAGCTCGACGCGATGAAGGTCAGGACGCCCAGCAGCATCCTCGGCGTGCGCGGCACCAAATTCCTGGTTGAAGTAGGCGGCTCATGAACGCGCGCATCCTGTTGCCGGCGCTGGCCCTGCTGCTGGCCGCCTGCGCCGGTCCGGACCGCATCGTGTTGCTGCCCGACAATGAAGGCAAGGTGGGCAAACTCAATGTCAGCAATGCGGGCGGGGAGACTCTGCTCGATTCCGCCTACGCCACGGCCAATGCCAAGGGTGATCGCAAGGCTGAGGCCGGCCGCACCGATGCCGGAACCGTGAACCAGCAGTTCGGTGTGGTGCTTGCCGCACTGCCGCCGGCGCCGGTGTCCTACACCCTGTACTTCACCAGCGATACCGACGAGCTCACGGCCGACTCGCGCGCCCTCGCGCCGGCCATCCTCGCAGAGATCGGAAAATTTCCCGCCGCGGAAGTGGTGGTGATCGGGCACACCGACACGCAAGGCTCGGACGATTACAACGACAAGCTGTCGCTGGACCGCGCCAGGGCAGTGAAACGGCAGCTCATCGCGTTGGGCTTCGATGCGACGCGCATCGCGGTGGCGGGGCGGGGCAAGCGCGAGTTGATGGTCGTGACCAAGGATGATGTGGCCGAGCCGCGTAACCGGCGGGCGGAGGTCATGGTGCGCTGACCAGCATCAGGATGGCGCACTACATCCGCGCCGTCTTCGCCTCCATGGTCTGCGGTATCTCGGCAGCGGCGCCATGCCAGCGCAGGGCCAGGATGGTCAGGTCGTCGGCCTGCTCGGCGCCCTCGGCGAAGGCCAGGGTATCGGTGAGCAGGCTTTCCACGATGTAGGCTGCGGACTCGCCGTGGTTCAGCTTGCCCAGGCAGGCGACGACGCGCTGCTGGCCGTAGAACGCGCCCGACAGATTCTGCGCATCGCCGACGCCGTCGGTGAGCAGGCACAGGGCATCGCCAGGCGACAGTTGCAGCGTCTCGCTGCGATAGTCGAAGCCATCCACCACGCACAGTGGCGGCCCGCCGGCGGTTTTCAGGCGATGCGGTGCCTCACCGGAAGCGGGCAGCAGCCAGGGCGGCTCGTGGCCGGCGCTACACCAGTCGAAGCGGCCGCTGCCAAGGTCCAGCACGGCGGCCAGCACGGTGACGAACAGCAGTTCGGGATTTTCCTCGGCGATGGCGGAGTCGGCATCGCGCAGGGTGCGGCCGGGGTCGGCGCTGCTGCGCAGGGCGGCGCCCTTGGTCAGCGCCTTGGACAGGGCCATGAACAGGCTGGCCGGCAGCCCCTTGCCGGAAACGTCGCCGACGACGATGAACAGGTGCGACTCGTCGAGCAGGAAGAAATCGTAGAGGTCGCCGCCGACGCTGCGCGCCGGCAGCATTCGCGCCGCCACTTCCACTCGCGCTTCCTGGCCGAGCACCTGGCCGGGTTCCGGCAGCATGCCCATCTGGATGCGCCGCGCGGCGTCCAGTTCGCCCTCCATGCGTGCCCGGGCGACGTGGCTGTCGCTCAGCGCCTGGCGCAGCCGGCTGCGCTGGGCGCGCGTCTCGCTCAGCGTCAGGGCCAGCATGATGGCGAAGACGAAGGTGGCGGCGATGGCGGGATTGGCCACGTCGATGAGCAGGCCCGCCTGCCGGAACAGCAGCACGCCGCCGGTGAAGCTGGCGGCGAGGGCCAGGACGAAGATGCCGGCCGCAGTGAGCGGACGCAGCCAGGGCACCACCACCACAACCAGCAGGGACAGCGCGGTGAGCAGTGCCGCTTCGGCCCAGCGCGCCCAGCGCGGCCGGCTCAGCAGGCGGCCGTCGATGGCGTTGTCCATGGCTTCGGCGATGGCGTCGACGCCGGGCATGCGGCCGCGCGGCGTGACGATCACGTCCTGCAAGCCGAGTGCGGTGTAGCCGATCAGCGCGATGCGGCCGGACAGCAGGTCGGCCGGCGCCTTGCCCTGCATCAGGTCGGCCACCGACAGGTGCGGGCGTTGCCGCGGATCGGAAAAATGCAGCCACCAGGCGCCGTCCGGATCGGTGGGAATGGTGCGGTTGCCGATATGCAGAGTGGTGATGCCGCCGCGGTCGGCGCTGACGCGCAGCGCGGGTTCACCGGCCACCAGACGCAGGGTTTCCACCGACAGCGACGGCAACAGTTCGCCGCCGACCCGCGACAGGGTGGAGAGACTGCGCACCACGCCATCCGCACTGGCGCTGGGCAGCACGCCGTGGCCTGCCGCAGCGGCGTCGATTACCTCAAGGTCGCGCAGCGCTGCGGGATAGTGCGGTGCGAACGGCTCGGGGTCAGCGCCATCGCGCAGGATCGGCGTGCGGTAGGCGGTGCCCTGGGGCAGTCCGGCATCCTCGCTCAGCGCGCCAACGCCGAGAATCACCGGGGCCCGCCGGATCGCTGCGGCAAACTGCTGGTCGTAATCCGGCAAGCCATCGAGGATTTTCCCGACCTCGGCGAAGCCGGATTTCGCCAGCAGGGCGCCCTGCTGCTTGGGAGAGAGGCGATCCGGCTCGGGGAAGATGGCGTCGATGGCGATGGCGGCCGGGTGCTGCGCGGCGATGCGGTCGACGATTTCCGCCAGCTTCGAGCGTGGCCACGGCCATTGCCCCAGGGCGGCGAGGCTGGCGTCGTCGATGGCGACGACGATCACGCCGTCGTTGAGGCGGTCGCGCGGCACCAGTTGCTGGTAGAGGTCGAACATCTCGCTGCGGCGGTCGCGCTGCACCCGCGTGTCCAGCAAGGTCAGCACCAGCACCGCAAGCGCCAGCAGGATGAAGCCGACCGGCCGGCCGCGTGCCAGGCCGAACCAGCGCAGCCAGCGCGGGCGATGCCGGCGCGGCGCCTGTGATTCGCCGGTGTGGTTCACCTAAAGGTCGATCTCGAGGCCATCGTAGGCGGCGCTGATGCTCAGCTGCGGCGCGTCTTGCCGGGTCAGTGCTTCTAGGCGTCGCGTCTCTGCCTCGATCTCGGCGATCTTGGCGTCCTTGAATACCGGCTCATGGTGGAACAGGACGAGGTGACGCACCCCGGCCAGTTGGCACAGCTCCACGCCGACCATGTTGGAGGAATGGCCCCAGTCCTCCTTCACCGATATCGCGTCGGCCAGTGAGTACATGGCGTCGAAGATCACCAGGTCCGCGCCGAAGAAGAAGCGCACGAAGGATTCGGTTTCCTCGGCGCTGTCCAGCTTGTGTTCGGAATCGGTGGAATACACCATCACCTTGCCTTGGTGCTCGAAGCGGTAGCCGTAGGAATCGCCGCCGTGCAGCTGCAGCTTGGGGGTGACGCGCAGGCCGGCGATGTCGTAACGCTGGCCCGGCTCCAGCCTGACGAATTCGATGTCCGCGCCGAGGTAGTCGAAGTCCACCGGGAACGAAGGTGGCGCCTGCTGGCGACGGAAGGCGGCTTCCAGGCCAGGGTGGCAGCCGTAGATGCGCAACTTGTTGCCGGGGATGTAGGCGGGCGTGAAAAAGGGAAAGCCCATGATGTGGTCCCAGTGCAGATGGGACATGAAGATGTGGAACACATTGGGCGTCTTCGGTCCGTGCCGCGCCAGCACCGTGTTGCCGAAGGCGCGCAGGCCGGAGCCGGCGTCGCACAGGATGTATCCGTGCGCTTCCTGGCCAGGCGCCTCCAATTCCAGCTCGACGCAACTGGTGCTGCCGCCGAAGGTTTGCGCGGTGGTGAAGGGCAGGGTGGTTGCGTAGGCCTCCGCCTCGGCCTGGTCCTTGAAGCTGCGTCCCCCGGCCAGCAACAGTGCCTGGGCCACCTTGCGCTTTACCTCGGCCGCGGTCAGGGCTACCGGCAGCGAGCCGCGCGTTCCCCAGAAGCGCGCGCGCACGATCAGTGCCCCGGTGCCGCTTCGGCAAACGAGGCAAGGCCGGCGGTCACCGTGTCGAATACCGGGAACACCAGGTCGAAGCGGCTGATCTCGAGAATCTCGCGCACCAGCGCCGTGGGCGCGGCCACGCCGATCCTGCCGCCGGCGGGAATGGCGCGCTTGGAGGCGAGCATCAGGATGCGCAGGCCGGCGCTGCTGATGTATTCCAGGGAGGACAGGTCGAAGAGCAGGCGCGGGCCATCCCTGTTGCATGCCTCGACATGGGGCGCGACCGCCTTGCCGAACGCGTCCGCGTTCAGGTGGTCGATACGGCCGCGTGGCGCCAGCACGACGATATTGTTCTTGTGTGCGGCATTCAGCTCCATGACGGTTCCTTTGCGAACGTCTTCAAGCCCGCGCCCCATTCTAGGGCCTGTCAAAGCCAATTTGGTCGTTGCGACCAAATTGGCTTTGATAAACCCTGGGCCCTGGCCCGGTGACCACCAGTTCGGCCCTACAGGGGTAAACATTGTTCCCGGGCCATGAAACCACTTCCCGAGGCCGGTACAATTGCATGATTCCAGCGCCCCCGCGCCGCGATCCCCCCAAACGAGTCCTATCCATGTCCATGCGCATCCCCGCCACCCTGATTCCCGGAGACGGAATCGGTCCCGAAATCGTCGACGCCACCCTGGCTGCCCTGGATGCGCTGGATGCGCCGTTCGACTGGGATCGGCAGATTGCCGGACTGGGTGGGGTCAAGCTGGCGGGCGACCCGCTGCCGCAGGCGACGCTGGACAGCATCCGCCGCACCCGCCTGGCGCTGAAAGGCCCGCTGGAAACGCCGTCCGGCGGCGGCTACCGCTCCTCCAACGTGCGCCTGCGCGAAGAGTTCAAGCTGTACGCCAACCTGCGCCCTTCGCTGACCATCATCCCCGGCGGCCGTTACGACAAGATCGACCTGGTGGTGGTGCGCGAGAATCTCGAAGGCCTCTACACCGGCTACGAGCACTTCATCCAGATCGACAACGATCCGCACGCGGTGGCCATGGCCACCGGCGTCAATACCCGCCAGGGCGGCCGCCGCCTGATCGAATTCGCTTTCGAACACGCCATCGCCACCGGGCGCAAGAAAGTCACCATCGTGCACAAGGCCAACATCATGAAGGCCCTGACCGGCATCTTCCTGGAGACGGCGCAGGAGATGTACGAGCGCAAGTACAAGGACCGCATCCTGATGGATACGGTGATCATCGACGCCTGCGCCATGAAGCTGGTGCTGAATCCCTGGCAGTTCGACGTGCTGGTCACCACCAACCTGTTCGGCGACATCCTGTCCGACCTCGTCGCCGGCCTGATTGGCGGCCTGGGCATGGCGCCGGGCGCCAACATCGGTGCCGACGCCGCCATCTTCGAGGCGGTGCACGGTTCCGCGCCGGACATCGCGGGCAAGGGCATGGCCAATCCCATCGCCCTGATGCTGGCGGCGGCGATGATGCTCGACCACGTCAAGCTGACCGACAAGGCCACGCGCCTGCGCAAGGCCATCGACGACACGCTCAACATCGACAAGGTGCGCACCGGCGACCTGGGCGGCAGCGCCGGCACCACCGCCTTTACCCAGGCGCTGGTGAACCGCATCAAGAACGGCTGAGGCTTGCCGCCGGGGCTGGCCAACGGCCGGCCCCGGCGTGTTTCAGGCGTTGCCCCGTTCGCGGGCAGCGCTACTGGATATTGCCGATCTGGTTGGTCCAGTTGGTGGTTTCTCCGAAGATCTCGCCGCCGGGGCTAGTGAATGCCCCATGGGCGTAGCTGTCGCCCTGCAGCCGATCCATCAGCCAGGCGGTGGGATAGCCGAGATAGCCATACACGCCGTTGGTGCACAGGCTGGCCACCGCCGTGCAGTCGGGTTGCCCCTGCACGTCGTTATGATTCGGTCCTTTCAGCGTGGCCCAGAACTTGGCGATAGTGCCCGGCGTGTTGGCGTAGAACGCCGCGTTGGATTGCTCACCCGACAGGAACGGGAACTGCGTCGAGGGCGAGACCAGGAAATCGCTGGAGCCGTTGATGTAGAACACCGAGCCCTGGTGGATATTGCCGGTGCTGGGGCAGGGGGCGTTGGCGCTGCGGAACATCTGCGGCGGCTTCTCCATGGTGACGACGGTCTTGATCAGGCCGTTGCCGTTGATCATGGCGTTGACCACGCCGCCGGCGCCCTGCGAGTGGCCGACCGCGCCGATCTGGCCGGTGGCGAGCTTGTGGTAGAAGACGCTCGAAGGATCGTTGTTGGCGTTCACCAGGTATTGCGCCGCATCGAGGATCTCCTGGCCGCTGCCGGTGGTCTGGCTTTCGCTGGCGATCACCACGAAACCCCAGGAGGCGAGGTGGCTCAGCAGCATGGCGTACTGCGCGGGTACCGCGATGGTGCCGTCGCCCCAGGTGATGATCGGATGCTGGAAGCCATGATCGCCCAGGTTGGTCGGATACCACACGTCGTAGTGGTTGCCGCTTGAATCGCAGCAAGCGATCGCGGTCTGCGTGGTGACCGCCCAGGGGCCGTTGGCGTAGTAGGTGCGTTCGATTGCACCGGTGGGGTAGTTGGGCGGATTGCCCGCTGCGGCAGTGCTGCCATAACCGGCGACCACGCCGCACAGGACCAGTAGCAAGGCACCGCAGCGGCTACGCAAGCCGCGTCCAGCATGGATCTTCATCGGAACTCTCCTCGTTATTTGAAGACATTTATGTCTTTCATTGTCTGGATATAATACATCCGTGTCTTCAAACGACAAGTCCGCGGTCCATGCCAGCTGCGGCCGGCCTTGCGAATGCGGTTAAATAGGGGCTTGGTCCTACGGCTGGTTCCGCTGCGAACCGGTCCTATCGAAATTCGGCGGATGAGCGGAAAGAAAACAAAGGAATGGCTCGGCGAGCCCTTGCCGCGCGGCCGGCATGGACTGGGCGCCGCGGCGGTGCGGACTTCGCAGCGCGCGCGGCTGCATCATGCGATGCTGGACTTGGTTTCGCGGCAGGGTTATGCCGCCACCACCGTGCCGCAGGTCGTTGCCTCGGCGCGGGTTTCGCGCAATGCGTTCTATGAATTTTTCGCCGACAAGGAAGCCTGCTTCCTTGCCGCCTGCGAAGAGGATGCGGGACGCCTGATGCAGGAAATCGCGGCGGTGCCGCGTGAGCGCGACTGGCGGCGCATCGTCGATGGCAGCCTCGCGGTCTATTTGCGCTGGTGGCAGGCGCGGCCGCAACTGACCCGGGCCTATTTCGTCGAAATGCCCGGTGCCGGTCCGCTTGCGGTAAAGCACCGCGCGCAGGTCTATGCCCCGTTCGAAGAGATGTTCCGGACGTTGGCTGCCTACGCGCGCAGCAGCGACTCTGGGCTGTCGCCGCTGGCCGACTACATTCCGCGCATGCTGGCGCTTTCAATCACCGAGTACGTTGCCGCCGAAGTGCGCGCACATGGTTCAGATCGGCTGCTGGATCTGCACGCCGATCTGAACCACTACATCATCAAGCTGCTCGGCAACGATACCGCGGCGAAGCAGGTGCACCGGCGCAAGCGCGCCTGAAGCAGCCTACAGCGCCAGCCTACGCAAATCCTGCAACAGCTTCACCAGCAACACGATGAAGCGCGCCGCATAAGCCCCGTCGATCACCCGGTGATCGTAAGACAGCGACAGCGGCACCATCAGCCTGGGCTGGAACGCCTTGCCGTCCCACACCGGCTTGATGGTGGATTTGGATACTCCGAGGATTCCCACCTCCGGCGCATTCACGATCGGCGTGAAATGACTGCCGCCGATGCCGCCCAGGCTGGAAATCGAGAAACAACCGCCACGCATCTCCTCACCCTTGAGCTTGC
>JAQGNS010000542.1 GCA_028291705.1 Nevskia sp.
ATTTCCGCGCTTCTGTACTGCACCGTCAGGTGCTCACGCCGCTAGACTTGGAGCGCCGTTTCCGCCTCACCGGCGGCAACATCTTCCAGGGCGCGATGCCGCTGCACCAGTTGTTCAGCTTCAGGCCGGTGCCGGGCTGGAGCGACTACCGCACCCCCGTAGCAGGCCTGTATATCTGCGGCGCGGCCGCACACCCGGGCGGCGGCGTCAGTGGCGCGCCGGGCTGGAACTGCGCGCGGGAAATGCTGCGCGACAGCTGATTCCGCGAGACCGGCGCAAAAGGCTTAAAGAGCCTGTTCCCTGTCCGGAAACGGCCGGTCGAATCGCCCCGGAAACGGCTATGATGCGCGCCCTGTGGACCCCGGACCGCATGCACCGTCAGCGGGGTCCTGTCGTCGATGGAGTTTCGCGTAGTGAACAATGCCGCAGCTGCCCGCGTCGCGCCGCCCCTGCTGGTGGTGCTGGCCCTGCTGACCGTTTACGTGGTGTGGGGCTCGACCTACCTCGCCATCCGCTTCGCCCTGGACGGCTATCCGCCACTGTTCTTCCCCGGCATCCGCTTCGCTGTCGCCGGCAGCATCCTGTTCACCTTCCTGCGCCTGCGCGGCCATGCCGCGCCGACCCTGCGCCAGTGGGGCAACGCGGCGCTGATCGGCGTGCTCCTCCTCAATATCGGCAACGGCGGCGTGGTCATCGCCGAGCGTTCGGTCGGTTCCGCCCTGTCCGCCACCGCCGTCGCCACCGTGCCGCTGTGGGCGGCTGTGTTCGCCGGCATCTGGGGCCACTGGCCGGTACGCATGCAGTGGGTCGGCATGGTGATCGGCTTCGTCGGCATCGTGGTGCTCAACCTCGGCGGTGATTTCGCCGCCAACCCCGTCGCCGCCGTGCTGCTCACCATCGCCGCCGCCACCTGGGCCTTCGGCTCGGTCTGGAGCCGCCGGCTGGATCTGCCCAAGGGCCTGATGAGCAGCGCCTGCCAGATGCTCTCGGCCGGGACGCTGTTCTTCATCGCCAGCGCCCTGCGTGGAGAGTCCTGGACCCTGGTGCCCAACCCCAAGGCGGCCGGCGCCCTGCTGTACCTGATCGTGTTCGGCAGCCTGCTGGCCTTCAGCGCCTACATCTTCCTGGTGCAGAACGTCACACCCTCGCTGGCCACCAGCTACGCCTACGTCAACCCGGTGGTGGCCCTGCTGTTCGGCCTGACCCTGGGCGGCGAGCACATCGTGCGCAGCGGCTACGTCGCCATCGCCCTGGTGCTGCTCGGCGTAGCCCTGATCGTCTACTACAACCGTCCGGCCGCACCGCCGGCAGCATCCGTTCCCCCAGCCGAACCGGACGCCTGACTCCCTCCAGCGGGTGCCGAGAGAGGCGTTTTCAGGTTCCCGGCGTCCGCCGCTCACCGCATGCGTGCCAACAAAAAACCTTGGCACGCATGGCACGCATGAGGGTTTGTCGCAAATTGTTCCCGCCGGTCGCACCCGGCCCGATTGCGGCTATTCGGCCGCAAACACCCTGAAACCCTCACGCGGAAAGTGCACGACAACCTCGCCGGCTGCCGCATCGCTACGCTTCACCGCCACTTCATACACCGAGGCGTGCACCAGCGTTCCGCTGACCGGATCACACCCGTAATCGGTGGCGCAAACGCTGACACGCTGCCCCAGCTTCAAGCCCTCCGGCTCCACCAGCGGCCCATCGAACGACTGCCCTTGGGCGGTACCCCGCGCGACTTCCAGCGCTTCGGCAGCGGACATCAGGGCAGGGGTCCCATGGCCGAAGGCCTTGATGCGCTCGACCCAGGCCAGCAGGTTCCGGAACGGATCGAAGCTGCCCGCCACGCCGCTGTTGCGCAGGACGAACCAGGCGCAATGGTAGTAAATGAAATCCGCCACGGTCGGCGTCTGGCCCAGCAGGAACGGCGTACCCGCAAGCTGCATGTCGGCGGCATTGAACAGCGGCAGGAAATTCAGCCGCGAGAAAGCCGCGCTGGGGCGATGAGAGGTGCCGCCGCTGAACAGCAGCTTGCGATCCTCGCTGAACTTCGGCATCACCTCGGCGCCCAGCTGCTCCGCCATCACCTTCAGCCCGGCCGGCTGGAACACCACCGGCACCGTGGCGAAGAACAGCGTCTGCTCCAGGCTGGCGAAAGCCATGCAGCTGGCTTTGAGCGGCGCCGGCATCAGCGCGGGTTCGGGATGCAGCCGGTCGAGCAGGCGCACCATCAGCCGCGTGTCGCAGTAAATGTCCCGTCCGATCTGCAGCACCGGCGCCCGGCGATAGCCGCCGGTAAGGGCGACCAGTTCGGGCTTGGGCATGATCGCCGGCGTGGTCACCGAGCGCCAGGCCAGTTTCTTGTAGCCGAAGATGGCGCGGATCTTTTCGGAGTAGGGCGAGCCCTCGTAATGGTGAAGGATGATCTCGCTCATGCAGGGTCTCCGGGGTTTGTCCGCTTGTGTTTGTCGGGGGCTTGTCGTTATTGTTTTTCCGCATGGGAATGCGACTGGCCTTGCGCAGTATAGAGTCTTGCAGCACACCGGCTTCGGGCCCGGGGGCAGGTCGCGGCGCGGCGGCCGTCATCGTTCTGTCAGATGGCACCGTCACGATACCCAATCGCCAGGGGACCACCGGCCATAATAATTCAGGGCATCCGATGACGGAACTCCCACTCAAGGCCGTACCGCAGACTTCGAGAATCGTGCTCGGCTTCGTCCTGGCGCCGCTGCTGCCCGCGTTCTACGCCACCATGTTCTTCGCCCAGCCCTGGGCGTTCCCGATCGGCGTCGCCCTGTCCTATCCCGCGGCCCTGCTGTTCGGCCTGCCGCTGTTCTTCGCCTTCCGGCGCAAGGGCTGGCTGGCCTGGTGGCACATGAGCCTGTGCGGCCTGCTGTGCACCCTGCCGCTGGTGGTCCTGTACTGGCAGATCGGCACGCCGCCGCACCTGGAAGCCTTCGGACTGTTCAATGCGCTGATCCTGGCCGCCTGGGGCATCTTCGCCGGCCTCGCGTTCTGGCTGCTGTCCATCGCCGGCACCACCCCGGTGCGCCTACACGTCCTGCTGGGCCTGGGTTTCTGAGGACTGGTCGGGCTGCATCTGCCGCAACAGGGCGCGCGCCGAAGCCGACAGCGTGCGCCGCTCATGCCAGACCACGCCCAGCTCGCGCTGCATCGACAGTTCGGGAATCGGCAAGGGGCTGATGGTGTCGTCCAGCATCGAACGCGGCAGCACGCTCCAGCCCAGGCCGATGGCCACCAGCATCTTCAGCGTTTCCAGGTAATTCGTCGCCAGGCGGATGCGCGGCTGGATGCCGTGTGCCTGCAGCGCTTCCTTGACGATGCGGTGCGTATACGTCTGGTCGTCCGGCAGCACCGCGGGATGAATTGCCAGGTCGCTCAGCTTCGGGTGCTTCAGCTTCAGTAGCGGATGCGTCGGCATCACCACCACCACCAGCGGGTCAGGCCAGACCAGCAGGGTTTCCAGTTGCGGGATTGGCTGGGTGGGCAGGGTGACGATGCCGATTTCCAGCTTGCCATGCACAACCGCCTCGCAGGCATCCTCCGAATCCATGAAATGGATGTCCAGGTCCACTTCCGGGTATTGCCCGGTGAAGGCGCGCAGCACCGGCGGCAGGCGATGCAAGCCGATATGGTGGCTGGTGCCGATCGACAGCCGCCCGCCGACCTTGCCGGATAGTTGCGACAGCGCGCGGCGCCCATCCTCCATGTCCTGTAACGCCTTCCTGGCATAAGGGAGCAGGGTGCGGCCGGCATCGGTCAGCGCCACCTGCCGGCCAACGCGGTCGAACAGCGCCGTGCCCAGCTGCTCTTCCAGCACGGCGATGCGCTTGCTGATCGCCGGCTGCGACAGGTGTAGCCGTTCCCCGGCCTTGGAAAAAGACCGGCTCTCCGCCACTTCCATGAAAGCCATCAGGCTCTGCGTATCCATAGACCACCAACTGATCCAAGTATGGAATTCATTATATGAAAACGATTCATTGGAGTTATAGATGGGTGGGGCCTAGAATTCGGCCTGATCAAAAATTAGCCAGGAAGCTCAGGCCATGACTACCCAGCCAGCGGGCGCTGCCAGCAGCAGTCCCAAGACCCTGTACGACAAGCTGTGGAAGGCCCACGTCGTCGCCGAAATGGGCGATGGTGCCGCCCTGCTGTATATCGACCGCCACCTGGTGCACGAAGTCACCAGCCCCCAGGCTTTCGACGGCCTGCGGCTCAACGGCCGCAAGCCCTGGCGCCTGGCCGCCAACCTCGCCGTGGCCGACCACAACGTGCCGACCACCGACCGCAGCCAGGGCATCGCCGATCCGATCTCGCGCACCCAGGTCGACGCGCTGGATTCCAACTGCGATGAATTCGGCATCACCGAATTCCGCATGTCCGACCTGCGCCAGGGCATCGTCCACGTCATCGGCCCGGAGCAGGGCGCCACCCTGCCGGGCATGACCGTGGTCTGCGGCGATTCGCACACTTCCACCCACGGCGCCTTCGGTGCATTGGCCTTCGGCATCGGCACCAGCGAGGTCGAGCACGCCCTGGCGACGCAGACCCTGGTGCAGAAGAAGAGCCGCAGCATGCGCGTCACCGTGCGCGGCAAGGTCGCGCCCGGCATCACCGCCAAGGACATCGTGCTGGCCATCATCGGCCGCATCGGCACCGCCGGCGGCAACGGCAGCACCATCGAGTTCGCCGGCGAAGCCATCGCCGCCCTGTCGATGGAAGGCCGCATGACGGTCTGCAATATGGCGATCGAAGCCGGCGCGCGCGCCGGCATCATCGCCGTGGACCAGACCACCATCGATTACGTCAAGGGCCGTCCGTTCGCGCCGAAGGGTGAGAACTGGGACAAGGCCGTGATCTGGTGGAACACCCTGCACAGCGACGCCGGCGCGAAGTTCGACAGCGAAGTGCTGATCGAAGCCGCCGACATCAAGCCGCAGGTCACCTGGGGCACTTCGCCGGAAATGGTGGTGCCGGTGGATGGCCGCGTACCCGATCCGGCGAAGGAAGTGGACGCAACGCGACGCCAGGGCATGGAGCGCGCGCTGCAGTACATGGGCCTGACCGCCAACACGCCGATCAACGAAATCCGCATCGACAAGGTGTTCATCGGCTCCTGCACCAACTCGCGCATCGAAGACCTGCGCGCGGCTGCGCAAGTGGTCGGCGGCAAGCGCATCGCCTCCAACGTCAAGCTGGCCATGGTGGTGCCGGGCTCCGGCCTGGTGAAGCAGCAGGCCGAGAAGGAAGGTCTGGACCGCGTGTTCCTCGACGCTGGCTTCGAATGGCGCGAGCCGGGTTGCTCGATGTGCCTGGGCATGAATGCCGACCGCCTGTCGCCGGGCGAGCGCTGCGCCTCCACCTCCAACCGCAATTTCGAGGGCCGCCAGGGGCAGGGTGGACGTACCCACCTGGTCAGTCCCGCCATGGCCGCCGCCGCCGCCATTGCCGGCCACTTCGTTGATATCCGGGGTTAAGCCATGCAGACATTCACTCAAGTTACCGGTCTGACCCTGCCGCTGGACCGCGCCAACGTCGATACCGACGCCATCATTCCCAAGCAGTACCTGAAGTCGATCAAGCGCAGTGGCTTCGGCCCCTTCCTGTTCGACGACTGGCGCTACCTCGACGCGGGCGACCTCGACATCGATCCGGCGACGCGCCGGCCGAACCCCGAGTTCGTGCTGAACCAGCCGCGCTACAAGGGCGCCAGCGTGCTGCTGGCGCGCGAGAACTTCGGCTGCGGCTCCTCGCGCGAGCACGCCGTGTGGGCGTTGAGCGACTACGGATTCCGCACCGTCATCGCGCCGAGCTTCGCCGACATCTTCTTCAACAATAGCTACAAGACTGGCTTCCTGCCGATCGTGCTGAAGGACGAGGAGATCGACGCACTGTTCGTCGAAGCGCAGGCCGAAGGCTATCGCCTGACGGTGGATCTGCCGGAGCAGACCGTGCGCACGCCGGGCGGCAAGAGTTTCCGTTTCGACATCGATCCCTTCCGCAAGGATTGCCTGGTGCGTGGCCTGGATGAAATCGGCCTGACCCTGCAGCAGTCCGAAGTCATCCGTGCCTACGAGGCGCGACGCAAGCAAGAGGCGCCCTGGTTGTTCGCATGAATACTCCAACGAGAAGCAGTGCGGTTCCGGCCGCCGGTCAGGTGTGGGATCCGCGCGCCTACGCACGCAACGGCCGTTTCGTATCCGAGCTGGGCGCGCCGGTGCTGGACTGGCTGGCGCCGAAGGCCGGCGAGCGCGTGCTCGACCTGGGCTGTGGTGACGGCGCCCTGACCGAACAGATCGTGGCGGCGGGTTGCGAGGTGGTCGGCGGCGACGCCAGCGCCGAGTTCGTCGCCACGGCGCGGGAGCGCGGCCTTGATGCGCGTTTGATCGACGGCCAGGCGCTGCCGTTCCGCGAGGAATTCGATGCGGTGTTTTCCAACGCCGCGCTGCACTGGATGAAGCGCGATCCGGATGCGGTGGCGGCGGGCGTGGCGCGGGCCCTGAAGCCCGGCGGCCGTTTCGTAGCCGAAATGGGCGGCGCCGGCAACGTCGCCAGCATCCGCGCCGCCGTTTATGATGCGCTGACCCGGCGCGGCATTGACGCCGTCGGCGCCGACCCCTGGTATTTTCCGACCGCCGACGAGTACCAGTCCCGGCTCGAAGCCGCCGGCTTCACGCTGGTGCGCATCGAGAAGTTTCCGCGGCCCACGCCACTGCCCGGCGACGTTGCGGGCTGGTTGCGCACGTTTGCGCAGGCGTTCCTGGAATTCGTACCGGAAGGCGCGCGCGCCGACGTGGTGGCCGAAGTGCAGGAAGTCCTGCGCCCGCAGTTGGGCGTCGCCGGCGTCTGGATCGCCGATTACGTACGCCTGCGTTTCATCGCTATCAAAAAGGTATCTGCATGACCGCAAAAATCCTTGTCCTGCCCGGTGACGGCATCGGACCTGAAATCACCGCCCAGGCCGAGAAGGTGCTGGAAGTCCTGCGCGCGAAGTACAAGTTCGACGTGGAATGGACCCATGGCCTGCT
This sequence comes from Nevskia sp., assembly GCA_028291705.1. GTDB lineage: Bacteria > Pseudomonadota > Gammaproteobacteria > Nevskiales > Nevskiaceae > Nevskia. The sequence goes on from JAQGNS010000542.1 coordinate 7,041, forward strand.
CGGCGGCGCCGCCTACGACGCTACCGGCGAACCGCTGCCGGCCGCGACGCTCGAAGCGGCGCGCAAGTCGGATGCGGTGCTGCTCGCCGCCGTCGGTGGCCCCAAGTACGACACCGCGCCGCGCGACAAGCGCCCGGAGCGCGGCCTGCTGGGCATCCGCGCCGGCATGGGCCTGTACGCCAATCTGCGACCGGCGATTCTTTATCCCGAGCTTGCTGCCGCGTCCTCGCTCAAGCCGGAACTGGTGGCCGACCTCGACGTGCTGATCGTGCGCGAGCTCACCGGCGGCATCTATTTCGGCCAGCCTCGCGGCATCGAACTGCGTGATGGTGTGCGTGTCGGCATCAACACCGAGGTCTACAGCGAGCCCGAGATCGAGCGCATCGCGCGCACCGCCTTCGACGCGGCGCAACTGCGCGGCAAGCGCCTGTGCTCGGTGGACAAGGCCAATGTGCTGGAGTCGTCCGAGCTGTGGCGCGAGGTGATGATCCGCGTCGGCCGCGACTACCCGGATGTGCAGCTGACGCATCAGTACGTCGATAACGCGGCGATGCAGCTGGTGCGCGCGCCCAAGCAGTTCGACGTGATCGTCACCTCCAACCTGTTCGGCGACATCCTTTCCGACGTGGCGGCGCAGCTCACCGGCTCCATCGGCATGCTGCCCTCGGCCTCGCTCAACGAGCGCGGGCAGGGCCTGTATGAGCCGATTCACGGCAGCGCGCCGGACATCGCCGGCAAGGGCGTGGCCAATCCGCTGGCGATGATCCTGTCGCTGGCCATGCTGCTGCGCTACAGCCTCAAGCGCGGCGACCTGGCGGACAAGGTGCAGAAGGCGGTGCGCCATGTACTGGCCGACGGCCTGCGCACGGCCGATATCGCGCGCAGCGGCGAGAAGACGGTGGGCACGGTGGAGATGGGCGAGGCCGTGGTCGGCCGGCTGTAACTTATTAACGTCGTCATCCCCGCGAAGGCGGGGATCCAGTTTTTAGCTGGCGGTGGCACTGAAGCAAAACTGGATTCCCGCCTTCGCGGGAATGACAGCAATATCTAAAGAGAGCAGGAACAATGAGCAAGACGTTCGATGTGGCGGTGGTGGGTGCGACGGGCGCGGTGGGCGAGGAGATGCTGAAGATCCTCAAGCAGCGCAAGTTCCCGGTGGGGAAGGTCTACGCCATCGCTTCCGC
>JAQGNS010000553.1 GCA_028291705.1 Nevskia sp.
CCGTGGCCTGGGCCGGGCCGAAGAACGGCTTCAGCGCGGCGATGGCGATGTCCACCGCCTCGTGCTTCGAGGCGCCGATGGCGCAGCCCAGCCAGTTGAGGAAAGTCCGCGCGGCATGGTCGCGCACCGCCACCGGCAGATCCTGCGGACGGGCCTCCACGATGTAGCGCGCCAGGAGGCGGGTGACGCCTTCGGCGGCATCGAAAGAGGGGGCGTTCGCGGCTGTGTTCATGCTTGTTTCCTGTTGGATTTGAACGTATATTGCATATTGTCGACAATAATACAATATCAGGAATGCATCACGGAACGCCCGATTTGAAATCCGCCGCGGCTTCCATCTAGCCCTGGATGGGGGAATCGGCGGGTTTGGAAGGGGCGTCGAGCTGTGTGTTCTCCTCAGCCCACGCGACTTTTACGGGATCGCTGACATGCCCAAGGCCGCTATTGCTACTCCACCGGCGCGCGCCGTCCCCGCCCGCGCCGCCCGCGTTTGGAAGCGCCCATCCGTTCGGTTATCGTCTCCGCACATGACCCGCGCTCCCACCCGTCTCGAAATGCTGCGCTCGGTGACCCTCACCGGCCTGGTGCAGGAGGAAATCCTCCACCGCATCAAGACCGGCGAGCTCCAGGCCGGCGCCAAGCTCAACGAGATCGACCTGGCCGAGCGCCTGCAGACCAGCCGCAGTCCGATCCGCGAGGCCTTCCGCGCGCTGGAGGAAGCGGGCCTGCTCAAGCTGGAAAAGAATCGCGGCGTCTTCATCCGCGAAATCTCCGACACCGAGGCGGCCGAGCTGTACCAGGTCCGCGCCGGCTTCGACGAGATGGCGGGCCGCCTGCTGGCGCCGCGCATCAGCGACGCCCAGCTGCAGGAGCTGCGCACCATGCTCGACCATCTCGAGGCCAGCTCCATCAAGGGCGGCGTCAACCGCTACTTCCCGCTCAACATCGCCTTCCACGACCGCGTGGTCGAGATGGCGGGCAACAGCGTGCTGCTCGGCATGTACCGCCAGGTGGTGAACCGCATGCACCTGCTGCGCCGTCGCGGCTTCGCCGCCGCCGGCAGCTCCAAGGTCTCCCATGCCGAGCACCGGCTGATCCTGGAAGCGCTGACTACGCGCGACCCGGATGCGGCGGGGCAGGCCATGCGCCAGCACGTGCTGTCCGGCTACCAGCGTGCCTCCAGTGTGCGCTCCGCGGAAGAAGCGGCCGGCGGCTGAAGCGGCCCGCGGTTGAAACGAATCCCGCCGTCCCGGTCGATATCGAACCCGGCGGTACCCATCCAGCATCGCGCGGCCCCATGTGCCGCGGCGTCACCCAAAATCAAGGAAATCCCATGAGCGCACCCGACACCAAAACCAAACCCGCCGTCGCCGAACAGCTCGGCGCCTGGATCGCCGGCATCGACGCCGCCGCCCTGCCGGCCGCCGCGGTGGAAACCGCGCGCATGCTGGCGCTCGACGTGCTCGGCCTGGCCGTCGCCGTGCGCGGTGAGGATTACATCCAGGCCACGCTCGGCGCCACCGACCGCGGCGGCGCCTGCACCGCCTTCGGCCACGCCGGCGGCTTCAATGCTTTCGACGCCGCCCTGATCAACGGCACCGCTGCCCATGGCGAGGACTACGACGACACCTTCGAAGGCGGCCCGGTGCACTCCGGCGCCGTGGTGGTGCCGGCGGTGTTCGCCGCCTGTGAGCGCGAAGGCCTGGACGGCGCAGCCCTGCTGCGCGGCATCGCCGTCGGCGCCGAGCTGATGTGCCGCCTCGGCCTGGTCACGCCGCGCGCCATCCACAGCGCCGGCTTCCATCCCACCGCCGTGATCGGCGCCCTGGCCGCCGCCGGCGGCGTCGCCGCCGCGCTGCGGCTGAATGCCGCGCAGGCCACCTCGGCCCTGGGCATCGCTGGCAGCATGGCCTCCGGCATCATCGAATACCTCGCCGAAGGCACTTCGACCAAGCGCATGCACGCCGGCTGGGCGGCGCAGTCCGGCATCCGCGCCGCGCTGATGGCGCGCGGCAGCTTTGCCGGTCCGCGCACCGTGCTGGAAGGCAAGCACGGCTTCTTCAAGGCCTTCGCGCCTTCGCTGGCGCCGGACTTCAAGCCCCTGCTCGACCAACTCGGCACGCGCTGGGTGATGCAGGACATCGCCTTCAAGCCCTACGCCTGCGGCACCATGACGCAGCCCTTCATCGACTGCGCCATCGCGCTGGCGCAGCAGGGCGTGGCGGCGGAGCAGATCCGCGACATCGTCTGCGAAGTGGGCGAGGGCACCGTGCACCGCCTATGGGAAGAGCTGGCGGTGAAGCACCGTCCGCCGACGCCCTACGCCGCCAAGTTCAGCACCCCGTTCTGCATGGCCGTCGGCTTCTTCGACGGCCGCGCCGGCTTCGGCCAGTTCACCGAGGCGCGCATCCACGATGCGGCGGTGCTCGCCCTTGCCGCCAAGATCAGCTACCGCATCGACCCGGCCAACGAATACCCGAAGAACTTCACCGGCCACCTGCGCGCCACCCTGCTCGACGGCAGCGTCAAGGAACTGCGCCAGCCGCACATGCGCGGCGGCGCCCACGAGCCGCTGCCGCCGCAAGAGCTGCGGGCCAAGTTCGCCGACAACGCGCGCTACGGCGGCTGGGACGATGCGCTGGCGCAGGAAGCGCGTGCCTGGTGTGAAAACGTGTTCACGCAGCCGAAGCTGGATGGCGCAGTGCGCTTCAGGCGTTAAGGGCGAACTTCAAGCAAGCCGTGCGAAGGGGGAGAATGTTCCCCCTTCCACTGTCATCCTGAGCGCAGCGAAGGATCTGGCCCGGCGGCAAAGGCCGGGTCCCTCGTTGAACTACCCCGGCGCATACCCCGACAGGTAAGCAATCATCGCCTTGCCCGCCTCCTCCTGGTACTGCGGCGTGATCTCGCCGTGCAGGAAGCAGGAAACGCGGAAGCAGGTGGTGCCGATCTCCACCGCCAGCAGCGACACGTCCGGCGGCGACAGCGGCAGCATGATGCCGCGTTGCGCCAACGCCTGCTGCACCAGCCGGCCCAGGCGCTGGATCATCAGCTCCTGCGCGCGGTAGCTCTCGTCGGTGATCGGCCCGCCGAGGATCAGCAGCCGCGCCACCGGGTTGGCGTTGTAGAACTGCGAGGCGAAGGCGACCATGCCTTTCGCGCCTTCCTGCCATGACAGCTGCAACAGCCCCTGCGCGCCGCGAAACAGCAACTGCTCCAGCTCGGTCAGGTAGCGCCGCGTCAGCTCGTTGAAGATGGTGTAGGGCGTGGGGAAGAAGTTGTAGATGGTGGCGCGCGAGTAGCCCAGCCGCGCCGCCAGCTCGGGAATCGAGAAGCCGCTCAGTCCGCTTTCCAGCAGCAGTTCACGGGCGTCGTCCACCACCCGTTCGAAACGGTCCTTGGCCCGCTGCTGCAGCGGCTGACGGGGAAATCCATCCGGCACAAGCGCTTGATCCATGAGACAAGAATAACGCATTGACACAAAAACAGACAAATGTTAGTTTTCAGAAACAGACAAAAGTCTATTTAATGATCCGGAGCCAATACCGGACGTCGTTGCAGGCTGGAGGAGTGGACATGAAGACGCGGATCGGCAGCGCCCTGTTGCTGGCATCGGCCGGTGCGGCCCTCGCCGCCTGCGGGGGTAATTACAGCGGCGCACCGGTGGGGGGTAGCAGCAGCGGTAGCGGCAATGCCACCGGCGGCAGCTTCTCCACGCCGCAGGATTTCTTCACCGCGCGGGTGGAACCGAACCTCGGCTTCTGCCGCACCTGTCACATCCCCGGCGGCGTTGCCGATACCGCCGGCACCAGCGCGGCAACGCAGGGCAACCTGTTCCTGCTGAGCGGCGACAGCAGCCAGGACTACAACAATGTCATGACGGCCTGGAGCACTCTGGGCAAGGGTGTGGCGTCCAGCA
>JAQGNS010000555.1 GCA_028291705.1 Nevskia sp.
TTTTTTGATTCTTGAGTAGCTGCGATCCCGATCCGTTTGTCTTCCTTGTCGATACATCACTTTCAGGAGTTCTTTCATGGCCCATCCAATTTCCGCCCTTGGCGCTTTTCATACCGTGCTCAGCTTGATTCCGGTGGCGGCCGGCGTCATTGCCTTCGTCCGCCACGGCCGCATCGATCCGGCGACCGGCATCGGCAAGGTCTACTGGGGCGGCATGCTGGCCTCCATCCTGACCTCGTTTGGCCTGTCGAGTACCGGACACTTCAATGCCGGCCACGCGCTTGGCTTGATGGCGCTGTTCGCCATGCTGGTCGGCACGTTCGCACCGCGCATCACCATTCTTGGCCGCGCTGCCCCGTACCTGCAGACGCTGGCCATGTCCTTCAGTTTCATGCTGCTGCTGGTGCCTGGCACCAATGAAACCTTGACCCGCCTGCCGGTCGGCCATCCGCTCGCCTCCGGCATCGACTCGCCCATCGTGAAATCGGCCTTGGCCGGACTGTTCATCCTGTTCCTGATCGGTACCGCTTACCAGATGTTCAAGCTGGCCGGCCAGCGGCGCGGCCGAATCGCGCTGGGGCGCACGGGTGCTCCCCTATAGAGAGGGGAATGCCAGGGGACCGGCTTCAATTCGCCTCGATCCGCCGGTCCCCATCAGGCAACAGCAACAGCTCGCGCCAGTCGATCTCCTCCTGCAGCAGGTCGTAGGTCTCGGCGCCGACTTCGTGCTTCTGCCGCAGCTCAGCCAGCCGTCGACGCTCCGCGGCCACGGCGGCCAGGCCCATCTCGCGGCGGCGGTCGAAGGCGGCGTCGCCTTCACGCTCGTCCGTTGCGGGACGCTCCACCATGTAGGTATAGCGCAGGCTCTCCATCTCGGGTCCGTCGTAGCCGTCGAGCTTTTCCAGCGCGGCTTCGGCCAGGCTGGCGCGGGCGGCGGCCAGCTCCTTCGCCAGCGCGCCGCGCTGGTCCAGGCGCAGCAGGCGGATCAGCGGTACCAGGGTCAGGCCCTGCACGGCGAGAGTGGCCAGCACCACGGCGAACGCGGTGAGTACCAGCAGGTCGCGCTGCGGAAACGAGGCGGGCAGGGCGAAGGCGGTGGCCAGCGTCACCAGCCCGCGCATGCCGCACCAGCCCAGGAAGACCGCCTGCCGCACCGTGGCCGGCTCAGGCTCGCCGCGGCGGCGATAGCGCCACGCGGTCCAGCGGTTGTAGCAAACAACGATGCACAGCCGCGCCAGCACCACGGCGGCGACCACCATGCCGGCGAATTCCAGCGCCTCGTCCAGGCGTGCCGCCTGCATCTGCATGACGATGGTGCGCGCCTGCATGCCCATCATCAGAAAGGCGAAAACGTTGAGCACGAACACCACCGTGCTCCACACTGCGTAGGAGTGCACGCGCATGCGCGGCGACTGGCCCAGCTCCGAGCTGCGCGCCAGCGTCATGGCGAAGGCCACCATGCACAGCACCGCCGACAGCTGCAGACGTTGCGCGATGATCCACACCAGGAAGGCGATGATGAACTGCAGCAAGTTGCCGCCCAGTGTGCCGGTGACGAAGCGGTTGATGCGCCGCACCCCCTGGGCGAAAAGGTAGCCCAGCAGCAGGCCGCCGGGCACAGCGAGCAGGAGGCGCGAGCCGACGCCCCAGTCGACCGCGCCGTGGGACTGCACCGCCAGCGCGCCGTTGAGCAGCAGCAGGGCCGTGGCGTCGTTGAACAGGCTTTCGCCCCGCAACACCGCATCGGTGTTGCGCGGGATGGCCACGGCGCCGAGTACCGCAGTGGCGGCCGCTGCGTCCGGCGGCGAGACGATGGCGCCCAGGGCAATGGCCGCCGCCAGCGGCAGCCCGGCGAACGCCCAGCCGATCCACGCGACCAGCGTGGTGGTGACCACCACCGCCACCACGGCCAGCGCCACCAGCGGTGCCCAGAAGCGCCGTGCGGCACCGAGCGGGAAGTCGAAGGCCGCATCGAGCAACACCGGTGCGATGAACAGCGCCAGCACCGTTTCCGGATCCAGCGTGATGGCCGGCGCCCCAGGCACCAGCGCCAGGCCGACGCCGGCCACGGCGAGCATGGCCGGGTAGGGCAACGACAGCCGGCGCGCCACCTGCAACAGCACCACCGCCGCCAGCAGCAGGACCAGCAGGCTCTCGAAGAACGTCACGTGGCCTCTCCCGGGTCATTTCCTTATGTTGGGCCCCAGCATACCCGCCGTCCGCGGCGGATCAAAAAGCCAGGCCGGCGGCGACCCGCTGAATCCGGCGGCTGCTCTCAGGGTGTGGGGCTGGTGACGGCCTTGGCCGAAGGCACGGGCGGCGCCGGCGCGGCGGTGGGCGTATCGGCGATGCGCAGGCGCGGCAGCGAGTCCGGGTGCTCGCGTTGCAGATAGCCGAACAGCCCCTCGCGCACCTTGCAGCACAGGTCCCAGCTGCGGCCCGAGTCCGGCGCGCTGCACAGGGCGCGCAGTTGCACCGCGCTGCTGTTCCGCATCTTCAGGCCTTGGCGATCAGGGCTCGCCCGGCAGGGCCGGAAACGCCGCCGGCGGCTTCCGGTGATGTGTCGCTGCCTCGTAAGCCGAGGCCACCTTCAGCATCACGCCCTCGTCGCCCGGTCCGCCCCAGAATTCCAGGCTGAACGGCATCGGCTGCGACAGTTTGGACTCCGTTGTGCCAGCCACTGCCGTGTAGTCCTTCTTGTCGCCGTTGAGCACGAAGTGCGGCTCATAGACCACCTCGTTGAAGCCGGCCGGCACCACCATTTCCGGCACACCGAGCAGATCGGTGATCTGGAACCCGTTGGCACTGCGGCCATCGGCGCTCGGCTCCTGCGCGCCGCCGATCTTGCCCACCGGCACCGTGATGTTGGGCTGCACGAACACGTCGATGTTGTTTTCGCGCATGGCCTTGAGCATCGCGTAGCGGAACAGCGTGTGCATCTTGACCCGGTCGATCCCCTGGGCGCGCGTGTCCTGCTGGTCGTCGTCGGCGAAGTTCTGCGCGCCGGTAGCGCGCGACTCCATGTACCACTTGGAGTTCGCCGCGTAAGCCTTCATGTCGGGGACGCGGGCATCGCCGCGCTCCGCCAGGTATTTGGCGATCATGAACGCATTGCGGCCGCCGTCGTCGATGTCACTGAAGATGCGGCGCATGTTCAGCTTGGGCGACAGCGGCGCCTTGAGCATCGCCAGCTTGACCAGATAGTCTCGTGTCGTGACGTCATAGCCGGGAACCGCGAACTCCAGACCGCCTTCCTTGTTCCCTTCCTTGACCTTGACCTTCTGGAAGAAGTATTCCGGCGCGCTGATCGGCAGCACCTCCGAGAAGGCATCGGCGAAGGTGTACTGCATGTTCGGGATGCTGGGGTCGTCGGGCCACTTCGGGTCGACCGACTCCACCAGCTCGGCGCCCAGGCGATCACGCAACACCGCCTTGAACTCCTTGTCGGCCAGTTCGCTGATCGCCGCGTCGTTGGGCGACTGCTTCGCCATGTACTCACGCACGATGCCGATGCGCAGGCCTTTGAGCGGCTTGTCGCCGCCCTTCAGGCTCTTGTCGGAAACGATGAAGTGCGCGTAGGGCTCCGTCACACCCAGCGTGCGCGGCTGCGCCGTCATGAAATCGCGTTTGTCGTACCAGCCGTCCTTCGGATCCTTGATCGCATCGACCACGCGCGCTGCGTCGCCGAGACTGCGGCACAGGATGCCGGGACGGTGGTTGATGAAGTTGGCGGTGGAACTGCCGAATTCCGAGGTCAGGCCCTTGGTGGTGACGAAGCTCGCCACCGAGTTGGCGTTTGCCGGTATGCGGCATGAACCGCCCGTGGTTTCGCAGATTGCGCAGGTCGCCAGGTTGGCCGCCACCGAGGCGCCGGCACCGCCGCTGCTGCCGCCCGGCGTGCGCTGCGTATCGTAGGGATTGCAGGCATTGCCGCCCCAGCTGCTGCGCACATTGCCCGTGGTGACGTAATTGGTTTTCGGCTTCTTGGCCTTGCCACCGGTGCTGGTGAAGCTCGGCTCGGAAGCGACGGTGACGCCGATCATGATGGCGCCCTTCTTGCGCAGCTGGGACACCACGGTCATGTCCCAGGGCGCGGCGTCCATCGCAAAATTGACGTCGTTGCCGCCGGTCGAACGCATGTCCTTCACGTCGTACCAGTTCTTCACCGAAATCACGTTGCAGTACATCGGCAGCTTGTCGAGGTCCGGCTGCTTGCCGTACTTGGCGTCGAGTTGGGCAGCGGTTTCCTTCGCATCCGGCTGTTTGCGGAACGCATCGCATTCCTTCGGGCAGTGCGCCGGCAGCGGCCCGCTGGCCGCATCGCAGTCGGCATGGCAGGACTGCGAGCGCTCGCCGCGAAGATTCAGGGTTTCATAGGCATTGAGCTGGCCGGCATTCGGTACGCCGGCCACCATGCCGTACTGCTGCTGTACGTCGGGATTGGAGGCGGTCGCCTCCATGCGGCCGTATTCCAGCGGCGAACCGGCGTACTGGTCCAGGTCCGGAAACACGCTGGAGGCCGGCACTGTCTGCGGCGGAAACTGGATCGGGGCGCCGGCGCGCAAGGCGCCGGTGGCGCCGGAAAGCAGGCCGCCACTCGGGGTGACCAACCGGGTGCAGGCGCCGTTGTAGGCCTTGATGCGCTTGATATAAGCCTCGACCACGCCCTCGCAAGTGGTCTCGCCGCTCTTGATGCCCTGCTGGATGTCGTCGATCGTCGCTTCTTCGAGGTGGAACTTGCCCCCGGCCATGGCGACGCCCGGCGTGGCGGCGCAGATCCCGGCCGCGGCCAGCGCCACGAACACCAGGCGCCGCGCATGGGCATTGAAAGTGCCGAAAACTGGATGGCGCGCGTTGTCCATGATCCTGGTCCCCGTAAGCCGTGGCTGGCTTAGGTCATGACGTGGCGCCGGGCCTTCCCCCCACCTTGAGCACGCCGCCGCCGTTACCGCACGCTGGTGTCCGCCGCAAATCCAGTCATTGCGGAAAGCCCCCGATCTTCTGCTGGAGTCGCAGTTGCAAGTCCATGCCTCGCCAGGCTCTGTATCCTGATATAAATTTGCCGCACAGTCCGAATCAGCGCTGCGCGGCAAGCTTCTCGTTTACCCGCTTCGATCAATAGCAGCCGCTACCTCACTTCCGCGAAGCCGGCTCCTTCAGATTCCGGTCCAGGAAGCGGCGAATCTCCGCGCCGATCTCCGGCCCGCTGGTCTCCATCGCGAAGTGCCCTGCGTCGTAGAAGTGCACTTCCGCCTTGGGGATGTCGCGCTTGAAGGCTTCGGCCCCGGGCGGCAGGAAGAACGGATCGTTCTTGCCCCACACCGCCAGCAGCGGCGGATGATACTTGCGGAAGTAGGCCTGGAACTCGGGATAGCGCTTGACGTTGCTGGCGTAGTCGAGGAACAGGTCGAGCTGGATCTCGTCATTGCCCGGGCGTGCCAGCAGGGCGGAGTCGAGCGTGTAGGTTTCCGGCGCCACCTTCGACGGGTCCGGCGCGCCGTGGGTGTACTGCCACTTGATCGATTCCGGCGTGAGGAAGTCGCGCAGGGCGGCGCGGTTGGCCGGCGTTTGTTCCTGCCAGTACTTCTGGATCGGATTCCAGCCCGTGCTCAGGCCTTCCTCGTAGGCATTGCCGTTCTGCGTGATGATCGCGGTGATCCGTTCCGGATGCGCCACCGCCAGGCGCCAGCCGACCGGCGCGCCGTAGTCGAAGACCTGGATGGCATAGCGCTTCAGGCCCACCGCGACGGTGAAGGCGTCGATAGTGCCGGCGAGGTTGTCGAAGCTGTAGCGGTAGTGCGCGCTCTCCGGCACTTCGGTGAAGCCGAAGCCGGGCAGGTCCGGCGCGATCACGTGGTAGCGGTTGGCCAGCAACGGAATCAGGTTGCGGTACATGAAGGAGGAGGTGGCGAAGCCGTGCAGCAGCAACACGGCCGGCGCCTGCGGATTACCTGCTTCGCGGTAGAACACCTTGATGCCCTGCACCTCGATGGTGTGGGTGCTGACCACCGGCGGCTGCATCGGGGTGGTGGCCGGTGCGGCGCCGGAGGCGGCAGCGGCGTCGCCACCGGTAATTGCGGCCATGGCGACAAGGGCGCCGGCAGCGAAGCGGGATAGGGACATGGATGCGGCTCCTGGAGGTGTTTGGGTGTGTAACTGTTGAAAATTACAATTTCAGGTTACATATTGTTATGTAACTAGTCAAATGCGTTTTTACAAGTTACTATTTCCCATCGCTTTATCGCCCGGATTCCATGGCCGCCAACTCCGCACCGCATGCCGCAAGCACCACGCTCCTCTTCCTCGGGGACGATCTGGCGCTGGACTTCATCAACACCGCCTACGGTGTGGACGAAGAGCATCAGGAATGCCTGGGCAGCGATGCACAGGTGCTGGAGTGGCTGCAACGCGCCGACTTGCCCGCATCACCGGAGGCTGTGCCAAGCCGCCCCGGCGCGCTGCTCAAGGCCGCGCTGGCCCTGCGCGAGACAGCGCGCAAGCTGGTGGAGCAGCGCAAGGCAGGCAATGTCGGCGACGTCGCCCCGCTCAACCGCGTGCTGGCCCTCGGCAGCGCCTACCGCGAACTGGTGTGGAGCAAGCGGCAGGAGCCGGTCGTCGAGCTGCGCCGCCGGGTGGCCAGCGCCGAAGCCCTGCTGGTGCCGGTGGCGGAGGCCGTGGCCGCGCTGCTGGCGCAAGGTGACTTCGCCCTGGTGCGCCGATGCGAGAGTTCGGATTGCACCCTGTGGTTCCACGACCACACCAAGTCCCATCGCCGCCGCTGGTGCAGCATGGCGCAATGCGGCAACCGCCAGAAGGTTGCCGCCTTCAGGGCACGGCAGAAAGCGGAGTAGGGCAGGCGCGCCGGATTTCAGCACCGGACTCCGCTCAATTCCCCCACTCGCAGCCGAACAAGAAACACAGCTTGCCGCATGCGTGCCAACAAAAACCCTTGGCACGCATGGCACGCATGATCAAAAACGCCCTTTTTGGATGATTGAACCGGTATCGGCTGGCCCCGGACTCAATTGCTGACGCCCGCCGCCACGGCATCGAGCACCACCCGCGCATCCGCCGGACTCAACCTAACCTGCAGCCCACGCTGCCCGCCATTGATGTAAACCAGCGCTTCCCCCATCGCCGCTTCCTCGATGACAGTACGCACCTTGCGCTTCTGTCCGAATGGGCTGATGCCGCCGACCTTGTAGCCGCTGAGCCGCTCGGCGTCGGCTGGCGCCATCATCTCGGCGGACTTGCCGTGGAACACCGCCGCCAGCTTTTTCATGTTGACGGTGCGGTCCGAGGGCAGCACCACGCAAACCGGGTTGCCGTCGATCTTGGCCATCAGGCTCTTCAGCACGCGCGCCGGTGCTTCGCCCAGCGCCTCGGCCGCTTGCAGGCCGATGCTGTCGGCGGCCGGGTCGTAGTCATAAGTGTGGACGGTGAAGGCGATCTTGGCGCGGGTCAGTTCGATCGTCGCCGGTGTGGACCGTGCCATGACGGATTCCTTGAATTTTCGAATGCGTAAGATGGGGGCCGTGGATCAGGGCGTGCCCACAGCGGCGGACGCGCGCTGGTAGCGGCGCAGGCCGGCGTAGATGCGCAGCAGGATCAACGCCAGCAGCAGGGCTGGCACCAGCAGGGCGAGGTTGCCCATGCGCGGGGTGCAGGCGGCGCCGAGGATGGCGCCGAGCAGGAAGTGGAAGCAGATCAGGCCGAAGATGCCCGCCTGTTGCAGTCCTTCGCGGCGCTGCCCCGGCTGGAAGATGAGGAACAGGCCGTCGGCGAACTGGCGCAGGTTACCGGTGGTCATCACCGAGTTGTAAGCGCGGTCGCGCACCTTGGGAAAACTGGAATTCTGCAGCGCGGCGACGAAGGACAGGCCCAGCGCCAGCGGCAGGTCCGGAAACGAGGCCGGCAGCCAGGCGGCGCCGAACAGGAAGACGATCTCCACCAGCAGGCTGGTCAGCCCCGGATAGCGCAGCAGCGGGCGCGACGTGCCGCGGCCGATCAGCCGTGCGGTGAGCACGCCGCAGATGAAGGCGATGATGGGCGGCAGATGCCGCCAGGCCTGGGGCCAGTTGCCGGCGGTGGCGAACACGCCGAGCAGCACCACGTTGCCGGTCATGGCGTTGGCGAAGACATGGCCGTGGCCGATCCAGGTGAAAGCGTCGAGGAAGCCGCCGGAGAGGGTGAGCAGCGCGGCCACCGCCAGCGTGGCGTAGGGCAGGGTGGGCCCAGGCTGGCTGGCGGCGCTGATGGGTGGAGTCTGTTCCATGCGCCCACAAGCATAGAAGAAGCGGCAGCGATGCGCGCTGAGCGGATCCGCGCTTACGCCGCCCGCTGGTCGAACGCGCGCTGCGCCATGGCGATATCGGCCATGTTCCCCTCCACCCAGTAGTCGAGCGCGGTGATGGGGCCGCTGAGCGAGGCGCCGAGGGCGGTGAGGGAGTATTCGACGCGGGGCGGCACTTCGGGGAAGGACTGCCGGGCGACGAAGCCGCTGCGCTCCAGGCGCCGCAGGGTCTGGATCAGCATCTTCTCGGAGATGCCGCCGATCTCGCGGCGCAGCTCGGAGGTGCGCGCCGGGCCTTGCGACAGGCGATGCACCAGCAGCAGGGCCCATTTCTCGGCCAGCACGTCCAGCACGGCGCGCGCCGGGCAGTGGGCGTTGAACACATTGGCTGGAGGGCAAGATTCGCTTTTGGTTTTGGGCATTCACAAAACTTACCAAAAGGTACGTACTTGTTCAATGGAAAGCTTGGTGCGATGCTTCATCCCGTCGCGGCGGCCCCGCCCCGTCTTACCTTACCGGCAGGCCGCCGACGCATCGAAAGCCAACCATAAAACCCAACCATAAGACGTTTAGCCCGAGGATTTTTCCCATGAAGCTTTTCTACGCCGCAGGCGCCTGCTCGCTCTCGCCGCATATCGCGCTGCTCGAAGCCGGTCTGCCGTTTTCGCTGCACAAGGTGGACCTGAAGGTGAAGCAGGTGGAGTCGGGCGAGGACTTCAACGCCATCAACGGCAAGGGCTACGTACCGGCGCTGCAACTGGACAGCGGCCAGGTGCTGACCGAGGGTCCGGCCATCGTGCAGTACATCGCCGACCAGAAACCGGCCTCCGGCCTCGCCCCCACCGTCGGCTCGCCGGAGCGCTACAAACTGCAGGAGTGGCTCAACTTCGTCAGTTCCGAGCTGCACAAGGGCATGGGCTCGATGTTCAACCAGGCGCAGACGCCGGAGTGGAAAGAAGCGGTCAAGACCACGTTGGGCAAGCGCCTGGACTGGCTGTCCAAGCAGCTCGAAGGCAAGCCCTATCTGATGGGCGAGAAGTTCAGCGTTGCCGATGCCTACCTGTTCACCGTGCTGAACTGGGCCGGCATGGTGAAGTTCGACCTGGCCAAGTGGCCGGTGTTGCAGGAATACCTGGCGCGCGTGGCGCAGCGGCCGAAGGTGATGGAAGCGTTGAAGGCGGAAGGCTTGCTTCAGTAAGGACCAGCAGGCTTGCGGCAGGTGGGGCGGGGCGCGATACGCTCTGCATCGCTTGCCGCATCGTTTGTGGCGTCGTTCGCTTGCGGGCGCTCGCGCTACACTCGACGCATGTCGATTTCACCCGCAACGGATGGTCTGCCGCTTCAGTCCGCGCAATGCCCGCTGTGCGGCGGCGCAAACGCTTGCGCCATGGTCCGCAGCGGCGGTGCGGAAGCGCCGTGCTGGTGCGAGAAGGAGACGTTTTCTCCGGCGCTGCTGGCGCGCATACCGGAGGCGCTCAGGGGCAAGGCTTGCGTTTGCCCGCGCTGCGTTAAATCGCAATAACCCCGGCGGCCTTTTGAAGGCCGGTCGGTCCGCGGTTTTTCAGTGCGCCTCGTGTGGCAGCCGCAACCCCAGCTCCACGATGCGTTCGCCTTCCATGCGCCGCACCGTCAGCTCCATTCCGCCCAGCCGCAGACGGTCCCCGACCACCGGCCGATCGAGATAGCCGGCGAGGAATTCGGCCAGGGTCTTGCCTTCCGAATCCCGCGGGACCTGGATGCCGTAGGCGGCGACGAGGTCGGAGACGTGGGCTTCCGGCTCGAGGAAGAATTCGCCGAAGTAGTGCTGCTCGTCGGCGTGGCCGCTGTCGTGGCGGGCGCTGAAGAGTTCGTCCAGCA
>JAQGNS010000562.1 GCA_028291705.1 Nevskia sp.
TCCAACCCAAGACCATGTCATCCTGAGCGCAGCGAAGGATCTGGCCCGCATCTCCATAGAGGAATCCGCGAAGTGCTGAAGCGCGCCCTGCTGTTGGTAGTGATCCTGATCGGTACGCTGGTCGCCATTGCGGTCGTGCATACCGCGCTGATGCCGCGCACTGTTCCGCCAACCGTGCCGCTAAGCCAGCTACCCGTCGATAAGCAGGCCGTGGCCGAAAGGCTGGCTGCCGCTGTGCGCTTCAGCACCATCTCCTGGGAAGACCCCAAGGCTCAGCCGGATTCGCAACTGCCCCAGCTGATCGCTTTCCTGCGCAGCAGCTATCCCCGGGTCTTCTCGAAACTCCAGCAAGAGGAATTTCCAGGCCTGGGCCTGCTGCTGAAATGGCCGGGCCGCGATACCCAGGCACTGCCGGTGCTGCTCGCCGCGCACCTGGACGTGGTGCCGGTGGAGCCGGGCACCGAGGCCGGCTGGCAGCATCCGCCGTTCTCCGGCGATATCGCCGATGGCTATATCTGGGGCCGCGGCACGCTCGACGACAAGCTGGTGGCCTTGTCGATTCTCGAAGCCGCGGAAGCCATGCTGGCCCAGGGCCTGCAACCGCGGCAGACGCTCTACTTCGCCTTCGGCGGCGACGAGGAAATCGGCGGCGAGCAGGGGGCGGCGCATATCGCCGCGCACCTGCGCCAGCAGGGCGTGAAGCTGGATTACGTGCTCGACGAGGGCCTCAGCATCACCGATGGCTTCATCGCCGGGTTGAAGAAACCGGCGGCGTTGATCGGCATCGGGCAGAAGGGCTACGCCACTTTCGCCCTGAGTGCCAGCGGGCCAGGGGGACATTCCTCCGTGCCGGTGGATCTCAACCCGCTGGTGCTGGTGTCGCGCGCCGTATCGCGCATCGATGCCGCAAAACCAGAGCTGACCATGCCGGAGCCGGTGCGGCAGATGCTGGCCGGTATCGCACCGGAGACGCCGCCGGCGATGCGGGTGGCCCTGAGCAATCTGTGGCTGAGCAAGCCGCTGGTGCAGGCCATCTTCAAGTCGCAGCCGGCGACGCGGGCGATGCTGCAGACCGTGGTGTCACCGACCGTGTTCCGCTCGGGGGAGAAGGACAATATCGTGCCGCAGCAGGCGCGGGCGGAGATCAATGTGCGCATCCTGCCGGGGGATACGGTCAACGCCGTGCGGCAGCGGTTCGTCAAGGCGGTGGATGATCCGCGGGTGAGCATCGAGCTGGTGGCGGGCTCGACCGAGCCCACGCCGGTCTCGGATAGCGGCAACCCTGGTTACCGCACGCTGGCTGGAGCCATCCATTCCACTTATCCCGATGTCGTGGTTGCACCGGGGTTGGTGTTGGCTTTGACCGACTCGAGGCATTACGTTGATATTGCGCAGAACATTTATCGGTTTGGGCCGATGCGGTTGCGGCCTGAAGACCTTGCGCGCATTCATGGGAGTAATGAGCGGATTTCGGTGGAGGACTATGCAGCGGCGGTGCGGTTCTTTGCTACGTTGATGTCGGCGCCGGCGCCCTGATCGAAACTTCTGCGTACGCACTTGCGCGCGCGGCATTGACCGCGCCGGCGCATATGCCAAGGTTTCGAAGTGAGGGACAAAACCGCGATTGATGCGCTTCGCTACGCTCAGCACATCCTACGAACTGACGCGAGTTCCACCTTGAATTCTTCGTGGATACGGATTGAATCCCGGCTCGACATTTCCAGTCAATGAATCAAGGTCATGCCGCAAGTTTTTGCAGCACCACGGTCAAATGTCATCGTATGCTCGCATCCCGCGGCAGCAGCACAACGCTCGATCAGGCAATCGGCGAAATCAGCTGGGCTACCGCGGAAAATGCGAACGGCTTTCCAGATCGTTTCAGCGCGTTCCACTACGAATTCCTTGGTACGGAGAAGACCTTCCAGGGCATCGCCAAGCTGAGCACGCTCTATCGCGTAGCAGGACTCCATGACCCAGATCAATTCCACTATTGAAACAAGAGCGATAAAGCCGGGCGCGTCCACTGTCAGCGATTCGATAAGCTTTGATGCCAGAAGTGATTGCTTCGCATCGTCCTGCATGATGTAGCGCACCAGGACATTCGTATCCAGGCCGATCACCGCGCAGATGCTCCGCGGGCGCTGATCGCCGCATTCATGTCTTCGATCGACACCGCTTTTCTGGACTTTCCGAACATGCCCTTGAGCGCCGTTACCGGGCGCGTCGCCGCGATGAATTCGTACCTGCCCGGCTCCACTTCGACGAACTCGACGCGATCGCCAGCATCGATATGCAATGCATCCCGAACTGAGGCAGGGATGGTGATCTGCCCTTTGCTGGTCAGTGTTGCGGTGGCCATGATCTGATCTCCGAATATTCCTTACATTATAGTAAGGAATATTAAATTTACAACGCCGGACTCGGGACGAAGCAAATCACCGCTGACACGTCGGACAATAAAAACTCGACCGCTGCCCCAGCACCAAGCGCTTGATCGGCGTCTTGCAAACATAGCAAGGCAATCCCTCGCGGTCATAAACCCGCAGTTCCTGCTTGAAGTACCCGTTGGACCCATCGCTGCCGCGAAAATCCCGCAGCGTGGTCCCGCCATGCTCGATGGCGACGCGCAGCACATCGAGTATCGCCTTGGCCAGCTTGCCGTACTGCGCCCGTGTGACCTTGCCGGCGGCTGTCTTCGGCCGGATGCCGGCATAGAACAACGCTTCGGAGGCGTAGATGTTGCCGACGCCGACCACGATGCGCCCATCCATGATGAACAGTTTCACGGCAGCGCTGCGTCCGCGTGAACGCTCGAACAGATAGTCGCCGGAGAATTCATCCGAGAAGGGCTCCGGTCCCATCTCGGCCAGCAGCACGTGATGCATGTCCGCCGCCGGCCACGGCAGCACGGCGCCGAATCTTCGCGGATCATTGAAGCGCAGCAGCACCTTGCCGGAGAGCAGCAGATCGACGTGGTCGTGCTTCTTCAGCGGGGTGCCGGGCTCGAGGACCAGCAGCCGGCCGGTCATGCCCAGGTGCACGATCAGGCGGTCACCGCCGAGGTCGAAGATCAGGTATTTGCCGCGTCTTGAGACGCCGTGGATTTTCTTGCCGCGGGCGAATTCCGCGAACTCCGCGGGGATGGGCCAGCGCAGGCGCGAGTCGCGCACGGTGACTTCGCGGATGGTGTGGCCGACGACGTGCGGCTCGACGCCGCGGCGGATGGTTTCGACTTCGGGAAGTTCGGGCATGGGTGCAGTTTCGCCGATTCGGACGGCGGCGCAAAACGCCCCTCGATACATTCGCTTCGCGGACACTCGGGGCGAACGGACCTTTATTGCTGTGACTCAAAAAGAAACCCGCCTTTCGGCGGGTTTCGGAATCACGATTTGGCGGGTGCCTGGGCTGGAACCGGCGGTGTCGCTTCGACCTTCTTGTCGGGCGCCGGCACCGTCTTCGGCGTGGCCGGTGGCGGCGGCGGTTCGGGCAGCTTCAGCAGCTTTTCCGCATCGCCCTTGGCGAGGTCGTACTGCACCTTGAGGTCGGCGCGTTCCAGCACCAGCTGCGGATCGCGGCCGGCGATGTTGAAGCTGAGGACAGTGCCGTCCTTGAGCGTGATCAGCGCGGTCTGCGGATTCGCGCCCGGAGATTTAGCGTCTTTGGCGTCGGCCGGCGTGGCGGCATTCCATAGCGCGCGCGCGGAGGTCCAGACGTCGATGAATTTCTGCAGCTCGTCGCTGCCGGCCTTGGCATCGGCCGGATCCATGGTCCAGGCCTTGCCGTCGGCGGTGCGGGCGACCTTCAGGCCGGGCACGGCGATGGCGGTGATCTGCGCGCCTTCCGGCAGCAGGGTCTTGGCCACGAGGTCGGAGTAGTCGGCATCCAGCGCGGAGGCGGGCGGATCGTCGATCAGGTCGATCTTGCCGCCGGTTTCGACATAGCGCCGATAGTTGAGCGGCTCGGTGCCGCCGAAGTCCACCCTGACGTCGTCGAGCGTCAGGCTGAACGCGGGCGGATCGAGGCCGAGGTCGGACAGCTTCTTCACGTCCTTCGGGTCGATGCTGGTCTTGGCTTCCGCGGTGGCCACGCCGAGCAGGGAATTCAGCTCGTAGGGATCGGCGGCCACCTGCACCGGCGCGGTCAGCGCCCACTGGCCGCCTTTCTTCTCGAGCACGATGTCTGCGGCGTTGGGATGGTGCAGCGTCAGCTTGCTGATCGCCTCGACTTTCAGCGCGGTCAGCGGCAAGCCTTTCGGCGCTTCCTTCTTCTTGCCGAAGTACAGCGCGCCGACCAGGGCCAGCACGATGACCATCAGGATCAGGTTGAGTCGCAACTGCTTCACTGGAATCTCCGCACGATCATGCCGATGGAATCACTTGCGGCGCCGCCGCACCCAGCGCGTGATGCCGTAGCCGAGCAGCAGCACCGGCAGCACCAGGGTGTAGCCGACGGCCACCAGCCAGGTGGTCCAGCC
>JAQGNS010000099.1 GCA_028291705.1 Nevskia sp.
GTGGCGCTGGCCTGGGTGCAGGGACGCCCGGGCGTGACTTCGACGATCATCGGCGCGCGCCGCCTGGCGCAGCTCGAAGATAACGTGAAGGCGCTGGAGCTGGTGCTGAGCGCGGACCAGCGCTCACGCCTCGACGCCCTGACCCAGCCGGTGTTCGGCTTCCCGCAGAACATGCAGCCGATGTTCCCGTCAATCCACCACGGCGGCGCCATGGTGAACGGGGTCTTTGCGCCGCCCTCGCCTTTCGTCATCGAACAGGGGCGCCAGCCGTACTGAGCCGATCATCGCCGGCCCTGGCGTGCTGGGGCCGGGTTACGGATGGTATCCAGCGAGCATAGGAGGGCAAAGGCCAAAGGCTGTGCCCATGCGGACTGACAGACGTTGGGCACGCTACGCTTTGCCACCCTACCTTGCTATGTCTGAGCTCACCAAATACATCTCTTTCGATGAAGAGCCAAAACGTGCTTGGTCGGCCACGCATAAACCTAAGACTTCGGCGACGTTCGCTAAACCGACCCAAGCAACAACGCCGCAGCCATCCCCAGTAAACGTGGGATTGGCTGAACTTGCGAAGCCCATCCTACTCTCGCTTGATCGCACCAAGAAGGCGCATTGCTTCAGCGATCAAATAAAGCTCATCCTCTTTCGTCAGTAACCTCGCATGCATGGTAGCGATGCGAAGCGGATAGAGCCGTTGAAACGATTCCCTCACACTTTCCTGGCGAATGAACTGATTCACAAAGATTTCGCGCCAATGATCCCTTCGGCAAATTATGTTTTCGTAGTCGGTAAAATCCGCTAGTTCGATCAGGCTGGAGACAGAAGCCCCGTTACGTTCAGCCCTTTCTCTTTTTTCCTGCCAAGCGTCATACGTTTGCTTTTGAAGGCGGTGACGGGGCCAATCAGTGCCGTATTGAGCGGTCATCGCCTGGTCGATAAAAATCCGCAACCTACGCTCTAGCCTTTGTAGATAATCATGACACTTATTGTTGCGCCGGAGTGCAGCCTCCTCAATGTCATCATTTGATCCCTTTGCATCAACGTCCGGAGGATTTTCGTCGAAATCCTCAATGCCGAGCCCCGCGACTTGGAGCCCCGTCTGAAAAGCTCTATCCGGAAAGTCTGTTAAAGAAGTGTTAAAACCCCGCTCCACGTAAAGCGCGGCGCGCCCGACAGGATCGGCCACCACTGCTTCGTTCAACGTCACCCTGTCTCGCCAATCTCCGAGGTCCAATCGGAGCGCTTTAGTTAGGGCGTGGTTATAGCCGTGTATGTTGTTGAGTGCATTGCCGATGCCGTGCAGCTCCGTCAGCGCCGCCATCGACCTTGTCTCTTGCAACTGCTTTAACCAAGGAGACTCCAGCTTGGCAAGCATGGTGGCGAATGCATCATGATGAGCAAACTTCTTGCGCATCAGTTCGCTAACCGCGCCGATACGTGTGATGCCATAAACATCAGCCGTAAAAGGCTTGGAAACTGAGAACAGACTATGCTGGCTGCGTGCCAATTCTTGAAGGCGGCTCAGATCGCGTGTCCACGCATCTGTTGCCCTATAGGCCTCGCCAATCTGAGTTGCTTGTCCCAATAGCTTGTCGTTCCACGCTCGGCTATTCAACGCTACAGCAAGAGCCGTACTGTGATCAGTCAGGTGACTCCCTAAGCCAAGCCGCCCGATCAGCGTATTCCCGATATTGAGCTTATCCTGCCATTGTTGTGACAAAGCATGCGCAGGAAACATGTCTGCCAACCGCCGAGCCTGGGCAACAGATTTAAGCTGCTGCTCCCCCTGGACTGTAGATTCAATCGCAACGACTTGCCCCGCAACTTCCTGCTGCGAGTTGATCGCACTATCCGTTTCAGCAGAAACGGCAGGCTCAATCTCTTGCACGACCTTGTCGATGTCGAGCGGGGGCTTCTTCGGTTGATCCGGCATGGCAGAGAGGATTCGACCTGCATGGCGCTAAATTGCGCTCATGATTTTATCCTTAAGCCTCACAAGCGGGGGGAGTACGTATGCCTTATGTCTACTGGGCAGCCAACCGCTACCCCGTCAACAGCGTCGTAGCCAGTGCTCAGCGAACCACTAGGCCGCCGGCTGCGTCCTGTGCTCTGACCGCATGAGCTTGATCCCATACCTGCCCGGCCAGAATCACGCCGCCGGTGCTGAACGGCAGCCCGCCGCTCTTCAGCGCATCCGCGGTCCAGGTGTTGCAGGTGTAGAGGCCGTAGTAGGTGTGGGTCGAGGGGTAGTAGATGTTGCCGGGGTAGATGCCGGGCAGGTACGGCGGGACTTCACCCTGGTCGTTTTGCTGGAGTGAGTCCCAGACGAAGCGGCTGATGGCGTCGATCTGCTCCTGCGTTACCGGCAGGGCCACAAGATGGTCGCGGCCGTAGACGTCCACTGGCGGGTTCTCCAGGGCGGTGACCAGCAGCAGCCCGGCGCCGGGGAACGGGGCCAGCAAGGCGTGGGCGAGGTTCTTGTGGGTGGCGAGGACGTATTGGCGGTCGCCGAAGCCGAAGGTGAGGTAGTGCACGTCCGGGAATTCGACGGCCAGGGTACGCAGGGGGTTGCGCAGTTGCGCCACCGGCAGGACCAGGTCGGTATGACGGCCGCGGCGCAGGACGTAGACATAGAGGTTGGCATCGGCCTGTTGCACCTGGGACGCGGGTGCGCGCGTGGTTTCCAGCGGGACGGCGCTGCATGCGGCGAGGCACAGGCTCAACAAGGCCAGTGCAAGGAAACGGAGGAAATACGGGTGCCGCATCAGGAATGCGCCGGCCCGCTCAGCCCAGGTAGCCGTTGTCGCGGTACCAGTGCACGGCGTCTTCCAGGGCCTGGCGCGCGGGGCGCTGGGTGTAGCCGAGTTCGCGCTTGGCTTTTTCGCTGGAGAAGAACATGAGTTTCTTCGACATGCGCACTTCCTCCACCGTGGCCACGGGCGGGATGCCGGTGAGCCGGGCGAAGGTTTCCGAGATGTAGGCGATGGGCAGCACCACGGCATGCGGCAGGCGCACCTTGGGCGGCTTGCGGCCGACGATGTCGGCGATCATGGCGAGGATTTCGCGCAGGCTCATGTCGGTGCCGCCGAGGACGTAGCGCTGGCCGATGACGCCCTTCTGGTAGGCCAGCCAGTGGCCTTCGGCGACGTCCTCGACGTGGGCGAGGTTGAGGCCGGTATCGACATAGGCCGGCATCTTGCCGGCGGCGGCGTCACGCACCACGCGGCCGGTGGGGGTGGGCTTGAGGTCGCGCGGGCCGATCGGGGTGGACGGGTTGACGATGACGACCGGCAAACCATCGCGCGCCATCTCCCGCACCACTTCCTCGGCCAGGAACTTGGAGCGCTTGTAGTGGCCGATCATGTCGTCGACGGTGACCGGGGTCTCCTCGTTGCCGGGCGTACCGTCCTTGGGGATGCCGAGCACGGCGACGCTGCTGGTGTAGACGATGCGCTTCACGCCGGCCTTTCTGGCCGCCTGCATCAGGGCGCGGGTGCCTTCGACGTTGGCCTGGTACAGCTCTTCGGGTTTGGGCGCCCACAGGCGGTAGTCGGCGGCGACGTGGAACAGGGCGTCGCATTCGGTGCAGGCAAGCGCGAGCGAGGCGGCGTCGGTGAGATTGCCTTCGGCGACTTCGACTTCGATCCCGGCGAGGTTGCGGCGGTCCGAGCCCGGGCGCGCCAGCACGCGCACGATGAAGCCTTCGGCCAGCAGGCGCCGCGCCACGGCGGAGCCGACGAAACCGGTGGCACCGGTGACCAGGGCGCGGGGCTTAGCGGTGGATGGTGCGTTCATCGGATGCTCAATGGTCAAAGGCCAGGCCCATGCCGGCAGCCTGGGTGGCGCGACGCAGGGCGGCGCTGGCGCGGTTCATGGTAGCGGCCAGATGTGGCAATCGCGGGATCAGGGTGGGATGGAGCAGCAGGGCGGCGGCCATGTTCAGTGCCTGCGCCCTGCCCCAGGAATCGATGGCGCCGGCCAGCGGCAGCGGAATGCTGTCCTGGGCGCTGTCGGCGATGGCGCGCAGGGCCAGGAACGGCAGGCCGAGGGCGCGCGCCACGTCCGCCACCGCTGCGCTTTCCATGTCCACGGCGGCGGCCTTGTAGTCGCGCCTGGCGTCAGCCTTGGATTGCGGAGTGAGCAGGGGCGCGCTGACGGTCAGCAGGGCTTCATCGCGCAGCACGAGGTTGCCCAGGCCGGCACCCAGGCGCCGGCGCCAGCCGGCGTCGGTGGCGTAGCGCTCGCCGTTCTGGTCCAGCACTTCGCGGGGACAGAGCAGCGCGCCTGAAACCAGTTCGGGATCGAGCGCACCGGCGACGCCGTACATGGCCAGCGCCTCCACGCCGGATTCGACCAGGGCCTGCGCGGCGGCAGAGGCCGCGGCCAGACCCATGCCGCAGATGTGGACGCGCACGCCGCCGTCCAGCTCTTCGACCACGCCGAGGCGCAGCTTGCGCGGCGTCAACGCCCGCGCTTCCGCTTCGAGGGCGATGACGATACCGACGTTTTTCACCGGCCGGGGCGGCCGGTCAGGCGTTGCGCGCGAGGAGCTGCCGGTAGCGCGTCAGCGCCCACAGCGGGAAATACGCGGTGTAGCCGTGGTACTTGAGGTAGAACACGCGCGGGAAGCCCGGCGCGTTGTAGCTCGGGTGGTACCACAGGCCGGCCAGGTGCTCGTCGGCAAGCTGCTGGTCTTCAAGCAGCCACTGGATACCACGGCGTACCGCTTCGGACCGATACTCGCCCACGGCCATCAGGCCGAGCAGGGCCCAGGCGGTGGTATGGGCGGTGCTGACGCCGTAGTTGCTGCCGCGCAGTTCCGGCTTTTCGAAGCTGTCGTTGGTCTCGCCCCAGCCGCCGTCGGTGTGCTGCTTGGCTTTCAGCCAGTCGATCGACTTGCGGATCCAGGGCTGGTCGAGGTCTTCGTCGACCAGGGCCAAGCCGGCCAGGACCGACCAGGTGCCGTAGATGTAGTTGGTGCCCCAGCGGCCCCAGTAGGAACCGTCCGGATGCTGCACGCGCTTTAGGTAATCGACGCAGCGGCGGATGGCGTCGCGGTCCTGCTCGCGCTTGAGCACGCCCAGGCCGGCCAGCACGCGGCCGGAGACGTCCTCGGTCGGCGGGTCGAGCATGGCGCCGTGGTCGGCGAAGGGGATGTGGTTGATGTGGTAGTGGGTGTTGTTGCGGTCGAACGCGGCAAAGCCGCCGTCGTCGGACTGCATGCCCACCAGCCAGTCGGCGGCGCGCTCGATGCGCTCGCGGTATTTGCCGTCCTGCGGCGTGCCCTTGTAGGCGATGTGCAGCAGGCCGGCCACCATGGCGGTGTCGTCAAGGTCCGGGTAGTAGGGGTTGGCGTACTGGAAGGCCCAGCCGCCCGGCGCGAGGTCCGGAGCGTTGACGGCCCAGTCGCCCTTCACTTCCAGCTCCTGCAACGGCGCCAGCCAATCCAGCGCGCGCGTCACCGCGGCCTGGGTCTGCTCGTCTTTGCCGGCGCGCAAGAGGGCCATCGCCGCCCAGCCGGTATCCCATACCGGGGAGACGCAGGGCTGGCAGAAGGCGGTGCCGTCGTCGCGCTGCACGATCAGCTTCTGCAGGGCCTTGAGGCAGGTGGCGCGGGCCGGATGGTCCTTGGCGTAGCCCAGCAGGTCCATCGCTTCGAGCGCGTTGACCATCGGCGGGAAGATGCCGCCGAGGCCGTCTTCGCCGTTCATGCGCGGCAGGAACCACTGCTCGGCTTTCTTGATCGCCTTGGCGCGCAGGGCTTTGGGCATCAGCGGATCGAAGGCGCGGCCGACCTTGTCCAGCGCCAGGAAGAACTTGTTGATCAGGCCGGCGGTGGGGAAATATTGGCGCTCCTCTTCCGGCGGCTTGACGAACAGCTCGCGCACGCCGACCTGCTTCGGATTCTTGGCCTTGGCCTGCAGGGTGCACAGGATGAACAGCGGCACCATGGTGGAGCGGGCCCAGTAGGACACCTTGTCGATGTGGAACGGCGCCCACTTCGGCAGCAGCATGATCTCCACCGGCACGTAGGGCGCGGCGCGCCACGGCACTTGCTCGAACATGGCCAGCAGGATGCGGGTGAAGACGTTGCTCTTGGCGGCGCCGCCGTGGGCCAGGATCACTTCGCGCGCGCGCTGCATGTGCGGGGCATCGACGGAGTCGCCGGCGGCCTTGAGCGCGTAATAGGACTTGACAGTGCAGGACAGGTCGATGGCGCCGTCCTGGTACAGGGGCCAGCCGCCGTAGGTATCGAGCCGCTGCTTGGAGCGGATGTAGCGCGCCAGCTTTTCCTGCAGCACTTCGTCGATCTCGTCGATGAAGTGCATCATCAGGATGTATTCGGCCGAGATGGTGCAGTCGGTCTCGAACTCGAAGCACCAGTGCCCGTCCTTCTGCTGCAGGCCGATCAGCGCCTCGCGGGCGCGGTCGATGGCCTGATCGAGGCAGGGGCCGGTTTCCGGCGCAAGGGTCGTCTGCGCCGGGGCGCGGGCAAGGGCAACTGGGGTCATCGGGGCTTCCTTCATTCAGCTTCAACACCGCATCCGCGACGGCCGTGCGGGCCGGCGCGGACGGGCTGCACTCAGGCGTGCTGCATCGTTTCCCGGGCGGGGTGATGCGAGGGTTCGCTCCACACCGCCGCCAGCGGCGTCAGCGGCAGATCGCGCCAGGCGAAATCGAACAGGCGGCGCAGCAGGGCGTCGCTCTTCACCGAGACATTGGTGACCATGATGGTGCGGGCGACGGCGCCGCGGGTGACCTTGATATCCGCGCCGCCGTTGAAATCCGGGCGGTGCTGGATGTTCTTCAGGGTCAGCACGGCAAGCCCGGTGGCCCACAGGCAGAAGCGGCGGATGCCGGTGTGCTGCGGCGGGATCAGCAGGGTGTAGGACAGGGCATTGCGCAGATGGGAGTGCGCCACGCCGATCAGCTCGGACAGGGCCGCGCCGTAAGCCGGGGTGTACTGGCCGGGCTGCAAATGCGACAGGTCCAGGCCCTGGCGCTGGAACACTTCGCGCGGCAGCCAGCAGGCGCCGCGCGAGCGGTCTTCCCACTGGTCCTTGAGGATATTGGTCATCTGCAAGGCCTGGCCGAACGACACCGCCAGGCGCATCATCTGCTCGCGGCGGGAGGCGATAACCGGGTCGAAGTCGCAGAACAGCTCGGTCAGCATCTCGCCCACCACGCCGGCGACGTAGTAGCAGTAGTCGTCCATCTCGCGCTGGGTGGCGAGGCCGTGGATGCCCGCGCCCTGCTGGAAGCGGTGCATGCCGCGGCACATGACGGTGACGCAGCGCTCGATCGCCGCCTGCTGGGCGCGGTTGAAGCCGCGCAGCACTTCGACCACCAGCGGCAGCTGGCGCATCAGGTCGCGCTCGGCTTCGATGGTTTCCAGGGAAAGTTTCGGGCTCAGCTCCGCCGCGAACTGCGCGGCATCGGCGCGGCCGGTGACCACGTCGACGAAGGCTTCCTCGTAGCGGCGCTTGTCGGCGGCCGAGAGGGCGGCATCGTCCTCGATGGTGTCGGCGACGCGGCACAGCAGGTAGGCATTGGCCACCACGCGGTGCAGGGCACCGGGCAACTGCGGGATGGTCAGCGCGAAGGTGCGCGAGACCAGAGGCAGGACGTAGTCCTGGTATGCCTCCGCGGTACCTGGCCAAACCTCTTTGAGTGGGCTGTCGGTCATGTAGAGAAAACGGGTCGGGGGACGCTGCTGCGGAGCTGGTAACCAGCGAAAAGCCACTGCGCGACCTGAGCAATAAACCCCATTATAGCGCGCTGCAGCATGACCGCACGGCTGGCGGGACGGTTTCGGTAATCTGGATTTCCATATCCCATCTCCGGTTCCCGGCTCGATTGCCTGGATCTACCAGAATTCCTTGCGCTGGCAGGGGCAGCGGAACAGCTCCAGCAGGCGCAGGTGGGACGCGTGCACCACCAGGGCCGAGGCGATGATCAGCCATACCACCGCGGCCGAGAAGCAGGCCGAGGTGAAGGGCGCGATGATCTGCAGGGCACCGCTGAAGGCCTGGGCCATGCCGTGTTCGTCCAGCTGCCCGGAAAAAGCCATCACCGAAGGCGCCGCCAGGCTGGACCAGAGCACCACCTGGCGCACCCGCGCATAGGTCCGCTCCAGCCGCGCCGTCACATTGGGCGACTGGCGGCTGCCGGAATAGACGAACAGGTTGTGCTGGATGGCGCGCCGTTCCAGCTGCAGCCAGGTGAACAGCACCACGGCCATGAAGGAGGCGACGAGAATGGGCAGGCCGGCTTCAAAGTCCATGCTGCGACTCCTGCCGGTTGGCGAATGCCAAAGAACTACCCTGGCGGACCGGTCCACCTGCTTGCATCGAAATACGATCTTCAACCAGCCCTGTAAGCAACATGAGCGACCATCCGCTGTGTTGTAACTCCCCTGGGATCAATTCATACCCTTTCCTGGGCCGAATTTCCAGAAGCCGCGGTTACCTACTACGAAAACAACCGTTAAGTTTTGTTAACCGGACTGAACGGCGCATCAGCTTTTGGCTAGTAATGCAGCAGGCTTTCCACCGTCCGGCCGGCCAGCCGCTCGCGCCCCTTGAGGAAATCGAGCTCGATCAGGAAGGCGCAACAGGCCACGGTACCGCCCTGCTTCTCGACCAGTTCGGCCGCCGCCACCGCGGTGCCGCCGGTGGCGATGACGTCGTCGATCACCGCGTAGCGGGCACCGGCGACGATTTCGTCGGCATGCATCTCGACCCGGTCGGTGCCGTATTCGAGCTGGTAGGACACGCTGACCGTACGCCGCGGCAGCTTGCCCGGCTTGCGCACCAGCAGCAGCGGCAGGCCCAGCCTCTGCGCCAGCGCCGCGCCGAAGATGAAGCCGCGCGATTCGATCGCCACGAGTGCGGAAACGCGGTGCGGCTCGACCGCGGCGGCGAACTGCTCGATGGCGGCGCCGAAGGCAGCCGCGTTCGCCAGCAGCGGCGTGATGTCGCGGAACAGGATGCCCGGCTTGGGGAAGTCCGGGACATCGCGGATGAAGGAGCTGATCTGCAAGGGGCTGGTGACCGGCGACATTCAAGTACCTGGAAAAGACTGAGGGGATTGCCGGCAGCGCGGACTTGCACAAGGCCCGCGCCGTACACGGCGCGACGGCCGGCGCGGCATTTTAGCCGGAGGCCGCGCCTACCGGCGCCTGCAGCCATGCCGGCTGCGCCGCCATGCCCGGAAACAGCTCACGCCAGCGTGCGTTGCCGCCGACGCCGGCGATGTAGACCAGCTCGCCTTCGGCTTCCACCAGCGGCGTGCGCAGGCGCACCCAGGGCGGCACGCCGGCTTCCTGGAACAGGTTCTTCAGGGTGCGGCTATAGGCGCCCTGCGCCGGCCGGAAGCGCTCGCCGCCGCGCATGAAGCGCACGCGCAGGCCCGGTGGCGGCGCCTCCGGCAGACGCAACAGGCCACAGCCTGGGGGCAGCCCTAACCGCTCGCTGGTCCAGGCCAGGGGCGCATCCACGGCGGGCGGCGGCGGCAGGGGCTCCATTGCGTAAAGGCGATCGCGGTAGCGGCGCAGCTCGCAGCCGGCCCAGGTCAGCAGGGGTTCCGCGTCTTCCACCGCAGCCAGCACTTCGCGCTCGACGCGGTCCAGCGTGTCCGCTGCAGGCATCTCGAAACCTTGCTGGCGCAGCCAGTAACGCAGCAGGTTGTGGCGCCGGGGCGCGCTCAAGGCCAGCAGCGCGCTCACTCCCAGCGCTTCACCCTGCCCTGCCTGCGCCAGATCCTGCACCGCCAGTTCATCCAGCAAGGTCGACGCTTCGGCCGACAGGCGCGCCGTGCGCGCCAGGCTTTCCTCGACTTGCGGAAAGCGCTCGCGCAGCAACGGTGTGAGCTCGCTGCGCAACCAGGAGCGCGAATAACGCGGATCACGGTTGTGCGGATCCTCGATCCAGCGCAGCCCGTGTTCCTGGGCGTAGCCGTAGAGCTGCTCGCGCGGCAGTTCAAGAAACGGCCGCCACAGCCAGCCCGGCGGAAACGCGCGCAGCACGCGCATCGCCGACAACCCCTGCACGCCGCTGCCGCGCAGCAGGCGCAGCAATACCGTCTCCGCCTGGTCGCTG
>JAQGNS010000012.1 GCA_028291705.1 Nevskia sp.
ACCCAGGCCGATGCCATCTGCTATGCCATGCGCCACGTCACCAGCCTGATGCACCCGGCGGCGATTGTGACCTATACCAGTTCCGGCCACACCAGCCTGCGCGCGGCGCGCGAGCGCCCGGAAGCGCCGATCCTGAGCATGACGCCGGCGATCGGCACGGCGCGGCGGCTGGCCTTCGTGTGGGGTGTGCACTCGGTGCTGACCCATGAAGTGGCCGACGTGCCGGAGATGGTGGACTACGCCACGCAGACGGCGTTGAGCGAGGGCTTCGCCAAAAGCAAGGACATCATCGTCATCGTTGCCGGCATGCCTTTCGCGACGGCGGGTACCACCAATCTGCTGCGCATCGCGCAGACCTGATTCGCCGCCGCGGTTGGCGGCGCGGATAGATCCGGGAGGCAGCCAATGCAACGCATCAGGATTTCCTGGCCCAAGGGCGAACTGACCGCGGTACTGGCGGATACGCCGACCGTGCGCAAGCTGATCGAAGCGCTGCCCTGCAGTTCCCGGGCGCAGACCTGGGGTGAGGAGGTTTACTTCAGCCTGCCGGTGGATGCGACGCTGGAGGCGGACGCGGTCCAGGTGGTCGATCCCGGCACGGTTTGTTTCTGGGTGGAGGGCTCGTCGCTGGCGCTGCCGTATGGTCCGACCCCGGCATCGCGCGGCGATGAATGCCGGCTGATCAGCAAGGTCAATGTTCTCGGCAAGCTGGAAGGCGACCCGCGCCAACTGGCCAAGGTGGCGGATGGGGTTACCATGCACCTCAGCCTGCTTTGAACTGCGGAGATTGCCGTGACCTTGCCGAAGAACATGAGAGCCGTGGAAATCGCCGTCCCCGGCGGCCCCGAAGGCCTCAAGCCGACCACGCGGCCCGTGCCCGAGTTGCGCCCGGGCGAAGTGCTGATCCGCGTCGCCGCCGCCGGCGTCAACGGACCCGACCTGGTGCAGCGGCGCGGCAGTTATCCGCCGCCGCCGGGTGCTTCCGATCTGCCCGGCCTGGAAGTGGCGGGCACCATCGCGGCCGTGGCGGAAGGCGTGACGTCGCTCAAGGTCGGCGACGAGGTCTGCGCCCTGCTCACCGGCGGCGGCTATGCGGAATACTGCGCCACGCCCGCGGGCTTGTGTCTGCCGGTGCCGAAAGGGCTGGACCTGGTGCAGGCCGCTTCGCTGCCGGAAACCTATTTCACTGTGTGGTCCAACATCATGGATCGCGGCCGCCTCGCGGCGGGTGAAACCCTGCTGGTGCAGGGCGGCGGCTCCGGCATTGGCGTGGCGGCGATCCAGCTGGCCAAGGCCTTCGGCAACCGCGTGCTGGTGACGGCGGGCTCCGCCGAAAAATGCGCGGCCTGCGAAAAGCTCGGCGCCGACAAGGCGATCAACTACCGCAGCGAGGATTTCGTCGAAGTCGCGCGGCAGTTCACCGACAACAAGGGCGTGGACGTGATTCTCGACATGGTCGCCGGCGACTACGTCGCCCGCGAGCTCAAGCTGCTCGCCCCGGATGGCCGGCTGGTGATCATTGCCCTGCTCGGCGGCGCCAAGGGTACCGTGGATTTTTCGGCGGTGATGCTGAAGCGGCTGACGGTGACTGGCTCGACCCTGCGCCCGCGCCCGGTGGAGTTCAAGGCGGCCATCGCGGAAAACCTGAAGAGCAAGGTGTGGCCGTTGATCGAGGCGGGCCGGATCAAGCCAGTCATTCACGCAACCTTCGCCATGGCGGATGCCGCCAAGGCGCATACGCTGATGGAGAGCGGCGGACACATCGGCAAGGTTGTATTGATCCCCTGAGGCCTGCGCCCGGGGCCGGACTACGCCGCTCCCGGCGGAGCGGCGTCAATCCACTGCTCTAGCCGACGGCGCCCAGTGTGTTCGACAGCGAGCCGATGCCTTCGATGAACACTTCCACCGTCGAGCCGTCCTTGATCGAGCCGATGCCGATCGAGGTGCCGCAGGCGATGACGTCTCCGGGCAGCAGCGTCATGTCGTGGGAAATCATGCTCACCTGCTGCTCCGGGCTGAAGATCATGTCGGACAGCGGGTAATTCTGCCGCTCGACACCGTCCAGCCGGGTGATGACGTGCGCCTGCTTCCAGTCCAGTTGCGTGGCGATCACCGGGCCGATGCAGCTGAAGGTGTCGAAGCCCTTGGAGCGGCACCACTGCGCGAAGTTCGGATCCTCGTTGAGCAGCTCGCCGGCGGTGACGTCGTTGATGCAGGTGTAGCCGAAAATGTAATCGGCGGCCTGCTCCAGCGGCACGTTGCGGCAGGTCTTGCCGATGACGATGGCGAGCTCACCCTCGTAGGCGATCTTGCCGGCGTAATCCTTGGGACGAACGATGGGATCGCCGGGACCCGACAGCGAGGTCGAGGGCTTGATCAGGAACAGGGGGTGCGTGGGCGCCGCCTTGCCGAGCTTGGCACCGAGCGCGCGGAAGTTGTTCCACAGCGCCACCACCTTGCTCGGCACGCAGGGACTCAGCAACGATACATCCGATAACGGGAAAGCCGGCCCGGCCGGCAGCGGCGTGCCCCAGGGCTCGCCGCTGTATTCGGTGACCTGGCCCTGCTCGAGGATGCCGAAGCCGATGGCGCCGTTGCCGTGTTTGAAGCGTATCCAGTGTTTCACGATAGTCCGCTCTTCGGGATGCCGGGAGTCCGGCGTTGGATTACTGCGGTGATGGTCCAGAAGGCGGGCCTTGGGCCACCCGCCTTCCGTCTATTGGATGCGCTGTTTCAAAAGGCTTCGAAATGCTTTGTGAAACGAGCGGCAATTTGACCGGAATGATGTTGTTTCAGATCTTGCCCTGGTGCTTCAGGCGGCTCAGGGTTTCGGCCGAGATGTTGAGGTAGGACGCCATCTCCTTTTTCGGGATGTTGTCGAACAGGTCGGCGTGCTTGCGCAGGAAACGGTGCACCCGTCCGGGGGCGTCGAGCAGGTGCAGGGTGATGGTGTGCGCCATGATGTCGCTCATCACCAGCATCACCTCGTACTCGAACGCCTGCTTCAGCGGCAGGTGGTTGTCGATGAAGGTCGCCCACTCCGGCAGCGGCAGCTTGACCACGCGCGCCTTGGTCACGCTGACGATGCTGTACGGCGTCTGGTTCTTCAGGCGCCAGGCGGCATAGCTGGTTTCCATGTCGTGCTTGCCGGCGAAGCGCAGGATCATTTCCTTGGCCTGCGGGTTGGTC
The DNA here is from genome assembly GCA_028291705.1 of Nevskia sp. GTDB lineage: Bacteria > Pseudomonadota > Gammaproteobacteria > Nevskiales > Nevskiaceae > Nevskia. The sequence continues at coordinate 3,190 of JAQGNS010000012.1, forward strand.
ACGACGCGCTTGAGGATGCCGTCGAGGATGAAATACTGCTCCATCTCGTAGACGCCCTGGTGCAGCAGCAGGTCGCCCTTGTTGCAGTCGACCACCACCAGGTGCCGCTCCAGCTCGGCGGTCTCCGCTTCGCTCATGTTCTTCAGCACGACGTTCTGCCGCAGCTGGCGCAGGATCGAATTCCTGTCCGGATGGTCATGCACCCGATCATGGTGCTTTTCTGGCTGCGACATGGAGGAGGGTGGGCGGCTCTGTGTGAAGGCCCAAGCATGCGTTGAAAGTCCACCGTGGTCAATCACTTAGACGCGCTCCTTGATCGACGGCCGGCCGCCCCGGAAATCCTTGCCTGGCGCCGTTGCGCCGCTGCCGCGGCCCGCTCCCGAAACCCGTCCCGCGCCTGCCGCGCGGGCGCGGGACGGCCCTTCCTTATACCGCGCTGGCGCCCTTGGGCTGAGCCGCCTGTTCCTGCGCCTGCCGCTCTTCGGCAATGGTCTTGGCGAGGAGTTTGGTCAGGGCGAAGACGCTGTCGATATGCGGCGTCGGCGTCTTGGTCAGGCGCCCCAGTTCCGCCACGGATCCGACCAGCGCGTCCACTTCCAGGTCGCGCTGGGCCTCGACGTCGGCCAGCATGGAAGTCTTGTGCTTTCCGACCTTTTCCGCGCCGGCGATGCGCTTTTCCAGCGGCACGCGAAAGGTCACGCCGAGCTTGCCGGCGATGGTCTGCGCCTCGGTCATCATCGCGGCGGCCAGTTGGCGCGTCAGTGGGTACTGGCAGATATCGACCAGGGTGGCGCGGGCCAGGGCGCTGATCGGGTTGAAGGTGAGATTGCCCCACAGCTTCAGCCAGATCTCGCTGCGGATGTCGTCGAGCACCGGCGACTTGAAGCCGGCCTTGGTGAAGCAGTCGGCGATCCGTTGTACGCGCTCGCTGTTCGAGCCGTCCAGTTCGCCCACCGGGAAGCGATCGCCCTCGATGTGCTTCACCACGCCCGGCTTGAGCAGTTCGGAGGCCGGGTAGACCACGCAGCCGATGACCCGCTCACCGGGAATCTTCTCGCTGAGTGTCCCGGTCGGATCGACCGCGTTGACGCGGCTCCCGGACAGTTCGCCGCCGTGTTGATGGAAATACCAATAGGGAATGCCGTTCTGCATGGTGACGACGGCGGTCTCCGGCCCGAACAGCTTGGGCACGTCGTTGGCCACGGCTTCCACCTGGTGGGCCTTCATCGCCAGGATCACCAGATCCTGCGGGCCCGCCGCCGCGTAATCGCTGGTGGCCTTGACGTTGCGGGCGACATGCTCCGTATCGTCGTTCATGATCAGCTTCATGCCGTTCTGGCGGATGGCCGCCAGATTGGCGCCGCGCACGATGAACGTGACGTCCTCGCCGGCGAGCGCCAGCTTCACGCCCACATAGCCGCCGATGGCGCCCGCACCGATGATTGCGATCTTCATCCCTGACTCCTGCCGCGGATGCTGTTGCAAGACTTGATGGAACGGACGATGCCCGCCTCGGATGATGCCAGCAGGAACCGTGCCCTGACCATCGCCGGCTTTCCGCCGGGGATGCAGGCACATGGAAGCATTGCACGGGGTTGAAGTCTTGTCATGCGTGATGTCCTGCGTTTTGTGATCGGTGTCTTCGGCTGCGGCACTTTGTTCTGTCCTCGTGCGCGGTCAGGGCTGCAGGGCCTTGTTGCGCCGGCAAAGTATGGCGTTGCGTCCGAACGAAATTCCTTGACCCGAGTCAAGATTACCGAAAGTCCCGGCCCTGCCTTGAGCCGCATCGAAGCCGCACCCGGAGATTACAAGCCTGCATCGCATACTGCATCCCGATGTATCCGTGGCATAAGGCTCCAGATGTGTCGGAATTGACGCAGTCGGGCCTTCCGCTCTTGACCATGGTCAAGGCCCGGCCGGCAGCGTATACATAGAATCGTCTGCAAGCCTGATTGCGGCCTGTTGCGGCGATCGGGACGGCGGGATTGCGGCGTGTCCAACACGCGGTGACCTGTCCGGACCAGCCAGCACCCGAGGAATCCATGTCGAGCACGCGTGCGGCAACTTGGGAGAACCTGTTCGAGGCCGCTTGCCGGCAGCGGCGCTTCCATGCGCGGAAGTCTCGCGGCCGACAGAATGCGGGCAGTCGCCGCGCGAACCTGCCATGAATCTCGCCGTGGACCTTCGCGATGACGCACTGGGCCCCTGGAATCCGGGGATCAGTTCGAGCATCCCGCGGCGTCTGCTGCCCTTGTCCACCATCTTCAGGCCGGAGCATGCGTTCACCAGTGTGGAGCGTGCGGTGGAGCTGCACGACCTCACCGGCCTGGAACTCGGTGAACTTGCCACCTTGCGTCCGCAGCGCCTGGCGCTGCACGAAGTGCTGATCCGCGTCACCGGAAAAATTTCGGTGCCTGACGGATCGCGGTATGAAGATCTCGGCATCAATTTTCGCCGCATCGTCGGGGTGATCCTGGCGCGCTATGTCGATCCGGCGATGGATGGGATCGTCACGGCCTACGACGAGCTGCGGCGGCAGCTTGCGGCGGTGATCGAGTCGGAGATCGCCGCGGCGAAATCTCCGCCTGCGCCGCGGCAGGATGCGTTGGATCAGGGCAGAGTGCTGTCGTTCCAGTGGCTGCGTCGGCGCAGCCGTCCGCAGCCGTCCGCTGGACAGGCCGGCGCCGCTTCACTGCCTGAAGCGGCGGAAGCCTGGGAGAAACGGGCCGAGGCTGAATCCGACGAACTGAAGAAGGCAGCCCTGGCGGCCCTGGCGCGGGTTGCACGCGCCCTCTACAACCGCACCGGACATTCCTGGGCCTACGCCGAATTGCTGGGAGCCATCGCCCTCGATCTGGCCTGCAACGCTTACTGCAGTCAGGAGATCGGCCGCCTGGTCGAGCCGCTCATCGTCGAGGCCGCCGCGGCCGAGGGCTATCGCTTCCTGCCCGCGCAGCAATGTCCGGTGGTGATCAATACCAAGGGGCCGTCCGCTTCCGGCAAGAGCACCCTGCGTCCGCTGCAGCGGCAGTTCACCGGCAGGATCGGCGTGCGCTGGGATGAGTTCGCGCTGATCAGTCCGGACATCTGGCGCAAGCAGCTGCTCGACTACGCCTCGCTCGGCGCCGATCATCGCTACGGCGGCATGCTGAGCAGCGAGGAGGTCGTCATCATCGATCAGAAGCTCGACCGCTACATGGCGCGCGAAGCGCAGCGCGGACGCATCCCGCATCTGCTGATCGACCGCTTCCGCTTCGGCAGCTTCTCCGAATCCGAGAACGCCACAGGAAATTTGCTAAGCCGTTTCGGTCAGCGCATCTACTTCTGCTTCATGATCACGCCTCCGCAGGACATCGTCGAGCGCGCCTGGAAGCGCGGGCTCCAGTACGGCAGATACAAGGCTGTCGACGACCTGCTGGCGCACAGCGTCGAGGCCTATTCGGGAATGCCGCTCCTGTTCCTGGCCTGGGCGCAGCGGACCGACAAATCGGTGCATTATGAATTCCTCGACAACAGCGTGCCGCTCGGCCATCGGCCCCGGACGGTCGCGTTCGGCAGCAATGGTGCGATGGTGATTCTCGACGTGAAGACCATGCTCGACGTCGGGCGCTACCGTACAGTGAACATCAACGCGACCGCGCCGCCGGAGTTGTATGCCGGCACCGATGCCAGGCGCGATGGACGGACCACGCATGCTGACTTCCTGTTGCAATGCGTACGGCAGCTGGGCGAGGTGATCTTCGCCGACCAGTCCACCGGCCGCATCTATCTGCACCTCATCGCCGGACAGGTCTCGTGGGTCGATCCGGATGCTTTGGGCATGGCCTTGTCCGACCCGGAAACCGCGAGAGGCATTGCGGCCGTCGCGCCCGGCATTGCCGAAGCTGGCCACCCGCATGCGGAGCGGCCCAGGCACATCAGGGACCTGCAGATGAAAGAGCAGCCCAGCACGCTGGGCGACTGGGGTGGAGAGGGTGGATAAGAGCCCGATCCCCTTTCGCGCGGCGGCTTTATGAAAATCGCAAATTCTTAACCGTGGTCAAGGAGAACCGCAAAACGTTCTTGCAGAATCGGGCCACTGGAGATCGCAATGCTCGGGCGAGTAGGCGATATCCGGGAGCCATCCGGCACTGAATCCAGAGTGGGTTGGCGCAGCAGCCTCATCGGGGAGCGGCGCTTTCTGCGAACACGGAGGATCAACCATCGGCTGATCCGCGTGACCAAGAAAGCAGGGACGCAGTTCGACCCGGACCATGTGATCTGAGCCTTATAAGAAGGACGACGGAGGTAGACGGAGTATGAGCAATTCGAATGAAGCCCGTGTGGTCGGTGCGCCATATACGGGTTTTACGCAGAACCGCTGGTTGCAGCTGGTCTTCGGCATCGTCTGTATGGGGTTGGTCGCCAACCTGCAATATGCCTGGACCCTGTTCGTCAGTCCCATCGAAGCGAAAAACCACTGGGGCCTGCCGGCGATCCAGTTGTCGTTCTCCATCTTCGTGCTGGTGGAGACCTGGCTGGTCCCGGTCGAAGGCTGGCTGGTCGACAAGCTCGGCCCGCGGCCGGTCATCGCCATCGGCGCGATCTTCGCCGGCGTAGGCTGGGTCCTGAATTCCCATGCGGATACCCTGCCGCTGCTGTATGCGGCGGCTGTCGTCTCGGGCATCGGCGCGGGCTGCGTCTACGGCACCTGCGTGGGCAATGCGCTCAAGTGGTTCCCGGACCGTCGCGGCCTGGCCGCGGGCCTGACCGCCGCGGGCTTCGGTGCGGGCGCCGCCCTCACCGTCATCCCCATCGCCAACATGATCCAAAGTTCAGGCTATGAGCATGCCTTCCTGTTCTTCGGCATCATCCAGGGTGTGGTCATCTTCATCCTGGCCCTGTTCATGGTGCGGCCGCAGCCGCCGAAGAACTTCACGGTGCGCTCGAACATCGTCGTCACCAAAGTCGACTACACCACGGTGCAGATGCTGAAGACGCCGGTGTTCTGGCTGATCTACGTGATGTTCGTCGCGGTCGCCGCCGGCGGCCTGATGGCCACGGCGCAGATCGGCCCGATCGCCAAGGACTACGGCCTGGCCAAGCTGCCGATCAGCGTACTGGGCATCACCTTGCCGCTGCTGACCATGACCCTGTCGATCGATAACCTGTGCAATGGCTTCACCCGGCCGCTGTGCGGATTCATCTCGGACCGGTTTGGACGCGAGAACACCATGTGCTTCGTCTTCATCGGCGAGGGACTGGCCATGCTGGGTCTGATGAACTTCGGGCACAACCCGTACGCCTTCATGACCTTCGCCGCGCTGGTGTTCCTGTTCTGGGGCGAAATCTTCTCGATCTTCCCCGCCACCTGCGCCGATACCTTCGGCACCAAGTACGCCGCTGGCAACGCCGGTACGCTGTATACGGCGAAGGGCACGGCCTCCCTGCTGGTGCCGTTGGCCTCGGTGCTTTCGGTCGGCGGCAACTGGGATCGCGTGTTCCTGCTAGCGGCCGCGATCACCATCGCGGCGGGCATCGCGGCCAAGGTCCTGCTGGCGCCGATGCGTCGGCGCACCATCGAAGGATCCGCCAAGGCCGCGACCCAGTTCAAGGGCGCCAAGCCGGTCGACGACATCAGCTGAAGCTGGCTCGAACACGGCCTCGCGGGATGCGCCAGGCGCGCATTCCGCGAGGGCCGCTGTGAACTGTCCCAAGAACAGGCATGAACGTCCACGAGTACCAGGGTAAAGAGATCCTGCGCAGGTTTGGCGTGACCACGCCTCGCGGTATCCCCTGCTTTTCGGTGGATGAAGCGGTGCAGGCGGCGCAGGATCTGGGTGGAAAGACCTGGGTGGTCAAGGCGCAAATCCACGCCGGCGGTCGCGGCAAGGCCGGCGGCGTCAAGCTGGCGCACTCCATCGACGAAGTGCGCGAGCACGCCTCGAAAATCCTGGGCATGACCCTGATCACCCACCAGACCGGTCCCGAAGGGCGCCTGGTGCGGCGGCTGCTGATCGAGGAAGGTGCCGATATCCGCAAGGAGCTCTACCTCGGGATGGTGGTCGATCGCGCACGGCAGCGCGTGGTACTGATGGCCTCCAGCGAAGGCGGTATGGACATCGAGGATGTCGCCGCGCGTGCGCCCGAAAAGATCCACAAGGTATTCATCGATCCCGCTACCGGCCTGACTGCCGGCGAGGCCGACGCCATCGCCCGCAAGATCGGACTCGAGGGCGGGGCTGCCGCGCAGGCCCGGGCGTTCATGCTGGGCCTGTATCGGGCTTTCGACCGCAGCGATGCCTCACTGGCCGAGATCAATCCCATGGCTCTCACCGGGGACGATCGCATCGTCGCGCTCGACGCCAAGTTGAATTTCGACGCCAACGCCCTGTACCGGCACCCGGACATCGTCGCCATGCGCGACCTGGACGAGGAAGATCCGGTCGAAGTCGAAGCGTCGAAACACGACCTGGCCTATATCCGGCTCGACGGCAGCATCGGTTGCCTGGTCAACGGCGCTGGCCTGGCGATGGCGACGATGGACGCCATCCTGCTCAGCGGCGGCTGGCCGGCGAATTTCCTCGACGTCGGCGGCGGCGCCACCGCCGAGAAGGTAAGCGAGGCGTTCAAGCTGATGCTGCGCAATCCACAGCTCAAGGCCATCCTGGTCAATATCTTTGGCGGCATCATGCGGTGCGACGTGATCGCGCAGGGCATCGTCGCCGCCGCGCGCGAGGTGGAGCTGCGCGTCCCACTGGTGGTGCGCATGAAGGGTACCAACGAGGAACTGGGCCGGAAGATCCTGGCGGAGTCGGGTTTTCCCATCATCGCCGCGGACAACATGATCGAGGCGGCCGACAAGGCGGTGGCGGCGGCCCAGGATGCCAATGCCGCGGTCGACCTGCCCTCGGCAGGTGCCTGACCGATGTCCATTCTGATCAACCGTGACACCCGGGTCATCACCCAGGGCATCACCGGCAAGACCGGCCAGTTCCACACCCGCGCTTGCCGGGAGTACGCCAATGGCAGGAACGGTTTCGTCGGCGGGGTCCATCCGCACAAGGCCGGAGAAACGTTCGAGGGCATTCCTATCTATGGCTCGGTGAAGGAAGCCGCAGCGCAGACCGGTGCGACGGTGTCGGTGATCTATGTGCCGCCGCCGTTCGCCGCCGCGGCCATCGATGAGGCGGTCGATGCCGGCCTGGAACTGGTGATCTGCATCACCGAAGGGATCCCGGTGCGCGACATGATCCGCACGCGCAGCCGCCTGGAGAGCAGCAGGACCCTCCTGCTGGGGCCGAACTGCCCCGGCGTGATCACGCCCGGCGAACTCAAGATCGGCATCATGCCCGGCCATATCCATCGCAAGGGGCGTATCGGCGTGGTCTCGCGTTCCGGTACGCTGACCTACGAAGCGGCCGGCCAGTTGGCCGAATTCGGCCTGGGTCAGTCCACGGTCGTCGGCATCGGCGGCGATCCGGTCAGCGGCCTGAAGCACATCGACGTCATGCGCCTGTTCAACGACGATCCGGAAACGGACGCGGTGATCATGGTCGGCGAGATCGGCGGCGACGCGGAGGAAACCTGCGCGCGCTGGATCAAGGACAACATGAAGAAGCCGGTGGTCGGCTTCATCGCCGGCATCAGCGCGCCGCCGGGCAAGCGCATGGGGCATGCCGGTGCCATCGTATCCGGCGGCAGGGGAACTGCCCAGGAGAAGCTGGCGGTGATGGAACACTGCGGCATCAAGGTGACGCGCAACCCGGGTGAAATGGGCAAGCTGTTGAAGTCGGTGTTATAAGATTGCTGCCGGGCCATCCGCAACACGCCCGGTCATATAACGGTCTCCTGCCAGAGCAGGAGCAGGGGAGGGAAAGGAATGAAGCGCGCCGGATTCAAGTTCGGAATCTTCGAACGGCTGTCGGCCGTTTTCGTGGCCGTGACGCTGCTGCCGCTGCTGGTCATCGGCGCACTGGCGCACGGCTACATCAAGCATCGCGAAGAAAAGAACGCCGATGAGAAGCTGGAGCTGATCTCGGCCCGGCTCACCGGCCAGGTCGATGGCTGGACGCGTTTGAATCTCGACGTGCAGCGCACCGTGTCCAGGATGCCGGCGATGCGCAGCCCCGGTTCCGCCCAGGGCGCCGCGGCGCTCGGCGTGCTGGTGGCGGCCGAACCGTGGATCTCCAACGCGCATGTGCTCGACCTGTCCGGCAACGACCTGGTGCGCAGCGACGGCAAACAGCCGCAGAGCTTCGCCGACCGCCGTTATTTCACGGAAGTGCTGTCCGGTGCGCCGTATGGTTCGGAAGTCATCTTCAGCCGCACGCTGCACAAGCCGGCGCTGAGCCTGGCTGTGCCGCTGCTGGACGATGCGCAGAAGACGGTGGCGGTGCTGGCCGTCGCCTCCGATCTGGATTCGATTTCCAAATCGGTCGAAAACCTGCGTTTCGGCGAGACCGGCTTCGCCTTCCTGATGCAGGGTAACGGTACGCTCATCGCCAGCCCGCGCGTGCATATCCGCGAAGAACTGCCCGACTTCAGCCACCATCCGGCTTACCTCGCCTACAAGGGCGGCCAGCCGAATCCCATCTCCTATGTCGATAACGGCCGCGCCATCATCGCCCACGTGGCTAAGACCGAGGCGGGCTGGGTCAACGTGGTGCAGGAGGATTACGACGAAAGCCGCGCCGCGGTGAAGCAGGCTGACCGCATCATCCTGCTGATGCTGCTGCCGGCGATGGCGCTGGCACTGGTCGCGGCCTTCCTGCTCTCGCGCAATTTCACCACGCCGATCCGCAGCCTCACCACGGTTGCCGATCAGATCAGCCTGGGAGAACTCGAGCACAATATCGTGCAGGTCGGCCGCGGCGATGAGATCGGCGATCTGGCCCGCGCCATCGAGCGGCTCGCCAAGAGCATGAAGCTCGCCATGGCGCGCCTGCAAAAGCGTTGATGCACGTTCGAATGCCTTCGGACCGGGCCGCGGCATGAGCGCCGACAATCAGGCCCTGGTCGAAACCCTGGGAAAGCTCTGCGCGGAAGGCGCGACCGGCACCCTGTTCCTGACGCTGCCCGATCGGCGCCAGGCGCGAATCGGGCTGCTGCGCGGCCGTATCGTGCACCTGACCCTGTTCACGCTGCGTGGCGAGCTGGTGATCCGCGCGCTGGCCAACCGGCCGCCGCTGAGCTTCAGCTTCCATCCCGGCAATGTATCGGAAGAGCAGGGCGAGCTGCCGGACACGGCGGTCATCCTGCAGCGCCTTGGCGGCGGCGACGGCAGCGGCGCCGAGCCTCCTGGGCCGGTGCAGGTCGAGGCTTCCGCACCGGCGCTGCCGGAGAGCGTCATGCGCGTGGTGACGCAGGAGTTGGCACAGTTCGTCGGCCCGATGGCTTCGATCCTGGTTGCCGAACAGGCTGGGGCGACTTCGCTGGAGCGTCTGCTGGCCAAGCTCTCGCTGGACCTGGACAACCGCGACGAGATCGAAGCCTTTCGCCACAAGGTTCTCGACCGCCTCAAGGGAGGCGGTCACTAGTTTCCGCTGAAGGCTAGAGCGCGGGAACGCGTCCGGCCATGGGGGAAGAGGGGGAGGCGGCAAAGCGCTTCGGCATGCGCCCGGCCAGGTAGGCGGCGCGGCCGGCCTCCACGGCCAGGCGCATGGCATGCGCCATCCGTATCGGGTCGCGGGCGCCGGCGATGGCGGTGTTCATCAGCACGCCGTCGCAGCCCAGCTCCATGGCGATCGCCGCATCGGAAGCCGTACCGATGCCGGCGTCGACCAGTACCGGCACCTGCGCCTGCTCCAGGATCAGGGACAGGTTCCAGGGGTTGAGGATGCCCATGCCCGAGCCGATCAGCGAAGCCAGCGGCATGATCGCCACGCAGCCCATGTCTTCCAGCAGCTTTGCCTGGATCGGGTCGTCGCTGCAGTACACCATCACCTCGAAGCCGTCCTTGACCAGGGTTTCCGCCGCGCGCAGCGTCTCCGGCATGTTCGGGAACAGGGTGCGCTGATCGCCCAGCACTTCCAGCTTGACCAACTGGCGGCCGTCGAGCAGCTCGCGCGCCAGCTTCAGGGTGTGCACCGCGTCGGCGGCGGTGTAGCAGCCCGCGGTGTTGGGCAGGATGGTGTAGCGCGAGGGCGGTACCACGTCGAGCAGGTTCGGTGCGCCTGGATCCTGACCGATGTTCACGCGGCGGATCGCCACGGTGATGATTTCCGCGCCGCTGGCTTCCGTCGCGGCACGGGTCTCCTCGAGGTCGCGGTACTTGCCGCTGCCGACCAGCAGGCGCGAGCGATAGCTGCGACCCGCGATGGTCAGGTTTTCTTGAATGGCTTGTGCCGCATCCGGCTTTGTCATGAGCATTTCATTGTTCCTGGGTTTGTGCCGAGTCGGTGTGCCTGGCAGACCATTGCTGCCATGCGCGTAGGCTTTTCAGCCACCCCCGATGGCACGCACGATCTCCACGCGATCCAGCTCCTTCAGGATCCGCTGCGGCCACAGCTGCGGCGGCACCACCTCGCGGTTGACCGCCACGGCGAGGCGCATGCCGAGCAGATCCAGCGTGGCGATGAGGCCATAGACCGTCTGGCTGATCAGGATCATGTGCGGCGTGCCGTTCAACTCGATTTCCATCATGGCATCAGCCCTTGCTGTAGAGCTGGGCGCCGCCCTTGAGGAATTCGACGGACTTCACTTCCATGCCCTGCTGCAGCGCCTGGGCCTCGGAGAGTCCCTGGCCGGCAGCGTAGTCGCGCACTTCCTGGGTGATCTTCATCGAGCAGAAATGCGGGCCGCACATCGAGCAGAAGTGCGCTACCTTGGCCGAGTCCTTGGGCAGGGTCTCGTCGTGGAAGGCGCAGGCCTTGTCGGGATCCAGACCCAGGTTGAACTGGTCTTCCCAGCGGAACTCGAAGCGCGCCTTGGACAGGGCGTTGTCGCGGATCTGCGCGCCGGGATGACCCTTGGCCAGGTCCGCCGCATGCGCGGCGATCTTGTAGGTGATGATGCCTTCCTTGACGTCATCCTTGTTGGGCAGGCCCAGGTGTTCCTTCGGCGTGACGTAGCACAGCATGGCGGTGCCGTACCAGCCGATCATCGCCGCGCCAATGCCCGAGGTGATGTGGTCATAGCCGGGCGCGATGTCGGTGGTGAGCGGGCCAAGCGTGTAGAACGGCGCTTCGCCGCAGTGCTCCAGCTGCAGGTCCATGTTCTCCTTGATCAGGTGCATCGGCACATGGCCGGGCCCCTCGATCATCACCTGCACGTCGTGCTGCCACGCCACCTTGGTCAGCTCGCCCAGGGTGCGCAGCTCGCTGAACTGCGCCTCGTCGTTGGCGTCGTAGATCGAGCCCGGGCGCAGGCCGTCGCCCAGGCTGAAGGACACGTCGTAGGCCTTCATGATTTCGCAGATGTCTTCGAAATGCGTGTAGAGGAAGGATTCCCTGTGGTGGGCCAGGCACCACTTGGCCATGATCGAGCCGCCGCGCGAGACGATGCCGGTCATGCGCTTCGCCGTCATCGGCACGTAGCGCAGCAGCACGCCGGCGTGAATGGTGAAGTAATCCACACCCTGCTCGGCCTGCTCGATCAGGGTGTCGCGGAAAATCTCCCAGGTGAGGTCCTCGGCCTTGCCGTTGACCTTCTCCAGCGCCTGGTAGATCGGCACGGTGCCGATCGGCACCGGCGAATTGCGGATGATCCACTCGCGGGTTTCGTGGATGTGCTTGCCGGTGGAGAGGTCCATCACCGTGTCGGCACCCCAGCGGATCGACCAGGTCATCTTCTCCACTTCCTCGCCGATGGAGGAGGTCACGGCCGAATTGCCGATATTGGCGTTGATCTTCACCAGGAAGTTGCGGCCGATGATCATCGGCTCGATTTCCGGATGGTTGATGTTGGCCGGAATGATGGCGCGTCCCCGCGCCACTTCCTCGCGCACGAATTCGGGGGTGATCTCGTCCGGAATGCGGGCGCCGAAGGACTGCCCGGAATGCTGGCGGCCCATCAGCCGGGCCAGCTCGGCCCCGGTCGGGCCCGAGGCTTTCAACTGTTCGAGGTATTCCTTGCGGCACAGGTTCTCGCGGATGGCGATGAACTCCATCTCCGGCGTGACGATGCCCTGGCGCGCGTAGTGCATCTGCGACACGTTGCGCCCGGCCAGGGCGCGCCGCGGCTTGCGCTGCAGATTGAAGCGCAGTTCAGCCAGTTTCGGGTCGTGCAGCCGCTCGATGCCGAAGCGCGAACTGGGGCCGGCCAGTTCCTCGGTATCGTTGCGTCCCAGGATCCACGGCAGCCGTGGCCCGGCCAGGCCGGAGCGGATGTCGATGGCGGCCTGCGGATCCGTGTAGGGGCCGGAGGTGTCGTAGACGAAGATAGGCGCGTTGCGTTCGGCGCCGAACGAGGCCGGCGTGTCGGACTGGCTGACGCGGCGCATCGGCACCTGGATGTCCGGGCGCGGACCCTGCACGTGGACCTTGCGCGAATTCGGCAGCGGCTGCACCGCGGCCTCGTCGACCTGCGCGGTGGCGGCGAAAAATAGGGGATTGGCGTTCATCGCGTTCCTGTAATCGTGGTCGGATGGCGAGGGAACCCGGGATGGGCCGCGACGCCAGGACAGGTCTCGCCGGATCGGCTGAATCGATCAGGCGCCTGCGCCGGTTGCCCGCGCGTCGTCGGTCGGCGATACGGCGCATCCATTGCCTGGCGCCGGTGCGTCATTCGGCCTCCCTGGACTTGGGGCGAATATACGGATCGCCCCGCGCCGCCGCATTGACCACGGTCAAGGAGAAGGCGCCTGGACGATCAGCGCGCGCCGCAATGGTCGCGGCACGGGAGCAGCCAAGTTATCCTCCCGATCCCGGCCGGTTTCTTGCTGGCTGTTCCCGTATTTCGGCAACCAGGACCGTCATGAGCCAGGACCAGGACAAGGATGACCCCCTCCGCGAGGACATACGTCTGCTCGGCCGCATCCTCGGCGACACCGTCCGCGGCCAGCTGGGTGATGCCGCGTTCGAGCTGATCGAACGCATCCGCCAGACCTCCATCCGCTTCCACCGCGATGCCGACGAGTCGGCGCGGACCGAGCTGGAGGAGATGCTGCGCGGTCTGTCGCACGACCAGACCATCCAGGTGGTCCGCGCCTTCAGCTACTTCTCGCACCTGGCCAACATCGCCGAGGACCAACACCACATCCGCCGCTCGCGCGCCCATCTGATCGCGCAGTCCGCGCCGCGCGAGGGCAGCATCGCCTGCGCCATCGGCCGCGCCTACGACGCCGGCCTGGGCCGGGCCGAACTGGGCGCCTTCTTCGACAGCGCCCTGGTCAGCCCGGTGTTGACCGCGCACCCCACCGAGGTGCAGCGCAAGAGCATCCTCAACTGCCAGATGGTGATCGCCCGCCTGCTCAACGAGCGCGACCGCATGCAGCTGACGCCGGAGGAGAAGGAAGCCAATGCCGACGCCCTGCGCCGCGCGGTGCTGACGCTGTGGCTGACCCGCATGCGCCGCCTGGTCAAGCTGTCGGTGATCGACGAGGTCGAGAACGGCCTGACCTACTACGACTACACCTTCCTGCGCGAACTGCCCAAGTTCTACACCAGCCTGGAAGACCAGCTGGCCAAACGCGATCCGGCCTGGGACGCGGTCGAGCTGCCGTCCTTCATGCGCGTCGGCAGCTGGATCGGCGGTGATCGCGACGGCAATCCTTTCGTCACCGCGCCGGTGCTGGAAAAGGCGCTGGCGATGCAGTCCGAAGTGGCGCTGCGCTATTACCTCGACGAACTCCAGGCGCTCGGTTCGCAACTATCGCTGGCGCAGCGGCTGTCGCCCGCTTCCGAAGCCCTGGTCGAACTGGCCGAGCGCGCGCCGGACCAGTCCTCGCATGGCGGCGACGAGCCTTACCGCCGCGCCATCTCCGGCATCCACGCCCGCGTCTGGGCCACCCACGCCGCCCTGCTCGGCTTCGAGCCGCGTCGTGGCCATGCGCGCCAGACAGTGGCGCCGGCGAAGGCGTATGCCGCCGTGGCCGAGTTGTCGGAAGAACTCGACGTGATCCACCGCTCGCTCTGCGACAACGGCGCCATGGCGCTGGCGCGCGGCCGCCTGCGGCAATTGCGCCGCGCCGTGCGCGTCTTCGGTTTCTCGCTGGCGCCGATCGACCTGCGCCAGAACTCCGAAGTGCATGCCCGCGTCGTCGGCGAGCTGATGGAAGTGGCCCGGCCCGGCACCGGCTATAACGGCCTTGACGAGGAAGCGCGCATCATCCTGCTGTGCCAGGAGCTGGCCACCACGCGGCCCCTGGTCTCGCCCTATGTCGACTACTCGGAAGAGACGTGCTCGGAGCTGGACATCTTCAGGGCCGCGCACCAGGCGCACCGGCGCTACGGCCGCGAATCGGTGCCCAATTGCATCATCTCGCAGACCAATGGCGTCTCCGACCTGCTCGAAGCCGCCCTGCTGGCCAAGGAAGCCGGTCTGCTGCGCCCGGGCGAGCAGGTGCTGGACGTCAACATCATCCCCCTGTTCGAGACCATCGCCGACCTGCAGAACAGCGGCAGCGTGATGGAGCGCCTGCTGGGCCTGCCCGAGTACGCCCGCCTGCTGCCTTCGCGCGCCAACGCGCAGGAGGTGATGCTGGGCTATTCGGACAGCAACAAGGACGGCGGTTTCCTCACCTCGGGGTGGGAGCTGTACAAGGCCGAGATCGGCCTGCTCGAAGTATTCCGCAGACACAAGCTCAGGCTGCGCCTGTTCCACGGCCGCGGCGGTTCGGTCGGTCGCGGCGGCGGCCCCAGCTATCAGGCGATCCTGGCGCAGCCCGGCGGGGCGGTGCAGGGCCAATTGCGCCTGACCGAGCAGGGTGAGGTGATCAGCGCCAAATACGGTAATCCCGAAGTGGGCCGCAGGAACCTGGAAGTGCTGGCGGCCGCCACACTGGAAGCCACCGCGCTGGCGCCGCGCGACGCCGCGCCGAAGGCGGAATACCTCGCCGTCATGGACGAGCTTTCGGCGCACGCGTTCCGCGCCTACCGCGGCCTGGTCTACGAGACGGAAGGCTTCGAGCAGTACTTCCGCGAATCCACCGTGATCGCGCAGATCGCCGATCTCAACATCGGCTCGCGCCCCGCCTCGCGCAAGAAGTCCACCGCCATCACCGACCTGCGCGCCATCCCCTGGGTCTTCAGCTGGTCGCAGTCGCGCGTCATGCTGCCGGGCTGGTACGGTTTCGGTTTCGCGGTGAGCGCCTTTCTCGACAGCCACCCGGCCGACGGCCTGCAACGGCTGCGCGAGATGTACCGCGAGTGGTCGTTCTTTTCCACCCTGCTGTCGAACCTCGACATGGTGCTGGCCAAGACCGACATGGCCATCGCCTCGCGGTACGCGGCCCTGGTCAAGGACGAGACGCTGCGCAGCGGAATCTTCAAGCGCATCGTCGCCGAGCGGGACAGCACCATCGGCACGCTGCTGCGGATCACCGAAACGCAGGAACTGCTGGATTCCAATCCGCTGCTCAAGCGTTCGATCCGCAACCGCTTCCCCTACCTCGATCCGCTGAACCACGTGCAGGTGGAATTGTTGCGGCGTTGCGGTGACGGCGACCAGGACGACCGTGTCCGCCGCGGTACGCATCTGTCCATCAACGGCATTGCCGCGGGGCTGCGCAACAGCGGATAGATCCGCTTACCAGCCGGCGGCGGTAGCCAGCAGGCGCCCCGCCACGCACCAGGCGACGACCGCCAGCGCCGGCACCCGGCCGGTGAGCAACAGCAGCAGGCCGCTCAGCGCGATGCCGATATCGATCGGCGCATGCATCGCGCTGATCCACAGCGGATCGTAGAGCGCCGCGCCGAGCAGCCCGACCACGGCGGCATTCACGCCGGCCATGGCGCGCGCCGCGCCGGCATGCGCCGCGAGGCGGTTCCAGAACGGCAGCACCCCGGATACCAGCAGCAGGCCGGGCAGGAAGATGGTGGCGAGGCTGACGGCTGCGCCGAGCGCACCGCCCTGCCCGTGATCCAGGCGCGTGCCGAGGAAGGCGGCCACCGAGAACATCGGCCCCGGCATCGCCTGCGCGGCGCCGTAGCCGGCCAGGAAATCGTTCTCGCCCAGCAAGCCTGGTTCGACTACCGCCTGCTTCAGCAAGGGCAACACCACATGCCCGCCGCCGAACACCAGCGAACCGGTCTTGTAGAACGCGGCCGCGGCGCGCAGCAGCAGTGGTGCATTTGCGGGAATCAGCCAGGAGCCCAGCAGCAGCATCGCGAACAGTACCAGCAAGGCCGCACCCGTCCTGCGGCCGTAGTCCAGCGGCAGGGCTGCACCAATCCGCGGACCGACGGAACGGCAGATCAGCGGGCCGCAGGCCGCGCCGAGTGCAATCACCCCAAGCTGCGACCAGCCGGTCCCGCTCCCCAGGACCAGCGCCAGGCTGGCCAGGGCCAGCAGCCTGCGCGGCCAGTCCGGCGTCAGCGCGCGCGCCATCGCCAGGACGCCCTGCGCCACCACCGCCACCGCCGTCAGCTTCAGCCCGTGCAGCAGGGCCTCGCCATAGGGGCCGTCGAGAGCGGGACTGAATCGGGCGAAGGCGTACAGCAGCAGGGCGGAGGGCAGGGTGAAGGCGAGGAAGGCCGCGAGCGCACCACGCCAGCCCGCGCGCAGCAGGCCCACGCAGAAGCCGAACTGGGTACTCGACGGTCCCGGCAGGAACTGGCTGGGTGCGAGCAACTGGGCGTAATGGGATTCGTCCAGCCAGCGGCGCCGCTCGACGAATTCGCGATGGTAGTAGCCGAGGTGGGCGATCGGGCCGCCGAACGAAGTCAGTCCCAGCCGCAGGAATACCCGCAGCACCTCGGCGACCGATCTGCGCGGAGACGGACTCACGCTGCCGGCGCCGGGGTTCGCCTCGGCTGCCGTTGATGAATCCTGGACAGCCTGGTCGAGCCGATGGACATGAATCCGGATTGTAGCCAGATCGGAAGGTGGAATGCCGCACGTCTTCCGCCATTTATCGATGCCGGTCGCCGGAGACCGGGGCGACCGCGGCGACTGGCCATGGCCTCTTCCTTTATTTCGCGGCGCAGATGGCGGGATTTGACCGCGGATGGCGACTGGCTGGGGAAGACGGCGATTCCGGTCCATTCCGGGTCGCCGGTACTGGCGAATACCAGCATCCGGGGCCGTTTCCGCCGACGTCGAAAATTCCATGTCGTCTTTTTTCCGGTAATGGCGATAAGCATCGAAGCAGCGCCTGGAATCCCTGCGTTTGGGCAGGGAAGCCGAACCAGGCAAAGCCTGATGTTGCAGTGAAGCCGAGTTGCATTGTTGCGTTCATGAAGTTCAATCGAGGGCAAAGAGATGGAATCTGAGAAGAGCGTGGAAGTCGTGGATCCGGCCGTGGAAAGCAGTGCCGGGAAGAAGCCGTACGAACAGCCCCGGCTGGTCGAGCACGGCCTGTGGACCGAAAAGACCCTGCCCCCCATCGGCGGCTCGGGCTTCTGAGTTGTAGCGGGACAGGTCCCAGGGACGGCAAGCGGTGAACAGCCTGCGCGGATTCGGCTGCGGCGTCGTGTTCAGCTCGACGCGGTTATCGGGAATCGCCGCGCTGGCGCTGATCTGTTGCGTCGTGCTGGAGGCGACCTCCCTGGCCTTCCTCACCCCGCTGCTCGCCATGGCGCGTAATGGCGCAGATCTGGGGTCGGCGCCGCTTGCGGGGTGGTGCGGCCCGCTTGCCGCAGGCCTCGGATTCAACGGCCTGCTCTGCGCTTATGTCGTGGTGCTGGGTCTGCTGAGCGCACTGATCCAGTACTCGGGCGTAGTCCATCGGCGCATTGCCTACGCTTACGTCGGCGGTCTGCGCCGCCGCCTGCTGGCGGGCCTGTTGGGCGCCCGCTGGAGTTTCGTCAGCGGCCTGAAGTCCGCGGAAATGACCTACGTCCTGACCACCGCCACCGGCGCCCTGCTGGCCGGCGCCCAGCAGTTCTGGCAGCTGCTTTCAGACGGCCTGGTCATTCTGGTTTACACCACCATCTGCGCGGTGTGGTCGCCGCAGATCACGCTGCTCGCGGCGCTGGGCCTGGTGTTGCCGCTGTGGCTGGGTGCCCTGCGCAAACCTGCTTCCGGCGAGGCGCGCCGCCGGCACGCTGAAGCCGCCCTGGGCTATGACGCCACCGTGGCGGACTCACTCGCTTCAGTGCGCTGGGCAAAAACCCACGGCACCACGGCGCGCGTGTTCGAGGAAATGGAGCGCTCGCTCGACGCTTACGCCGGGGCCGATGTCGCGCTGCTGCGGCACAACAGCGCGAACCGGGTGCTGCAGGCCGCCTGGGGGGCAGTGATGATGGGCCTGACGCTGTACCTGGCGCTGGCGCGCCTGCATCTGCCCCTGTCGCAGATCGTGGTGCTGTTGTTCGTGTTTTTCCGGCTGTGGCCGCGGGTCGGGTCCCTGACGGGCACCTATCACCAGATCGACCACGCCCTGCCGTTCCTGGACCATATCCGGAAACTGATCCAGACGATCGAAGTCGCCGCCGAACCCGCCTGCACCGATGGCGGCCGGCTGTCCGCCGGCGGCGCCATCCAGTTCAGGGAGGTCTCGTTCCGTTACGGCGAAGCGCGGGAGGGGCAGCGCGCGGTGCTGCACCGGCTGACGGCCTGCATCGAGGCCGGCACCATCACCGCCCTGGCCGGTCCTTCCGGGACCGGCAAGAGCACCTTCCTGGATTTGGTGGCGGGGCTGCTGCAAGCGGAGTCCGGCCAGATGCTGGTCGGCGGTGTCCCGTTGGGCCCCGATCTGCTCCCCGCGTGGCGCCGGTCGATCGCCTGCGTCGGCGCCGATTGCCCGCTGTTCCACACCAGCCTGCGCGAAAACCTGCTGCTGGGCTCGCCGGCCGCATCCGACGACGAACTATGGGCGGCGCTGGAGCTTGCCGCCGCCGGCGACTTCGTCCGTCGCCTGCCCGATGCGCTGGATAGCCCGATTGGTGACCGTGGCGCCCGGTTGTCCGCCGGCGAGCGTCAACGCATCTGCCTGGCGCGCGCGATCCTGCAGCGTCCTGAACTGCTCATCCTCGACGAAGCCACCAATGCACTCGACGCGGAAACCGAAGCGCAGGTGTTTGCCCATCTGCGGGGATGGAAGGATCGCCGCACGGTACTCATCGTCAGCCATCGTGATTCGGTGCACCGCTTCGCCGATCAGGTGCTGGAATTGAAAGGCGGTGTATTGGCATCCATGAAAATCCACGCCGGCGGACGGCGCGCCGCAGTGCTGGCGTTTCCCAGGCACGGCGCGTAAGCGGTCTTTGGCGGCATCAACAGGAGCATGATTCGATGATCGACATGAACACCACGGTGGCCCGTTCGCAGGAACTCGTCGCCACTGGCCTCGGCAACGGCGAACTGGCGCTGCTCAGCGTCAGCAACGGCAAGTATTTCAGCGCAAGCCCGCTGGGTCGCAGAATCTGGGAGCACCTGGAAGCGCCGAAAACGGTGGAGGAAATGCAGCGCCTGCTACTCGCCGAATACGACGTGCCCGCCGCGCAATGCAAGGCCGACCTGACGACGTTCCTGCACCAGATGCTCGACGCGAGGCTGCTGAATGTCGTGGTCTGAGCCCCTGCTCAAGCTGGCCCGGCTCGGTCCGTGCCGCAAGCTGGCGCTGGTGGAAGCGGCGATCGGTCTGGGCGTGGCGATGGTTCAGGTGCGCTGGAACGGCAAGCGCCTGTCGCGTTTGTTGCAGTTGCCGTTAGCTGAGCGTGAAGAAACGGAAACTCCGGCGGAGCGGCCGCTCGAACTGGTTACCTGGGCGATCAACGCCGCCGGTGCGCGCCTTCCGTTCCACACCACCTGCCTGATGCGGGCACTGGCGGCCAGGGTCATGCTGGCGCGCCGCGGCGTGCGGGGCTGCATCAGGATCGGCATCTCCGAGGACTCGAAGGAATTCCGCGCCCACGCCTGGGTCGTGGTGGGCGAACGCCCGGTGGTCGGCTGGTTCAGGAACGAAACCTACAACGTGCTGGCCCAGATCAACTGAGTCCAGCCGAGTTCAGCTGAACAGCGGCACGAAGTCCAGCGGCGTGGAGCCGATCAGCAGTCCCGTGTATTGCACCTTGCGGCACAGTTCGCTTATTCCGGCTTGGGCCTGCTCGCGTCCTCGCCGGTCGATCGGCACGCAGCCCGATTCCCACAGCGTCTTGACCAGTTCCAGTTCCGGTACCGTCTCCAGGCCCGATGGGCGGGACAGGTCCCGGCGCAGCACCACGAAGCGGTGCAGCCTGCAGTTCTCCGGGGGATAGCCCGGCAGGGCTTCCAGCGGCACCGCGTATTTTCCGTCGGAAGGCCGCTGCGTTGCCGCCGGCAGTTGCAGCTTGAAGCGTTCCAGGCTGTCGGCCCACAGACGGATTTCGCGATCGTTGCCGAATACTTCGAGGGTTGCCGGGTCGATCCACAGCATGTCCTCGGCCACCGGCTGATAGCCGGCGAGCAAGGCGCTGACCAGCGTGGTGCTCTTGCCGGTTTTCGAAGGCGCCATCAGCACCACGCAGCACCCATCCCGCGCGAACGCCGAGGCGTGGAACGGCAGCAGGCCACCGAGCCGGATGGCTTCGCTCACGGCGACCCACAGCAGGCTGTGCACCGCCTGCATCTCCCCGCTGAAGGTGATCTCCACGGATGCGCCGTACAAATCCGCCTTTACCAGGCTCTCCCCCAGGCGCAGCACGAATCCCCCGGGCGTAAGCTGGCCACTGGTCATGATGTCGTAGACGGCGCTGTCGAAAGCGGGCAATTTCTCGTCCCAGCCGA
>JAQGNS010000017.1 GCA_028291705.1 Nevskia sp.
TTTTCCAGGCAGTTGATGTGGGCGTGCTCGATGCGCCGGATCAGGCCGGGAGTCGGGGTGTCCTTGCCGCGCGTCCAGGAATCGGCTTTCTTGCCGTTGATGACGATCTCGATGCCGCGCCAGGAAAAAATGATCAGGACCAGCAGCAGGGTCCAGGCGGTGAATCCGATCAAGGCATGCAGTGACAACATGTTGTTTCCTCCCTTCGCGTGATGGGGCTGGAGGCCCCTTGTTTTTTAGTGGGTGAGCCGGCGGATGCCGCGGTCCAGCCCGGCCAGGGTCAACGGGAACATGCGGTCCTCGCCGATCAGTTGCAAGGTGGCCTGGATCGAAGGGGTGTATTCCCAGCGGTCCTCGTGTTCCGGGTTGAGCCAGACGGTGCGCGGATAGGCTTCGGTCAGGCGCTTGAACCAGATGGCGCCGGCTTCTTCGTTCCAGTGCTCGACGCTGCCGCCCGGGTGCAGGATTTCGTAGGGGCTCATGGTGGCGTCGCCGATGAAGATCACCTTGTAGTCCGGCGTGTAGCGATGCAGCACGTCGAACAACGAAATGCGCTCGGCGTGGCGGCGGCGGTTGTCCTTCCACACGCTTTCGTAGACGAAGTTGTGGAAGTAGAAATATTCGAGGTGCTTGAATTCGGTCTTGCAGGCGGAGAACAGTTCCTCGCAGACCTTGACGTGCGGGTCCATGGAGCCGCCGACGTCGAGGAACAGCAGCACCTTCACCGCGTTGCGCCGCTCCGGCATCATGCGCAGGTCGAGCCAGCCGGCGTTGCGGGCGGTGCCTTCGATGGTGCCGTCGAGGTCGAGGATATCCGGCGCGCCCTCGCGGGCGAAGCGGCGCAGCTTGCGCAGGGCCACCTTGATGTTGCGCGTGCCGAGCTCGACCGAGTCGTCGAGGTTGCGGTATTCGCGCTTCTCCCACACCTTGACCGCCTTCTTCTGGCCGCCCTCGCCGCCGATGCGCACGCCCTCGGGGTTGTAACCACCATTACCGAAGGGGCTGGTGCCACCGGTGCCGACCCATTTGTTGCCGCCCTGGTGGCGCTCCTTCTGCTCTTCCAGGCGCTGCTTGAGCGTCTCCATCAGCTTGTCGAAGCCGCCCAGGGCTTCGATCTTGGCCCGCTCTTCCTCGCTCAGCAGCTTCATCGCTTCCAGGCGCAGCCATTCCTCGGGAATGGTCTTGTCGAAGCCTTCGAAGACCTTGTCCACGCCCTTGAAATAGGCGGCGAAGGCGCGGTCGTAGCGGTCGAAATGGCTTTCATCCTTGACCAGGATGGTGCGCGCCAGGACGTAGAAGTCGTCCAGGCTGAACATGATGACGTGCTCGCGCAGGGCTTCCAGCAGGGCCAGGAATTCGCCGAGGCCGGGCTTGAGGCCGGCAGCACGCAGGGTGAGGAAGAAACCGAATAGCATAGCCGGGACTGTAAACGATCCTTTTGAGCGCCGCGACGGGGTGCTGGGGTGCGGCGCACGGAAACACCAGCCTAGTGTACTGAAGGCGCCCGGGGACGGGGGTAAAGCCGGTATTTATCCGCGGTCCGCCGCGTACGTGGCCCCGGTCCCCGTGACGGCCAGGCGGTGGATGAGAAGCGGCACAGTTTGCGGCATGCTAAGGATGATTCCACTAACCGGTGCCGACGTGATCGATCCCGAATTGCTGCTGGCCGCCGAAGCGCATCTGCGCCGCCGTGACAAAAAGCTCGCGCGCCTCATCGACGCGCACGGTCCCTGCACCATCGGCGGCAAGAAGCGCGACCCGTTCCATGTGCTGTGCAGCTCGATCATCAGCCAGCAGCTCTCGTCGCGCGCCGCCGACACCATCCAGGCACGCGTCGCCGCCGCCACGCTGGCCGGGGCGCGCTTCAAGCCGGCGCACTTCATGGGGAGCACGCCGGAAGCGCTGCGTGCCTGCGGCCTTTCCAACGCCAAGGCAAAGTGGCTGCGCGCCGTGTCCGAGGTCCACCACGGCGACGCGCAATTCTTCCGCAAGCTGGCCAAGCTCGACGACGAAGCCGCCATCGAAACGCTCGACGCCCTGCCCGGCATCGGCCGCTGGACCGCCGAGATGTTCCTGATCTTCGCCATGGGCCGGCTCGACATCTTCTCGCTAGGCGATGCGGGCCTGCGGCGCGGTCTCAACCTGCTGCACAACAAGGGTGAGAAGCTGGACGACGAAGCCAGCCTGGCGATCACCGCGAAGTGGGCGCCTTACCGCTCGGTGGGAAGCTGGTATCTGTGGCGGATGGCGGATACGAAGGCGGTGACAGCGGCGGCTTAGATGCGAAGGATGCGTGCTCAGCTTTTGATTTTGCCGTTGCTGTGCTTTGGCTTTTGACGTTCTCCCCGTCTGGCTGCGCCGAGCATCGCAGGCCAAGGTGGAATAGCCGCGCGCAGACGCGGGCGAGGCAGGATGCCGAAGCGTTTTCATACAGGCCAGGGATGGGCTGTATGAAAACCTCACCTTGACCGAGAAGCGCAGGGGACCCATCAATCACCGCAGGTGATTGATGGGCGCAGACATCGGGTCGCATTTCCTTTGGTTACTTTTCTTTGGGCGAAACCCAAAGAAAAGTAACCCGCCTTCAGGGCGGAACCGCACCTTCACCAAGCGCGGTCAACGACCCGCGTGCAAGCGCGTACATCGAGGTTTCAGAACGAGCGGTAAAGCGACGGCTCAGCGCCCAAGGTGAGTTCATCCGGCACCCGAGTTCACCGAAGCCTGGATTCCCGCTTTCGCGGGAATGACGATGGGAATGAGTGCGAGCTTGGCCCCTCGATACACCCGCTACGCGGGCACTCGGAGCGAACGGAGGGTGATGCTTGGACGAGAGAAAAGCGGCCTTTCACCCCTACCCTCTCCCCGCTACGCAGGGAGAGGGAGACAAGAGATGTGCTACCCGCTGAAATCTGCCGCGCTTACTGCAACACCACCTGCTTGCTGAACCACGCCTTGCGAATCCGCACACCGCAATTGACGCTCTCGAGATACGAGGTTGCGGAGATCTTCTCGCGCGCCAGCAGGCCGTAAGTGCTCTTGTCCGCCGCGATCCACGGATAGAAGCCGAACGCGCCAGGGCTGCTGAAGGCGCCGTCGCCGAAGTTGTTGGGGTCGTCTTCGATCCAATGGTCGAGGCTGTAATGCCAGGCCGCCTTGGCGGGGCTGTAGGTGGCGTTGGGGCAGCTGCCGGGCAGCGTGCACACCGGCGCGTAGCCGAGGAATTGCTTCATGCGCAGCTGGCCGGACACGACCTTGCGCAGGAATGCGGCATACGCCGAGGGCGGGCCTTCGAGGCCGCCGGCGAGCTGCGGGTGGCCGTAGCTGAGGCCACCGACGCCGAGGGTGCCCATCACTTCGCGGGTCAGTTCGTCGGTGCTGAGTCCGCCCAGGCCGAGGTCGGCCGCCAGCTTCTGGCTGTGGCCGCCGCCGTAGGAGAACTTGCCGACGTCCTGCGCCTTGACCTCGGCGTTGGAGCCGGCGTCGAGGCAGCTTTCGACCTTGCGGGTGAAGACGCATTTGACCGGGTTGAAGGAGCTGCGGCCGGATTTCATTTCCAGCTCAGCCACCTGTTGTGCGCTGGGCTGGGTATTGCCGATCTTCTGCAGGAAGTAGGCCCCGAACACCCACTTGGAAGCGGAGGCCATCTTGATGCTCTTGTCGGGGCCGTAGCTGGAGCCGATGCTGCCGCTGCCGAGCACGCCGCGGGCGTCGCCGATCTCCCAGTAGAAATCGCCCAGGGACTTGCAGGCCGGGGCCTGTTGCGCGGTCTGGGTGGCGGCGCTGAAGCTTGCCGGGGCGGCGCCCTGCGCCGAGGAAACCTGTGGGGTGAACCAGGCGGCGAGCGCGAGCGCGCCGAGGAGACGCAGACGGCGGGGGGACAGCGTCAGCATAGATTCCTCTACAGTTTGACGGGCGGTTATTCCATTTAAGCATGAGCGCGGGCGGAATACACCGCCCGCGCCCTGCTTGCCGCTGTCTTACTGCCGCCTTACAACCGCTTTACAGCAGCCGGTCTGCTATTACCGGCTTGTCGCCACCTGCTCCGCCTTGCCCTCGGGCTGGCCGACGCCGCCCAGGGCCTTGTAGATTGCCACCACGTCGACGTTGACGGCGGTCTGCGCCTGGGCCACGCCATCCTCGGCTTCGAGCTGGGTGCGCTGGGCGTCGAGCAGGGTGAGGAAGTCCGCCACGCCTTCGCGGTACTGGATCTGCGCCAGTTCGGCGGCGCGGCGCGAGGCCTCGGCCTGCTCGCTCAGACTCTTCAGCTGGGCCTGGCGCTTGCTGTAGGCGACGAAGCTGTTCTCGGTGTCTTCCAGAGCGGTCAGCACGGCCTTCTCGTAGTTGACGGCGGCCTCGTCGGACTGGGCCTTGCTGGCGCGCAGGCGCGCCTTGACCGAACCGAAGTCCAACGCGGCCCAGCTCACCGAGGGGGTCACCGACCAGGCGCGCGCGTCGCTGCCGGAATTGGTGTTGAACAGGCGGCCGAGGTCGCCGGAGAGGAAGCCGACGAAGCCGGTGACGTTGACCCGCGGGAACAGGTCGGACTTGGCCACGCCGACCCGCGCGGTGGCGGCGGCGAACTGGCGCTCGGCGGCGCGCACGTCGGGGCGGCGCTGCAGCAGGTCGGTGGTGTCGCCGATCGGCAGGGCCTTGGCCCAGGTGCGCACTTCCACCGGCTTCAGTTCCGCGTCCAGTTCGCCGGGGCGCTTGCCGAGCAGCACGGCGAGACGGTAGGCGGACTGCTTCTCGGACGCCTCCAACGGCGGGATGGTGGATTCGGTGGCCTTGAGGCGGGCGCGGCTCTGCTGCACGTCCAGCTCGGTGACGCTGCCGGCGTCGTAACGCAGCTGGGTTAGCTGCTGCGTCTGGTCCTCGCTGGCCAGGTTCTGGCGGGCGACGTCGAGGCGGCGCTGGGTGCCGCGCAGTTCGAAGTAGTTGCGCGCCACTTCGGCGGCGACGGTGACCTGGGCATCGCGCAGGTTTTCCTGCTGCGCGCCGAGATCGGCGCGGGCCGCTTCAACGGAGCGCCGCACGTGGCCGAACAGGTCGACTTCCCAGGTGGCGTCGAAGCCGAGGCTGTAGCTCTCGGCGTTGATGCGCGAGGAGCCGAAGCCGGGCTGCTGCTCGTCGGCGTGCGAATACGCGGCCTGCACCGGGACGTGCGGCAGGAAGTCGTACTGGTTCTGCACGAACACGGCGCGCGCCTGACGCACGCGGTCAATGGCGATCTGCAGGTCGAGGTTGGCGCCGAGCGAGCGGCTCACCAGGCTGTCCAGCTCGACATCGTCGAACTGGTTCCACCAGGCGGCTTCCGGGTTCTGCGCCACGAACTGCGGCGACTGCGTGTTGATCAGCGCGGCGGGTGCGGTCTGCGGCTTGTGGTAGTCCGGCCCCACGGCGCAGGCGGACAGCGCCAGCGCGGCGAGCAGGCCAACCAGGCCGGCGCGCACAGTGTGGCGCGCGGTCCGCTGTTCCCCCGCGGGATGGCCCTTGAAGGGCGAAGCCTTGTTTGTATTGTTGTTCATGTCGATTCCAGTAGCGGATGTCCGCTCAAACAGCCAATGCCAGATGATTGCCACCGGCGCTCTCGAGTGCCGGGTAGTCCGTGTAGCCTTTCGGCCCCCGGGTGTAGAGGGTGCTGAAGTCCACCGGCGCCAGCTCCGCGCCGCTGCGGAAACGCTCCACCAGATCGGGATTGGCGATGAAGGGCTTGCCGTAGATGATGGCGTCGGCGGTGCCGGCGGCCAGTGCGTCTTCACCGGTGGCGTGGTCGAAGCCGCCGTTGCGCATCAGCGCGCCGTTGTAGGCGCGGCGGGCGATGCGCGCCAGTACTTCTTCCGCCGGGGCCGCGTGATTGGCGTGGCGCAGGTCGAAGAAGGCGATGCGGCGACGATCGAGCTGCTCCGCCACGTATTCGGTGAGGGCGCGCGGATCGGAGTCGACCATGTCGTTGAACGGCACCAGCGGCGACAGGCGCAGGCCGACGCGGTCGGCGCCATAGACCTGGATCGCCGCGTCCACCACTTCGAACATCAGGCGTGCGCGGTTTTCCAGCGAGCCACCGTACTGGTCGTCGCGGTCGTTGACGCCGTCGCGCAGGAACTGGTCAAGCAGGTAGCCGTGGGCGCCGTGTACCTGTACCGCGTCGAAGCCGGCATCCTTGGCGTTCTCCGCGGCGGCGCGGAACAGCTCGACGATGCCGGCCAGCTCGCTCACTTCCAGGCGCCGCGGCGCCGGGTAGTCGTAGTTGCCTTGCAGGGTGCGGATCTGCTCGCCGCGAATCGGCCGGTCCGACGAGGACACCGGCTGCGCGCCGGCATTCAGCAGCGGATGGGTGGCCCGGCCCGGGTGCCAGATCTGAAGCGCGATGCGGCCGCCGGCGGCATGCACCGCGTCGGTCACCTTCTTCCAGCCCACCACCTGCTCCGGGCTGTAGATGCCCGGCTCGGCGATGAAGGCCGAAGCATCGCCGGCGGTCATGGTGGCCTCGGCGATGATCAGACCGGCGCTGGCGCGCTGGGCGTAGTACTGCGCAATGAGTTCACCCGGCACGTGCTCGGCTTCGGCGCGGCTGCGCGTCAGCGGCGACATCACCACCCGGTTGGGCAGTTCCAGCGCGCCGGCCTTGAGCGGGGTGAACAGCAAATTCTGTTTCGACATTTGATCGACCTCCGATGAATCAGCAGCCCGGATGACGCTGCGCGCCGTCCGGGCTGCGCACGACTTACCAGGGCAGCGTATCGCCCAGGTGGACATAAGCGCCGTTGGGACCGTTGTCGCCGATCAGGGCCAGCTGCACGCTGGTCTTGGCGCCGTCAACGATTTCCATCGGCGCGGCTTCGCCGCCCATGTCGGTCTTGACGTGGCCCGGGTGGGCGGCGTTGACCTTGATCTTGCTGTCCTTCAGCTCGTAGGCGAGCTGCACGGTCCAGGCGTTCACCGCCGCCTTGGAGACGTTGTAGGCCGGCACCTTGAAGTCGTAGATCGGCGACGCGGGATCGGCATGCAGCGTGTTGGAGGCGAGGATGCTGGACAGGTTGACGATGCGGCCGGCCGTGGACTTCTTCAGCAACGGCAGGAAGGCCTGCGTCGTCGCCACCAGGCCGAAGACGTTGGTGTCGAAGGTCTTGCGCCAGGTGTCGAGGGTCTGTTCGGACGGCTTCTTGTCCATCGCGTCCACCAGCACGCCGGCGTTGTTGATCAGGATGTCGAGGTGGCCGTGCTTCTTCTCCACTTCGCGTGCCGCCTCGGCGATGCTGGCTTCGCTGTTGACGTCGATGGCCAGCGCTTCCACCGCCAGGCCTTCGCCCTGCAGCTTGAGCGAGGCTTCCACGCCCTTCTTGCGGTCGCGGCTGCCGATGATGACGTGCACGCCGGTCTTGGCCAGCTGCCGCGCCGTCTCGAACCCGATGCCCTTGTTGCCGCCGGTGATCAAGGCAATTTTTTCGCTCATTGCAATCTCCTTACTCTTCTCGATTTCAGTGTGAATGGACAATCTGCGCGGCGACTTCGGCTGCGGCCGCTTCGGGTTTGCGACGCGGGCTCAGGTACTTGCGCACCAGCAGGTAGAACAACGGGGTCAGCAGCAGACCGAAGAAGGTCACGCCCAACATGCCGGAGAACACCGCCACGCCCATGGCATGACGCATCTCGGCGCCGGCTCCGGTGGAGGTGACCAGGGGCACCACGCCCATGATGAAGGCGAGCGAGGTCATCAGGATCGGGCGCAGACGCAGGCGGGCGGCATCCAGCACCGCGCGCAGGGGCTTCTCGCCGTGGGCTTCGCGGTCACGCGCGAATTCCACGATCAGGATGGCGTTCTTGCTGGCCAGGCCGACCAGCACGATCAGGCCGATCTGGGTGAAGATGTTGTTGTCGCCGCCGGTGAGCTGCACGCCGGTGATGGCCGAGAACAGCACCATCGGCATGATCAGGATCACCGCCAGCGGCAGGCCCAGGCTCTCGTACTGCGCGGCCAGCACCAGGAACACCAGCAGCACCACCAGCGGGAACACCAGCAGCGCCGTGTTGCCGGCGATGATCTGCTGGTAGGTCAACTCGGTCCACTCGAAGGTCATGCCGTTGGGCAGTTCCTGCTTGGCCAGCTTCTCCATCGCCGCCTGCGCCTGGCCGGTGCTGAAGCCCGTGGCCGGGCCGCCGTTGATCTCGGCGGTGGGGTAGCTGTTGTAGTGCATGACGCGGTCCGGGCCGGAAGACTGCTTCACCGTGACGAAGCTGCCCAGCGGAATCATGTCGCCGGCGCCGTTGCGGGTCTTCAGGCGCACGATGTCCTCGGCCTGCAAACGGAAGCGCGGCTCAGCCTGGGCGTTGACCTGGTAGGTGCGGCCGAACAGGTTGAAGTCGTTGATGTACAGCGCGCCCAGGTAGATCTGCATGGTGTCGAACAGGTCCTGCAGCGACACACCCTGCGACTTGGCCTTTTCACGGTCGACGTCGGCGTCGATCTGCGGCACGTTCACCTGGTAGCTGGAGAACAGGCCGTGCAGCGCCGGGTCGGCGTTGCCCTTGGCGATGAGGTTCTGCGTCTGCTTGTACAGTTCCTCGAAGCCCAGGCTGCCGCGGTCCTCAACCTGCATGCGGAAACCGCCGATGGTGCCCAGCCCCATGACCGGCGGCGGCGGGAACACGGCGATGAAGGCGTCCTGGATCTTGCCGTACTGCTGGTTCAGCGAAGCGGCGATGGCGCCGGCCGACAGGTCCTTGGTCTTGCGCTCGTCGAACGGCTTGAGCGTGACAAAGACGATGCCGGAGTTGGGGCTGTTGGTGAAGCCGTTGATGTTGAGGCCGGGGAAGGCCACCGCGCTTTCGGCGCCGGGCTGCTTCATGGCCAGCTCGCTCATGCGGCGGATCACGTCGTCGGTGCGGTCCAGGGTGGCCGCGTCCGGCAACTGGGCGAAGGCCACCAGATACTGCTTGTCCTGCGGCGGCACGAAGCCGGTGGGCGTGCGGTGGAAGCCCCAGCCGGTCATGATGATCAGGCCCAGGTAGATGATCAGGGCGATGGCGCCGGCGCGCAGCACCCGGCCGACACCGCGCACGTAGCCCTTGGAGGCGCGGTGAAAGAAGCGGTTGAAGGGACGGAAGAACCAGCCGAAGGCGCCGTTGATGATGCGCGTCAGGCGATCCGGCGGGGCGCCGTGTTCCTTCAGCAGCAGAGCGGACAGGGCCGGCGACAGGGTCAGCGAGTTGAAGGCCGAGATCACCGTGCTGATGGCGATGGTCAGCGCGAACTGCTTGTAGAACTCGCCGGTCAGGCCGCTGATGAAGGCGGTGGGCACGAACACCGCGCACAGCACCAGGGCGGTGGCGATGATCGGGCCGGTGACCTCGCGCATGGCCTGGCGCGTGGCTTCCATCGGCTTGAGGCCGTTCTCGATGTTGCGCTCGACGTTCTCCACCACGACGATGGCGTCGTCGACCACGATGCCGATGGCCAGCACCAATCCGAATAGCGACAGCGCGTTGAGCGAGAAGCCGAACAGGTGCATCACGGCGAAGGTGCCGACCAGGGACACCGGCACCGCGATCAAGGGAATGATCGAGGCGCGCCAGGTTTGCAGGAACACGATCACCACCAGCACCACCAGCAGGATCGCTTCGATCAGGGTGTGGACCACGGCGTGGATGGAGCCGCGCACGAAGATCGTCGGGTCATAGACGATGTGGTAGTCCACGCCTTGCGGGAAGTCCTTCTTCAGCTCCTCCATCTTGGCGCGGACGCGGGTGGAGATGTCGATGGCATTGCTGCCGGGACGCTGGAAGATCGGGATGGCGGCGGCGGACTTGTTGTCGAGCAGGGCGCGCAGGGCATAGGTATCGGCGCCCAGCTCGACCCGCGCCACGTCGCGCAGGCGGGTGACCTGGCCGTAGTCGCCGGTCTTGATGATGATGTTGCGGAAGTCTTCCTCGGTGGTGAGGCGGCCCTTGGTGTTGATGGAGACCTGGAAGTCGGTGGCGCTGGGGGAAGGCGGCGCGCCGAGCTGGCCGGCGGCGACCTGCACGTTCTGCTCGCGCACGGCCTTGACCACGTCGCCGGCGGTCATGTTGCGGCTGGCGACCTTTTCCGGATCGAGCCAGATGCGCATCGAGTAGTTGCCGGCGCCGAACACCTGCACGTCGCCGACGCCGTCGAGACGGGCCAGCTCATCCTTGACGCGCAGCAGGGCGTAGTTGGACAGGTACAGGGTGTCGTAGCGGTTGTCGGGCGAGAGCAGATGCACCACCAGGGTCAGGTCGGGCGAGGCCTTGTTGGTGACCACGCCGAGACGCTGCACCACGTCCGGCAGCTTGGGCAGGGCCTGGGCGACGCGGTTCTGCACCTGCACCTGGGCCTTGTCAACGTCGGTGCCGAGGGCGAAGGTGATGGTGAGGGTCATCACGCCGTCGGCGGTGGCCTGCGAGAACTGGTACAGCATGCCCTCGACGCCGTTGATGGACTGCTCCAGCGGACTGGCCACGGTCTCGGCGATGACCCGCGGGTTGGCGCCGGGGTAATTGGCTTTCACCACCACCGTCGGCGGCACCACTTCCGGGTATTCGCTGATCGGCAGCGTCGGCAGAGCCAGAAGGCCGGCGAGGAAGATCAGCGCCGACAGCACGCCGGCGAAGATCGGCCGGCTGATAAAGAATTGAGAGAGTTTCATGACATGAATCCCTAGCCGCTACTTTGAAGTACAGGCTCCCCGCCTTGCGGGGGAAGCTGGGGATGAGGGGTCCCGTCGCCGACGGAGCGGGGGCTCCGTCGGCGTTTCGGTCCTGATCCGGTTCCCTGCTCCCGGCGGGAGCAGGGGGAAGCGTCTGCTACTGGATGCGAGTGATCGCTACGCGGGCCTTAGGGCTGCGAACGGGCCACAAGGGAAGCCACGCCGTCGCGGGCCACGTTGACCGGTGCCGGGGTACCGGCCACCTGGCGCAGGCCGGCGTTGTCCTCGTTCATGGCGACGCGGGTCGGCGCCACGGTCTGGCCCGGCTTCACGTGCTGCAAGCCGTTGACCACGATGACTTCACCCGGCTTGAGGCCCTGCTTGACCACACGCAGGCCATCGATTTCCGGTCCCAGGTCCACCAGGCGGTACTCGATGCTGTTGTCCGGCTTCAGCGTGAGCACGAACTTCTTGCCCAGGTCGGTGCCGATGGCGCGATCCTCGATCAGCACCGTCTCGGCGTCCGCGCCGCCGACCAGGCGGATGCGGGCGAACAGGCCCGGCGTGTAGCGGCCGTCCGGATTGGCGAAGACGGCGCGGGCGCGGATGGTGCCGGTGGTGGAGTCGACCTGGTTGTCGACGAAGTTCAGCTCGCCCTGGTGGGGATAGCCGTCTTCGTCAACCAGACCCATGAAGACGCCGCTGGCGCCGTCATTGTTCCTGGTCTTGGCCAGCTTGGAGTAGCGCAGGAAGCTCTGCTCGTCGGCATCGAAGTAGGCGTAGACCGGGTCATCGGACACCACCGTGGTCAGCAGGCTGTTGCTGGTGACCAGGTTGCCGGCGGTGATGATGGCGCGGGACACGTGGCCGTCGATCGGCGCGCGCACCTCGGTGAACTCCAGGTTGAGGCGGGCATTGGCCAGCGAACCGCTGACCGAGCCGACTTCACCTTGGGCCGAGGTCTCGGCCGCCACCTGGCGGTCGTAATCCTCGCGCGAGATCGCGTTGGCGGTGATCAGGCGCTCGGCACGGGCGTGGTTGGCCTTGGCCAGGTCCAGGTCCGACACGGCGCGGCTACGCTCGGAATTGAGGCGGTCGACTTCGGCCTGGAACGGACGCGGGTCGATCTGGAACAACAGCTGCCCCTTCTTGACCCGGGCGCCGTCGGTGAAGGCGACGCTGTTGATGTAGCCGCTGACGCGCGGCTTCACTTCGACCGTGTCCACCGCCTGCAGGCGGCCGCTGAATTCCTGCCACTCGTGCAGGGGCTTGTGGATCACCTCGGCCACGGTGACTTCGGTTGCGGGGGGGGCTTCCGGCTGCGGCTTGGCTTCGGTGCGGCCGAGCCCGGCGAACAGCATGATGCCGGTCAGCACCGGCAGCGTGAGCAGCGCGGAGGCGGAGAATTTCTTGTTGGATACGAGCTTTTGAAGAGGCATTTGCGAACTCCCATCAGTCCCTTTGAGAGACGCCACCGGACCATCCGGAGACGCCGCCGACCTACCAGGTTTTCATCAAGCGCCCCTCCGGATCGGGGGATCTGGAGGACTTGACTTCTGCCTTTAACACTCCGATGCTACGCGCCGTGTGTTACCGGTAAGTCACATTGGAGCGGTAAGTTAGTGACCGGTCAGTAACATGTCAAGTGGAGGAGTGTCATGAGTCCATCGAAAGCCGTTCAAGCTGTTGTAGACAAAGAGATTATTTCCGAACATCCGAAACCGCGCGTTCGCGACCGGATCTTCGAAACCGCTTGCGATCTGTTCTATCGCCACGGCATCCGTGCCGTGGGCGTGGATACCATTGCCTCGGAAGCGGGCACCAACAAGATGAGTTTCTACCGCAGCTGGGCGTCGAAGGACGAGCTGGTGGCGGAATACCTGCTGAACGAGGAGCGCGAGGGCTGGGTCTGGTGGGACGAGATCATGGCCGCCCACCCCGACGATCCGCGCCAGCAGATGGAAATGCTGTTCGACGCCCACGTCAAGGAGACCTGCAAGATGGACTCCCGTGGTTGCCCGATGGCCAACGCCGCGGTGGAGATCACCGAGCGGGAGCATCCGGCGCGCGCGGTGGTGGAGCACTACAAGAGCGAGATGCGCCGCCGCTTCCGCAAGCTGGCGCGCGACATGGGCGCCCACGAAGCCGATGTGCTGGGCGATGCGCTGATGCTGTTGTGGGAAGGCAGTTACCTCACCCGCCTCACCTTCCAGTGCCAGCATGGGCCCGCGCACAATGCGGCGAAGGCGGCGCGTACGCTGATCGCCGCTTACACGGCCTAAGTCAGCCGCCAGAGTGGCGGTTTGATCTGAGTGGTTGGATGTTTCATCGGATTCCCGTCTCGCGGGAATCCGGGCGGCTCGACTGGGCCGATGCCCCCAGACGTGACGGCGGGCAAAAAAAATGGCGTCGAGGCCTGACACCGCGACGCCCAAGTACAGCCTCATTCAGTACCGGCCTGCGCCTCCCCGGCGCGCCAAGTCACTACTCCCTTCCCGGTCGCACGCGTATCGCGATTTCGTACCTGGGACACCCCATCCGCTTGCGCGGAAAAAATTCGGCTCCTGCTTGCTGCCATTACTGGCGTAAGACGCTGCATGGAGCATGCCGGAATATAGTTACTTTCTGGTAATGCAAGCAAGGTAAAGTGTAAAGAAATCTGGATTTTTATCGTGCGTGATGGCCGAATGCACGAAATTGGCGCGATTGTGGAAGACTAATCGGCGTATTTCGTAAGCTGGATGTAAGATTTCATACAGCTTTCGACGGGAGTGCCGCGACTGGGACATCCCACTCAATCAAGCCCTGAGATCTGCTGTCATCCTGAGCGCAGCGAAGGATCTGGCCCTGCGCCAAGGCCAGATCCTTCGCTGCGCTCAGGATGACAAGTTGAAAGGGTGCGGCTTGCCGCTATCGCCGCCTACCCCTCGCCTGTTCAGGCGTTTTCGATGAAGCCGGCGGCGGGAGGCTTGCCGAGGGCTACGACCTTCTCATGGCCGTCTTCGCTGACGATGCGCATGAGGAAGGAGGTCTGGCGGAATTTCTGGGAGCTGATGAGCCAGCGGCCGGCGGTGCGGACGTATTCGTCGCGGTATTCGCCGGCGAGGTTGACCACGGTTCGTTCCTTCAGGTTGATCTGGGTGAACTGCAGGTCCCACACGGCGCTGGCGGCGTCCGGGCCGGTGAGGGTGATCTGGGGGTTCTGGCCGTGGTGGGTGTCCATCACGTTGGGGTTGTTCACGGCGAGTTCGGTGAAGACCTTGACCCAGCCTTCGCGGTCGTTGAAAGAGGGGAAGTTGTCGGCTTCGATGATGGCGCCGCGCTCGATGAAGCAGTCGCGCATCACATCCGGTTGCTTGCGGTCGCAGGCGCGCAGGTAGCGGGCCTTGAGTTCGCGGATGGCGTTGATGTCTTCGAGTGCGCGCAGGCGCTGCTCCAGTTCGGCGATGTTGCTCATGCTTTTCCTCCGCAAGTTCGTGTTTCGAATTCCGCTTGAGTCCAGCCTAGCAAGTGGGACGGCGGCGGACGTACACCAAGCGGACTAAGTGGAGGCTCAGGGTGCGGACTCGAGCGTGCCGCCGACCAGTTGGTACTGCGAGACGAAGGACCAGATGGCGCTGGCGGCGTCGATGGCGTCGGAGCCTTCGCCGCCGCATTTGGCGTTGATGCTGCGGGGGAAGTAGGCGGCGCCGGGCCAGATGTGGCCGGCGTCGGCGATGGTGCAGAGGCGCACGGCGGCGCCGCTGGCGCAGGCGTTTTGTTCGCAGACGAGGCCGCCGGCGCCTTGCGTGGTGGTGATGGCGGCGGCGCAGGCGTCGCGCTGGCGCCAGTGGGCGATGGTGGTGGGCACGCTCTGCCGCTGCTGCACCAGCAGGCCGCTGCCGACGCCGCCTTCGTAGAGCACGCAGGTATCGGCGAGGCCGTGGATGTGCAGGACCGGAACCGGGTGCGTGATGACGCAGGGATAGGTTTGCTGCGGGGGCGTGGTGGAATAGTCTTCCTGCGTTTCGGTGGAGGCGACGACGGCAATGGCGGCGAGCTTGCCGGAGAGTTCGCAACCGGCGCGGTAGACCAGGAAGCCGCCTTCGGACATGCCGGCGGCGTAGACGCGCGCGGGATCGCTGATACCTTGGGTGGTGAGGGCGTCGATCATGTCGCCGAGGAAGCCGACGTCGTCGATGGCTTGCGGGCCTTCGCCGCCGCTGTTCCAGTTGCCGAAGGAACCGAAGGCGGTGTTGGGCGCGGCGATGGCGAAGCCTTCGGCATCGGCCACGTCGCTGAGGCCGGAGTAGCCGAGGAAGCCGGCGGCGCTGGCGTCATAGGGATGCAGCAACACGACGGTGGGTAGCGGGGCGCTGCTGTTGGGTGGGGTGTGAACGAGGTAGGTGCGGGACTTGCCGCCGGACTCGATGCGGTACAGATGATCGGCGAAGCTGGAAGGCGCGGCGCACAGCAGCAGGAGCGCGAGCGCAGCGATGGTTGCGGTCTTCATGACACCTCCGATCATCCTGATCGTGATGGATGTCCAAGCAAGGCGCGGAAGCCGGTGCCGCGCGTTGATCAAACAACCTTGTAACTGCCTGCGGCTTTCAAGACGGTCCCGCCGGCTTCCTGCCGGCGGGACTGCCTTGCTTCAATACAGCCTCTTCATATACAGCCTGTTACTTAGGCCTGTTACTTGGGCCTGTTATTTACTGGGCCTTTACTTACGGCACCGCGGCGTTGAACTTGGCGATGTCGAAGGTGCCGAGGCCGGTGGCGTTGTCGTAGCCAGCGGCGGCGCAGTAGTTCTTCTGGCCGAGCAGCGCGCTCAACAATGCCAGCAGGCCACTGCCGCTGTTGCAACCGGAGGTGACGTCATGGAACGCACCCGGTGTGGAAGCTGCGGCATAGATGACAGGCGCGGCGAAGCCGAGGCTGTTGCCGTGGGCGGACTCGATGCGGGCCCAGGTGCCGGTGGAGAGCGGCGCGGCGAGGCTGGTGCCGCCGACCTGGAGCGAGGAGCCGCTGACGATGATGACGGCGCCAGAGTTGGGATCGGCATCCATCGACACATCGGGCAGGCCGCGGCCGGTAACGTGGGTAATGGCCTGCTGCCAGGTGGGCGCGGTTTCGTCGACGCTGACGCCGCCGCCGCCGCCGGCCCAGGTGGTCTCACCGGCGTAGCTGCCATCGCTATTGGTGGTGACGGTGGTGCCGCCGACCGCCACGACATACGGCGAGCTGGCGGGATAGCTGACGGCGGTGGGGATGCCTTCCTGGCTGGAGCAGCCGGTGTAGGCGCCGCCGTCACCGGTGGAGATGAAGAAGGTCTGACCCTGGGCGACGGCCTGCTGGAAGATCTGGTCGGTGGCGGCCATAGCGCCGCTGCTCTTCTCGGAGCTTTCGCAGATGCCGAGCGAGACGTTGACGGCCTTGACCACGTTGTCGGTGACGGCGCGGTTGTAGGCGGTTTCCAGGTCCGCGTCGTTGAGCGAGGCGGCGTTGTAGAAGTAGAGGTTCTGCACGCCGCCGGCGATGGAGGTGGAGCTCTGGCTGTCGAGATCCCACTCGTCGAGGCCGCTGGTGTCGGTGCCGTTCACTTCGGAAGGGACGAAGGTGACGGGAACCTGGGCCAGGCCATTCTGCGCCTCGTAGGTGCGCAGGTCGGTGAGGACCTGGGTGAGGTTGCCTTCGGCGATGATGCCGATCTTGGTGGCGGTGCCGGCGGGGGTGCTGCCGGCGTCGTAGATGGCGGGGAACTGCACCGGCACGTGGCCGATGGCGGTGCCGGCCAGCGGCAGAGCCTTGGCCTTGGTGGAGGCGTCGAGGTGCTGGATCAGCGGGTGGGCGGTGTTGGCGTTCTGCAGGCCGGTGATGGCGAGGACGAGGCCGTCCAGCGCGTCCGGCACCAGCGCATCCTTGGTGTTGGCGTAGACGACGCGGTCGGCGTATTTGAACTGCATGATCTTGGTGCTGAACGCGGTCTCAATCAGCGAGCGCTTCGCCTCAGCGGTGACCAGCAGGTTGTTCGGCGCGACAACGATGTTGCTGAAGCCGGCGCGGCTCAGGTAGTCAGTGACGGCCTGGACCTGGCGGGCGCTGGGCGCGTAGGCGGCGTTGAACTCCGCAGTGGTGAGGACGCGGCCGTAGTCGCGGCTGAGCAGGGTGTGGCTGCTCTGCAGGAAGCTGGTGAGCGCGGCCTGGTTCTGCAGCTTGAGGCTGACGGCGATGCGCAGCGGCGCGGTATCCGGCAGGGCGCCGAGCTGGGTGGCGTTGTCCAGCGCCTGGGCATGCGATGCGGTGGGGTGCCAGGCGGCTTGCGCCGTGGCCGATAGTGACAGTGCCGCCAGACCGATTGCCGCGCCGATCGTCACACTGATCTTCGACGCTTTGGTTTTTCTAAGGCGCATGGGAAGCATGGTTTTCCTCTCCTTGTGAACTGGCGTTTTGCCAGAATTCTTGTTTTGTTTTCGCGCGCGGTGATGCCGCGACGGGCCGGCGCGTGCGCGCCTGGCCATCGCCTGAGCTGAATCCTGAGCCGGCTTGATGAGATTCTTGAGGACGGGTGATGGCGCGGTGGGCCGCAAGGCCCGCGCCGCGGCGCTGTGCGAAACGTGAGAAATGCGGCTGCGCGCCGGGCTGTGCGCCCGCCGACGAAAGTGCCGCCGCCTCCCTGGCCCGCCCCCGCTCGCTCATTCCTTGAGCTCCCCGCCGTGTGCGCTCTTTGTGCCGTGATTCGGCGGCGCCGTCAACCCTTTGCGGACACGCGGGTATGCAAAAAGGCCTTGTCACAATCGCCAGGCCGCTGATTGGCCGAGCAAAATTTTCCGGCGCAGCGGAGCTTGCGGGCGCGGCAGCGATAGCCGGCGGCGGGGGCGCCGGTGCGGCGATTGCCGCCCGGCCTAGCTGGCGCTGGAGCCAGTTGGTGGAGAAATTACTGTGCACAAGTGCACGAAACGGCCGCCGCTCAACCGGTTTTGCTTACCTTTTGTCGGATGAGCCCCGCCCTGGGGGCTTGACGCGACAAATTCGCCATGTAGCGGGACTACACTGGCCCGATCGGTGCGGATCAATAATCACCCGACTCCATTTGCCAGACTCAGGTGCCATCATGCCTCTTCAATATTACGATCAGACCCTTGGACGTGAACGCTTCAAGCGGCGCTATATCTGGGCGGTTTACGCCTTCGCCGGCGGGCTGGTTGTCGGGATGATTTTCGCGCACATCTTCTGAGCGATTCTTCCGCGCTTTCCGTTCAACAGTTTTTCGTTCGAAAGCTTTTCGTTCAACAGCTTCGCGTTTCTAGGGCTTCGTCTCCACCACGACTTCCGCCGCCTTGCCGGCGCTGAGTTGCCCGCGCAGCATGGTGGGGGATGAATAGGGCATAGCGATGTTGCCCTGCGCGTCCAGCGCGATGAGGCCGCCCTCGCCGCCCGCTTGCTTCAGCTCCTCGATCACTTCCCTGCCGGCCGCTTCGATGCTCTCGCCGCGGTAGCGCACGCGCGCGCAGACTTCGCTGGCGGCGGTGTAGCGG
>JAQGNS010000018.1 GCA_028291705.1 Nevskia sp.
TACCGCATGGGCATTCCGCTGGACGAAATGGTCCTGTGGGATTTCACCAAGCCGATGGGCGGCCTCACCGTCGAGGAAATCCGCAAGGCCAAGATCATCCTGTGGAAGGGCTTCTGCTCGGTGCACCAGATGTTCCACCCGGCGCACATCGAGAAATTCCGTCGTGAAGTGCCGCAGGGCAAGGTCATCAGCCACCCGGAAAACGCTTTCGAGGTGTGTGAGGACTCCGACTATGTCGGCTCCACCGAATACATCCTGCGCACCGTGCGCGCCGCCGAGGCGGGCAGCCACTGGCTGATCGGCACCGAGCTGAACCTGGTCAACCGCCTCAAGGACGAGATGAAGCCCAAGGGCGTGACGGTGCAGTTCATGTCGCCGATGGTGTGCATGTGCTCCACCATGTTTCGCACCGATCCGCAGCACCTGGCCTGGACGCTGGACAACCTCATCGCCGGCCAGGTGGTGAACCGTATCCGCGTGCCGCAGGAAATCGCCAAGCCGGCGCGGGCGGCGCTGGACCTGATGCTGGAAGTGGTTGATTGATCGCCGAAGGCGATCAATCAACCATCCTGAGCGCAGCGAAGGATCTCCCGGGGAGCAGTGGGATGCCGGCCAGATTCTTCGCTTCGCTCAGAATGACAATAACTTAAGGAACCCTTTGAGCCCATGTGGACCAACGCCAAAAGCCTCGCCCAAGCCGATCCGGAACTGTACCGCGTCATTGAAGCCGAGCGCGCCCGCCAGGAAGCACACATCGAACTGATCGCCTCCGAGAACTACGCCAGCCCGGCGGTGATGGAAGCCCAAGGCTCCGTACTGACCAACAAATACGCCGAAGGCTACCCCGGCAAGCGCTACTACGGCGGCTGCGAGCATGTAGACGTCGCCGAAACCCTGGCCCTGGAGCGCATCAAACAGGTCTTCGACTGCGACTACGCCAACGTCCAGCCCCATTCCGGCGCCCAGGCCAACGCCGCCGTCTTCGCCGCCCTGGTCTCCCCCGGCGACACCATCATGGGCATGAACCTGGCCCACGGCGGCCATCTGACCCACGGCCACCCCGCCAACTTCTCCGGCAAGAACTACAAAGTCGTCGCCTACGGCCTGGATCCGGCAACCGGCCTGATCAACTACGACGAAATGGAGCGGATCGCCCTCGAGCACAAGCCCAAGATGCTCATTGGCGGCTTCTCCGCCTACTCAAGAGTCAAGGACTGGGCCCGCATGCGCGCCATCGCCGACCAGATCGGCGCCTGGTTCTGGGTCGACATGGCCCATATCGCCGGTCTGGTGGCCGCCGGCCTGTACCCCAGCCCCCTGCCGCACGCCCACGTCGTCACCAGCACCACCCACAAGACCCTGCGTGGCCCCCGTGGCGGCATCATCCTGGCCAAGGGCCAGCCGGAAGACTTCACCCGGAAATTCAACTCCGCCGTCTTCCCCGGCATCCAGGGCGGTCCCCTGATGCACGTCATCGCCGCCAAGGCCGTCGCCTTCAAGGAAGCCCTGGCCCCGGACTTCAAGCAATACCAGCAGCAGGTCATTACCAACGCCCGCGCCATGGCCAAGGTCTTTCTTGATCGCGGCTACAAGGTCGTCTCCGGCGGCACCGACGACCACCTGTTCCTGCTTGACCTGTCCGCCACCAGCATCACCGGCAAGGATGCCGAAGCCGCTCTGGGCCAGGCCCACATCACGGTGAACAAGAACGCCGTGCCGAACGACCCGCGCTCGGCCATGGTCACCTCGGGCCTGCGCATCGGCAGCCCGGCCAGCACCACCCGCGGCTTCAAGGACCTGCAGATGGCGGAAGTGGCGAGCTGGATCGCCGATATTCTTGATGCCATGGCCAGCAACAAGGACGTGGAGGCCACCATCACCCGTGTGCGGGGGCATGTCGGGGAGTTGTGTGCCAATTACCCGGTGTATCTGGCCGCGAAGAAGGCCGCCTGATCGCCGTGAAGCCAGAGTCGGCAAGCGGGAGGCGAGGCGAGGGGCTTTTGAGCGCCCAGGCCACCGCCTCAGGCCTGCCTTAACGCCATGCAATGTCCTTTCTGCAAGGCGCCCGACACCCGCGTCATCGACTCGCGCCTGTACGAGGAGGGGACCCAGGTGCGCCGGCGGCGTGAATGCCCGCACTGCGGCAACCG
This sequence comes from Nevskia sp., assembly GCA_028291705.1. GTDB lineage: Bacteria > Pseudomonadota > Gammaproteobacteria > Nevskiales > Nevskiaceae > Nevskia. The sequence goes on from JAQGNS010000018.1 coordinate 2,151, forward strand.
ATTCAGCACCTTCGAGAAGGCCCAGTTGTCGATGCCCTTCGTGCTGAAGAGCAGCGGCAAGCCGCAGCCCTTCGACGAGGACAAGCTGCGCCGCGGATTCGAGAGCGCGGTGTACAAGCGACCGGTGCCGCAGGAAGCGCTCGACCACGCCGTCGAGAACGTGATGCGCAAGCTGCGCGCCAGCGGCGAGCGCGAAGTGCCTTCGCGCCGCATCGGCGCCTGGGTGATGGAAGAGCTGCGCGACCTGGACCACGTCGCCTACGTGCGCTTCGCTTCGATCTATCGCAGCTTCCAGGACGTCAACGCTTTCCGCGAGGAGATCGATCGCCTGGAGAAGTTGCCCAGCGCCGAGCTGCGCCGCAACCAGATGCTGCTGATCGATCCGCCCGAAGAAAAAAAGAACCCGAAGAAGGTCTGAAGGGAATCCGATGTCGAATGCCGACGAAGTCCTGGCCAAGAGTTTCATGGCCCGCGCGCTGCGCCTGGCGGAGCGGGGCAGGGCCAGCACCCAGCCCAATCCGCGCGTCGGCTGCGTCATCGCCCGCGACGGCCTGATCGTGGGCGAGGGCTTCCATGTACGCGCCGGCGAACCGCACGCCGAGGTGCTGGCCCTGCGCGCGGCCGGCGAGAAGGTCGCGGGTGCCGAGGTCTATGTGACGCTGGAGCCCTGCGCCCATCACGGCCGCACGCCGCCTTGCGTCGACGCCCTGATCGCCGCGAAGCCCAAGCGGGTGTGGGTGGCGATGCAGGACCCCAATCCACTGGTGGCCGGCAAGGGCCTGGCGAAGCTGCGCGAAGCCGGCATCGAAGTCCATGTCGGCGTCATGGGCGACCTCGCCACCGAACTCAACCGCGGTTTCGTCTCGCGCATGACGCGCGGCCGTCCCTGGGTCACGCTGAAACTGGCTGCCAGTCTCGACGGGCGCACCGCCATGGCCTCCGGCGAGAGCCAGTGGATCACCGGCGAAGCCGCCCGCGCCGACGTGCACTTGCTGCGTGCCGAGGCCGGAGCGGTGATGACCAGTTCCGCTACCGTGCTGGAAGACGATCCGCAGCTCACCGTACGCCTCGACGGCAGCTGGCGCCAGCCCGACCGCATCGTGCTCGACACCCATCATCGCGTGCCATCCACCGCCAAGGTGTGGGCCGACGGCGCGCGCCGCTTCCTGTTGACCACCGATGCCGGTGTCGCGCCGCCCGCGCCTGGCGTCGAGGTGCTGACCACGCGGGCAGACAGCGCCGGCCATGTCGACCTGTGCTCCGCGCTGGATGCCCTGGGCCGCAGCCAGGTCAACGAGGTGCTGGTCGAATGCGGCCCGCGCCTGGCCGGGGCCTTCGTGCAGGCCCGACTGGTCGACGAGATCGTGGTCTACCTGGCGCCGTCGCTGCTGGGGCACGATGCGCAGCCGCTGGCGCACCTGCCCGGCATGGTGCGGCTGGACCAGCGGGTACGCCTGAAACCCAAGGATGTCCGCCTGGTGGGCGACGATATCCGCGTCACCGCGGTGCTTGAAGCAAAGGAGAAGTGCTAAATGTTTACCGGCATCGTCGAGGCCCAGGGCCGTATCGACGCCGTGGAAGAGATCGGCGGCGACCGCCGCATGCGCATCGTTACCGCCGGCGCCTACCTGGACGGCGTGCAGTCCGGCGACAGCATCGCCGTCAACGGCGTCTGCCTCACCGCGGTACAGTTGCTGCCGCAGGGCTTCACCGCCGACCTGTCGGTGGAAACCCTCAACGCCACCACCTCGGGCGCCTGGCAGGCCGGCACGACGGTCAACCTGGAGCGCGCCCTGACTCCGTCCAAACCCCTGGGCGGGCACATGATGTCCGGGCATGTCGACGGCGTCGGCCGCCTGGTGGAAAAGCACGAGGACGCGCGCTCCTGGCGGCTCACCTTCGAGGCGCCCCAGGCGCTGGCGCGCTACATCGCCCGCAAGGGCTCGATCGCCATCGACGGCATCAGCCTGACCGTCAACGAAGTGGATAAAAACCATTTTGGCGTTAACATCATCCCGCAGACGTGGACCCACACCACGCTGGGCGGGCTGAAGGTGGGCGGGCCGGTCAACCTGGAAGTGGACCTGATCGCCCGGTACCTGGAACGCCTGATACAAGAGAGAGATCAATCATGAGCAGCAAAATCGCATCGATCGACGCCAAGCGCGAACGCAAGCTGGACTCCATCGAGGACATCGTCGCCGACATCAAGGCCGGCAAGATGGTCATCATGATGGACGACGAGGATCGCGAGAACGAAGGCGATCTGATCATGGCGGCCGAGAAGGCCACGCCAGAAGCGGTCGCCTTCATCATCCGCCATTCCAGCGGCATCATCTGCCAGCCGATGACGCGCGAGCGCCTGGAAGAGCTGCGCCTGCCGCTGATGGTGGCCGAGAACACCGAAAGCCACCGCACCGCCTTCACCATCTCGGTGGATTACAAGCACGGCACTACCACCGGCATCTCGGCGTTGGATCGCGCCAAGACCATCCGCGCCCTGGCCGACCCGGCGACCAAGCCGGACGACCTGGCGCGTCCCGGCCATATCTTCCCGCTGCGTTGCGCCGAAGGCGGCGTGCTGGCCCGCGCCGGCCATACCGAGGCCGCGGTGGACCTGGTCAAGCTCGCCGGCCTGTCCTCGCCGGCCGGCTTCATCTGCGAGATCGTCAACGACGACGGCACCATGAAGCGCGGTGCCGACCTGTTCGCCTTCGCCCGCGAGCATGACCTGCGCATCGGCACCATCGCCGACCTGATCCGCTATCGCCTGGCCAACGAGCACAGCGTCGAGCGCGTTACCGAGCAGCAGGTGCAGACCGAGTTCGGCGAGTTCCGCATGGCGGTGTACGAGGACCGCATCGGCAAGACCGTGCATCTGGCCCTGGTCAAGGGCGAGATCAAGGCTGATGAGCCGATCCTGGTACGTGTGCACCTGCGCAACATGCTGCAGGATGTGCTCGGCGTGCAGCACGGTGATTTCTCCTGGCCGCTGCGCCGCGCCCTGAAGCGCATTTCCGACGAGGGCAAGGGCGTGGTGGTGTTGCTGCGCAAGCCCGAGTCGCCGCGCGACGTGGTGCAGCAGATCGTCGGCCTCAACCAGCCGCTGGTTCCTTCATCGTCGAGCAGCGTGCCGCAGGCGCAGCCGGACGAACGGCAGGCGCTGCGCACCTATGGCGTCGGCGCGCAGATCCTGGCTGATCTCGGCGTGCGCAAGATGCGCGTGCTGTCGGCGCCGAAGAAGATGTATGCCTTGTCCGGCTTCGATCTCGAAGTCGTCGAATATGTTCATTGTGATTGATCGGGAAGAGTACTCAGTTGCCGAATAA
>JAQGNS010000084.1 GCA_028291705.1 Nevskia sp.
ATCGCGAGCCCGGCCTGAAAAGGGCGTACCGCGCCGATTTTGACCGCACCCGGCCCCCATGCTACAAACCCGGCCATCCAATCATTTGCTGGGCAGGGAGTTGCGCATGCGCATTTTGGCCGCGGACATCGGCTTTGGGTACACCAAAGCCACGGATGGCCGGCAGTTCCAGGTATTCAAATCCATCGTCGGCGAGGCCAACCCGATCCAGTTCGCCGAATCGCTGCTGCCTTCGCAGGCGGCGCAGCCGCGGCATTTCTCCATCGGCGGTGAGGACATCTTCATCGGCGAGCTGGCGGAAACGCAGTCGCGCGGCCGCGGCTTCACCCTGGACCACGCCCAGTTCATCGCCAAGTACGCCAAGCTGCTGGGTCTCGCGGCGCTGTCGCCCTACGTCGAGCACGGCGATCCGGTGCGCCTGGTCACCGGCCTGCCGATCAGCTTCTTCCGCAAGTACAAGGACGCGCTGACCACCCTGCTGCAGCAGCGCCACACCGTCACCGTGGTGCAGGCCAACGGCACGCGCGAGGACAAGACCGTCTACATCGAGAAGGTGCGGGTGGTGCCGCAGCCCTTCGGCTCACTCTTCAACCAGATGCTCGACGGCCAGGGCAAGGCGCTGAACCAGCGCTTCGTCACCGACAAGATCGGTGTCATCGACATCGGCTTCCGCACCACCGACTTCACCATCAGCGACAAGACCCGCTATTCCGAGCGCGGCAGCCTGTCCACCGATTCCGGCATGTCGGTGGCCTACAACGCCATCGCCAACCTGCTGCACGAGAAGAGCGGCACCCAGGTCGAGCTGTACCGCCTGTACGAGGCGGTGACCCGCGGCGTGATCAAGATCAAGGGCCAGAAATACGACCTCACCGTACTGGCGCAGCAGGCCTACAGCCAGCTCGCCACCCGCATCGCCACCGAGGCCAACCGCCTCTGGGCCGACGACTGGGACCTGGACGCCATCATCATCACCGGCGGCGGCGGGGCCGCGCTGGCGCCGTTCCTGCAGCAGCAGATCGAGGGCGAAGTGCTGCCCATGCCCACTGACCAGGACGCGCGCCTCAACAATGTCGCCGGCTACTGGAAATACGGTGTGCACATCTGGCCGGCGCAGCAGACCGGGTAACAGGTATTTCCGGATTATTTCCGCGATGGCGGAATAAGCCGCATTCCCTATCCTCCGCTAGGCCCGCGCCGCCGGCATCCGGCGTAGGCTAGGTGCCGGTCCGTCGCAGCGGGTAGTCACTGACATTACCGTGCTGGCGCGTCAGCGGCTTTTTGCTTAAGCTCGGACGGTCGTTCAATAAACGGCGCGCGCGCCTGCGCGCTGAAGTTGCCGGAGGAATTTCCCCATGAATACCGTCGTTTCCTACCTGCCGTCCGCCGTCGCCCAGCAGGGCATCGAGAGCGAGATCCAGCGCGTATTCGAGCGCCAGCGCCTCGCCGCCCTGCGCCTGCGCAGCTCCACCTTCGAGGAGCGCAAGGCCAAGATCAACAAGCTCAAGGACGCGGTGATCGCGCACACCCAGGACTTCTACGACGCCGGCTACGCCGACTTCAAGAAGCCGCCCGCGGAAGTCGACATCACCGAAATCCTCAGCGTGGTGCTCGAGGCCAAGGAAACCGTGCGCCACCTGCGCAAGTGGATGAAGCCGGCACGGGTCATGCCCACGCGCGCCACCCTCGGCCTCAAGGGCTGGGTGCAGTACCAGCCCAAGGGCCGCTGCCTGATCATTTCGCCGTGGAACTACCCGGTGAACCTGACCTTCGGCCCGCTGGTCTCCGCCATCGCCGCCGGCAACACCGCCATCCTCAAGCCGTCGGAAATGACGCCGCACCTGTCGGCGGTGATGGTCAAGATCGTGCGCGAAATCTTCCACGAGGACGAAGTCGCCATCTTCGAGGGCGACGTCAAGGTTTCCACCGCCCTGCTCGAACTGCCGTTCGACCACATCTTCTTCACCGGCGCCCCCTCCATCGGCAAGGTGGTGATGGCCGCCGCGGCCAAGCACCTGACCAGCGTCACCCTCGAACTGGGCGGCAAGTCGCCGACCATCATCGACGCCAGCGCCAACCTCAAGGAAGCGGCGCGCAACCTGATGTGGTCCAAGTACACGAACAACGGCCAGACCTGCATCGCGCCGGATCACATCTACGTCCATGCTTCCGTCAAGGACGAGTTCGTGCGCCTGTGCAAGGAAACCCTGGACAAGGCCTACGGCACCGACGCCGCCGCGCAGAAGACCAGCCCGTTCCTGGCGCGCGTGGTCAACCAGCGCCACACCGGCCGCATCAAGGCCCTGCTCGACGATGCCAAGGCGCGCGGCGCCCGCACCCTTACCGGCGGCGATGTCGACGAGCAGAACTGCTACATCGCGCCGACTCTGCTCGACAACATCCCCGAGGATGCCAAGATCATGCAGGAGGAAATCTTCGGCCCGCTGCTGCCGATCATCTCCTACAGCGAACTCGACGACGTGATCCGCCGCATCAACGCCGACCAGAAGCCGCTGGCCCTGTACATCTGGAGCAAGACCGAGGCGAACATCCAGAAGGTGATGCAGCAGACCTCCTCCGGCGGCGCCTGCATCAACAACTCGGTGGTGCAGTTCCTGCACGGCAACCTGCCTTTCGGCGGCGTCAACAA
>JAQGNS010000093.1 GCA_028291705.1 Nevskia sp.
CCCAGTTCGTGCGCTCGCAGACCGGCATCGGCGCGTCGGACGGATCCTCGCACTAAGGCGCCTGTTCCATCCAGGACAATGAATTCATGACCTGTGCCCCGGCTTCGGCCGGGGCTTTTTTATGAGCAAAGACGGCAACAGTAAATCAGCAACTGTCATCCTGAGTGCAGCGAAGGATGACAGGAGGAAAGGACAGAGTTTCTGGACTGGGCACCACCGCGAACTTCACAGTTCTCGTATTATCCAAGACTGTGTCTACAACAAGAATTCCGTAACAGCCCGCCGCCCCCGGGGCGGGCCCGTGCATTGAGGACTACAGCATGAGCAACGACAACATCCAGGCCGTACTCGGCGAAAGCCGCATCTTCCCCCCCGCTGCGGAATTCGTCGCCAAGGCGCGCATCGACGCGAAGAAGATGGCGGAGCTGCGAGCGGCGGCGGACAAGGACTATGTCGGCTTCTGGGCCGGCCTGGCCAAGCAGGAGCTGAGCTGGAACAAGCCGTTCACGGTGACGCTGGACGACAGCAAGGCGCCGAACTACGCCTGGTTCACCGACGGCAAGATCAACGTCTCCTACAACTGCATCGACCGTCACCTGGACAAGCGCGGCGACAAGGTGGCGATCCGCTTCGAGAGCGAGCCCGGCGCGGTCACCACCTTCACCTTCAAGCAGCTGCACGGCGAAGTCTGCCGGCTGGCCAATGTGATCAAGTCGCTCGGCATCAGGAAGGGCGATCGCGTGGTGATCTACCTGCCGATGTCGCCGTCGGCGGTGATCGCGATGCAGGCCTGTGCGCGCATCGGCGCGATCCATTCGGTGGTGTTCGGCGGCTTCTCGGCGCAGTCGGTGCGCGACCGCGTCGAGGATGCCGGCGCGCGCCTGGTCATCACCGCCGACGGCGCGCATCGCGCCGGCCACGTGGTGGAACTGAAGAAGGCGGTGGACGAGGCTTTGAGCGAAGGCTGCAAGACCATCGAGAAGGTGCTGGTATACAAGCATGCCGGCAACAAGGTCGAGTGGAAGGACGGGCGCGACCTGTGGTGGCAGGAACTGGCGGCCAAGGCTTCCGCCGAGTGCGAGCCGGAATGGGTCGAGGCCGAACATCCGCTGTTCCTGCTCTATACCTCCGGTTCCACCGGCAAGCCCAAGGGTGTGCAGCATTCCAGCGCCGGTTATCTGCTGGGCGCGCACCAGACCACGCAGTGGCTGTTCGACGTGCGCGAGGACGATGTGTTCTGGTGCACCGCCGACGTGGGCTGGATCACCGGCCACAGCTATGTCTGTTACGGCCCTCTGTCCAACGGCACCACCATCGTCATGTACGAGGGCGGGCCGATGACGCCGGATGCCGGGCGCTTCTGGAAGATCTGCCAGGACCACGGCGTGACCATTTTCTACACCGCGCCGACGGCGATCCGTGCGCTGATGAAGATGGGCGAGCAGATTCCGGCGCGCTACGACCTGTCGAAGCTGCGCCTGCTCGGTTCGGTGGGCGAACCGATCAATCCCGAGGCCTGGATCTGGTATCACCGCGTCATCGGCAAAGAGAAGCTGCCGATCGTCGATACCTGGTGGCAGACCGAGACCGGCGCGGTGATGATCTCGCCGCTGCCCGGCGCCACGCCGCTCAAACCCGGCTCCTGCACCCAGCCGATCCCCGGCATCTTCGCCGACATCGTCGACGAATCCGGCGCGCTGATCCCCGGCCTGGATCAGGGCGGCTACCTGGTCATCACCAAGCCCTGGCCGTCGATGCTGCGCACCATCTGGGGCGACAACGAGCGCTACATCAAGGCCTACTGGGGCCAGTTCAACAACAAGTACTACGTCGCCGGCGACTCCGCCCATCGCGACAAGGACGGCTATTACTGGATCCTGGGCCGCACCGACGACGTACTGAAAGTCGCCGGTCACCGCCTCGGCACCATGGAAGTGGAGTCGGCCCTGGTGGCGCACCCGCGCGTGGCCGAAGCCGCCGTGGTCGGTCGTCCACACGAGATCAAGGGCGAGGCCATCGTCGCCTTCGTCATCCTCAAGGGCCAGCGCCCCACCGGCGCCGAGGCCGAGGAACTGATCAAGGAGCTGAAGAACTTCGTCGCCAAGAGCATGGGCCCGATTGCCAAACCGGACGACATCCGCCTCGCCGACAACCTGCCCAAGACCCGCTCCGGCAAGATCATGCGCCGCCTGCTGCGCTCCATCGCCAAGGGCGAGGAGATCACGCAGGATGTATCGACGCTGGAGAATCCGGCAATCGTGGCGCAACTGGCGGGCAAGGAATAGCTCAAAGTCGTAGGGCGGGTCTGCGACTCGCCCTACGACTTTGAGGGCCGCCCTTTCTTTGAATTGGCTAAGGCGAACGTGGCCATGCCGAGCAGGGAGGGGTTGGAGCGCGTGATGGTGGCGCTGGGAATGGCGGCCACGTAATCGCGATAGCGGCCCTTGGCCTCGAAGCCTTCGCGGAAGCGCGAGATGTCGAAATGCTCGCCCCAGCCGGGGACGATGCCGCCGGCCAGATAGACACCGCCGGTGGCGCCGAAGGCGAGTGCCAGATCACCAGCGTAGCGTCCGAGGAAGGTGGTGAAGAGGGCCACCGCGGTGCGGGCGATGGCGTTGCCGGCGAGCCATTGCTGCCACACTTCCGCCGCCTCGTTGCAGGCCGGCGCCAGGCCCGCCTCCACGCAGAGAACGCGGT
>JAQGNS010000103.1 GCA_028291705.1 Nevskia sp.
AGGAGGCCTGTATGAACACCCAGTCAGATCGGATCACGCATTCCAGTCCCAGGCCCGTTTCGCGGCCACGGCTGGCCTTGCTGGCCGTTCTGGCGGTGATTCCCGCTCTCGGCGCGGTGAGCGCCGCGGCCCAGGCTCAGACCCAGGCGCAAGGCACCGACCAGCCGATCGTCGCCAGCCTCAACCCACCGCCGGCCGGCCTGGCCTGCGATGCCGCCGCCGCGGCCACCAGCGTCTATTTCCAGTTCACCAATCCGCCGTTCCAGGTGTCGCAGATCAGCCTGTATCTCGACGGCGAGGGCGTGGCGCAGGATGCGGTCGACGAGCATTGGCCCACCGTCACCCTGAGCAAAGGCCTGCACCCGGGCAGCAATACCGTCGACATCGTCGCCAATGGCGCGTCCGGCCAGCACATCGAGCGCCGCATGCTGGTGCAGGTGGGCGGTGCCGCGGATGGCGCCGCCGCCGGTACCGCGCAGGTGGCCTGCGACGACAATGCGGTGGCGCAGCAGGCGCCGGGTGTCGATCCCGGCGACGTGGCGGCGGTCGATCCGAATCAGCCCATCGTCGACGACAGCGAGCCGCCACCGGTGGTGGTGCAGGACGCGCCCCCGGTGATCTACGACAGCCAGCCGCAGGTGGTTTATGACTACCCGCCGCCGGTCTACGTCTACACCCCATACCCGGTGGTCGCCTTCGGCCCCTGGGTACCCTTTGTGCCGTTCTTCGGCTTCGGGTTCTTCTACCACAACTACCATCCCTACTTTTCGCCGCCGCGCGTGGTGGCGAACAACCACTACTACGGCCACGGCGGCTGGCACGGTGGCCCTGGCCCCGGCAATGGCTGGCATGGCGGCAACGGCGGAAACAACGGCGGCTGGCACGGCAATCCGGGCGGCAACGATGGCGGCGGCTGGCATGGCGGCGGTAATAACGGTGGGCACTACCCGGGCAATCCGCAGGCTCCCAACAACGGCGGTAACTGGCACGGCGCGCCGCAACCCGCGCGTCCGCCGATGAGTGCCGGCAACAACGGCGGCTGGCACGGCCAGGCGCCCGGTGTTCCGCAGAACCGTGGCGGTTGGCAAGGTGGCGGCCAGCATTTCGCGCCGCGGCCGGCGCAGCCCCAGTCCCGGCCGGTCTATAACAGCGCACCGGTGCAACGCTTCCAGCCGGCGCAGCAGTTCCACGCGGCACCGCAGCAGAATTTCCGCCCGTCCGCGCCGGCCTTCCACGGCGGCGGCAACCCGGGCGGCGGTGGGCATGGCGGCGGCCACGGCGGCCCTGGCCATCGCTGATGACCGCGCTTCAATGAGCGGCTAGCTGAACACTGCCAAGCACACGGCAGGCGGGCGATCGCGACGAAATCGCCCCGGAATCTTCCGGGGCCGGCCGAAACCGGGGATCACCCGCTTGTCCGCAGCGGTCATTCCATGCACGCTGCGCAACCCCACAACATCCAGGGCCACCATTGAGCACACCAAGCTTGCGGACAGTGCGAGCGTTCGCCTGCCTGGGTCTGGCCTTGCTCGCCGGCTGCGGCGGCCCGGTCAAGCCGGAGCCGGAAACGCTCAGCCCGGAGCAGGCCCGCGCCCTCATCGACCGGTTGTTACCGCCGCGGATCCCTGACCGCAACGGCTGGGTCACCGACATCCACGCCGCGTTCACCGCCATCGACATCACGACGACGGCGGAGCATATCTGCGCCGTGGCCGCGGTGGCCGAACAGGAGTCGGGCTTCGAGAGCAACCCGGCGATTCCCGGCCTGCCGGCCATCGCCATGAAGGAAATCGACCAGCGCGCGCAGCACGCCGGCGTTCCCGTCCTCGTGGTCCACGCCGCCCTGCACCTGCCGTCGCCCAGCGGGCGCAGCTATAGCGAACGCATCGAGGCCGCCCGCACCGAGCGGGACCTGAGCGACATCTTCGAGGACCTCGTCGGCGTCGTGCCCCTGGGCCGGATGTTCCTGGCCGACCGCAATCCCATCCGCACCGCCGGCCCGATGCAGGTCAGCGTGAGCTATGCCGAGATTTACGCCGATACACATTCCTATCCTTACCCGGTCGGACGCAGCCTGCGCCGCGAGGTATTCACCCGGCGCGGCAGCGTGTATTTCGGCGTGGCGCACCTGCTGGACTATCCGGCGGCCTACGACCAGCCGCTATATCGCTTCGCCGATTACAACGCCGGGCAGTACGCCAGCCGCAATGCCGCGTTCCAGCACGCGCTGAGCCTGGCCTCAGGCCTTCCGCTCGCGGACGATGGCGAGCTGGTCAGGCTCGGCGGCGGCGATCCGCCGACCAGCACCGAACTGGCCGCGCGGACGCTGCGCAAGCGCATCGACCTGAGCGAAGCGGACATCCACGACGATCTGCAACACAGCCGCCGCGAGGATTTCGAACAGACCGAGCTCTATGAAAAGGTCTACGCCCTGGCTGAGCGGCTGCAAGCGCAGCCGTTGCCGCGTGCCCAGGTGCCGCAGATCGAACTGAAGAGCCCGAAGATCACCCGTCATCTCACTACCGCCTGGTACGCCAGCCGGGTCGA